>NZ_CP192095.1:0-385262 GCF_050955785.1 Nocardia sp. CA-084685
GGGACATGAGGATGATGGGGTGAGGGCTTTCGGTCGGGGGGTCATGGTGAGGAACCTACCCTCTCGGGGGCGCTTTCGTCAATTACCCCCGCTGACCTGGGGGTTTTCTGCGCTTTCGGCGGCTTTCCGGTCCTTCTGGGCTGCTTGGCTGCTGTTCATACTCCTCAGTCTACACCCATTATCCTCAGCTATCAACCTATTCTCCTCAGCTTTCTCCATTTTTCCTCGGCTCAGGTATTGAGGAGAGAGGTGCTTTCACGGTATATTTAGAGGAGAGAGAGAAACACAATAGTCCGTTGATGAGGAGAAAGGAGTACGGCGGTGGATTTGCCAGTGCAGGTGGACTTGCCGGATTGGGTGGTCGAAGCGGTACGGCTCGGAGCGACGCGGAAAGGCGGGCCTCGGGTCCCGGTGGGGGAGGTGGTGTCCTTCTGCCGCTGGCCGCTGTCGCTGACCGTGCAGCGGGCACAAGCGGGGGACACGCTGGGGTCCATCGCGGCGGCGGCATACCCGGTGCCGTGCATGGCCTGCCGGTCTGAGCATCGGATCGACGTGTTGGCGATCGAGGCGCGGCAGCACGGGGACGAGGATCCGCGGGTGAAGCTGGACAAGGTGGCGTGCTCGGTCTGCGGCACCGTGGGCCTGTGGCCGCCGATCACGACACGGCCGGCGCAGGAACTGGAGTGGGCGAACAAGAAGTTGTGGAGCTCCTACGGGGCCGATGCGCCGCTGCCGAAGGGGGAAGTGGTGCTCGTGCCGCAGCTGTGCGGGTGCGAGGTGAAACAGCTTCAAACCCACGGCCCTCAGCCAACCTATGACGGTGACCCGCACAAGGCGAAGAATTCGGACCGCTGGCGAGACAAGCTGGTGAGCAACGCCTGGGAAGAGCTGTCGAACGCCCGCGCGGGTGTTGTTGCTGAGAGCACCGAAGACTCAGGCTATGATGCTCTGGGCACGTCCGAAAATGCAGGTGATGACGTGTCGGATATCGGCGCGCCTGAAAATGCTGATATCTCCGAGATAGCTGATGATGCCGTCGAGGTGGTTGAGCCTGTGGCGGCCCCTGCGGAAAGTCCCGTGGAGAAGACCGTTGCGGCGGCCACGCCGTCACCCACGCGCTTCCCCCCGCCTGCGGCGCGGCGGGTGCGGCTGGATCGCGAGACGGCGGTAGCGGCGGCGTCGGTGGAGTTAGCGGCGGAGCTCGCCGTGCCGGAGTCGGCGCCTGTGCCCGTCGGCGGCGATGATCCGTTGGCGCCGATGCGGGCTGCTCTGGCGGCGATGGCGGCGGCGGTGGGGCAGGCCTCGCGGCAGGCCACCGTTGCTCTCGAAGGTTTCGAAGAGACCGATGCGGCGGTGGCGAAGCGGCTTGCCGACCTCGAGTCTCGTTGCACGGCTGCGGAATCGGAGGTGGCGCAGCTGCGCGCCAGCTTGGCCGAGGCCGAGCGGCGGATCAAGCAGGCCGAGCAGGACCGTTTCGAGGCCCAGGGTGCTGAGAAGGCGCTGGCGAAGCAGTTGGAGAGGTACACCGCGGTACAGCACGCTCCTGGCGCGGGTAGGCGGCCTGCCCGGGTGCGGCTGACCCCGGCGCAGCTGTCCATGCTCGGGGATCTGCATCCCGAGGCCCGCGGTCGCCTGTCGGTGACGGTTGTGGTGATCGACGCCGAGGCGGAGGAGTTCGACTGGTACATCGGGGGAAAGCGCGTGGGCGACGGCGTGGTCAAGACCTTGGAATCGTTGTTGCGGCACAAGTTCATCGCCTTCGGTAGGGCCAACCGCGAGGGTTTCGCGCCGGTGAAGATCACCGAGGCGGGTCTGCGGGCCTACAGCGCACGGGCCGAGCAGCCCGTGAAGGTCGAGGCGGGGGAACATGGCGGTGAGGCCGTAGCCGATTCGAAGGGCACCGCGCGGCAATTCAAGCGCGATCAGTACCGGCTGCTCGAGGATATCCGCGCCGATCGCGTCTCAGTGCTGAGTGCGCGCGGCCCCGACGGGGAACTCGGGGCGGGGCTTCGGTTCCGCAACACCGATCAGGATCTGTCGAAAGCCCAGACCAAGTTCGTTCGGGACGCCTTCGACGCGGGACTCGTGGGCTGGTCGTTCTCCGATCCGCAGACAAAGGAGGTCGCCGAAGGCGCGTCCACCCCGGTCCGGCTGACCGACTCCGGAGCCGCTGCGCTCGATCAACAGGCCGCATAGGAGCGCCCAAACGTCCCATACACACACGAAATAGGCTCGACCCCATAGTGATTCAAGGGCGGACCTATTTCGTGTGTTTGCTGGCCTACGTGCGGGGCCGCTTTCGATGAACGGTGACCAGCGCTCCAGGGCCGCAGAGCTTCGGTGTGCTGCTCGATATCCCGCTCGGCCTGGCAGTCGGGCCATCATCAGCTGTGCGGCGTCGCGGTTGTCGTCGGCCGATCCGAGGCGGGAGAGGAACCGCTCACACATCTCGTGCCCGATGCGCGCCTGGTGCGGGCGAGCTGCTGCAGGGCCGAAGCATGGCCACCGAGACCGAGGATGATCTGGCCCAACGCTTCCTGGGGTGGGTGTCGGGTGGTGGCAGTTGGCCACTGATGGCGCCGCTGTCGGGGTGGTCGGTCACGTGAGCGCGGTGGTCGAGTAGGGCTCGGCGGCACCGCGTGAGGGAGCACCGATTCTCCTCATGTGGTGCCCGCTTTTTCCCCTCGAACGAAAGTGCCAACGGAACGTCACGCAACGCTACGAAACATATTTGCTGGTAATGGCTTCGAGCGCTCGCGTCAGTCAGTCCTCGGTCGGTTGTTTGCGGTTCTTGTGGCGGTGGTGGATCTGGCGGCATCTCGGCGAGCAGAACTTCCCGGGACGGCCGGTGTGGGCTTGGGGGACCGGGTTGTTGCAGTCCGGTGCAAGGCAGTAGCGGACGCCGCGGAAGTCGTCGAGCAGCAAGATGTTGCCGCTGGCGTGCTGTTCGCTGGCCCGTTCGCGTGGTGCGGATGCCGGCGCGGTGCGGGGTTTGGGCGGCGTGCTGGTGGGCTTGGAGGAGGTTGCGGGGGTTTCAGCGGTGTCGGTGTCCTCGTCGTCTTGGTAGGGCAGGTCGCGTTCGGGTTTGCGGACGGCCAGGATCGCGTCGGCGATGTCGAAGCAGGCCTGGGTGGGCAGGAACAACCCGCGCATCCGGACGAAGTCGGATTGGCTGGCCAGCAGACCGATCGCCACGCCCTGGGGGACGGACAGTTTGAGGACTTCCTCGGCGTAGACGGCGGGGGCAGTGGGGAGCAGGACCCGGAAGTCCTGGGCGTCGTTCACGGCGTGGCTGACCCTGTTGGTCAGCTGGGAGCGTACGGCGGTGGGCAGGTTGTCCTCGGAGACCTTCTGCAGGGAAACGATCAAGACGATGCCGTATTTGAGGGCGATGGCGGCCACTTTGCCCAGCAGGTCGCCGAACCGTGAGTGCTTGCGGAACAGGGCGGCCTCGTCGATGGCGAGCACCCACAGCGGCAGGTCCTCGGAGAAGTCGGTGATCTTGTCGATTTTCTTTTGGTGGAAGATTCGCTTGCGGCGCTCGATCTCGTCGAGCACGTCCAGGAGGATTTCGCAGGCGGCGTCGCCGTCGTTTTCCTCGCACACCCGGTGCAGCAAGCGGTACCAGGGCGGGGTGGCGGCGCCGTTGGGGTCGATCATCAGCACCTTGGTGTCGCGCATCAGCATGGCCCGGGCGACGAGGTTGTTGAGCAGGATCGACTTGCCGGATCGGGTGCGGCCGCCGATGACGATGTGTCCGTGCTTGGAGAGGTTGAAGGTGACCATCTCGCCTTGGTCGCTGACGGCCAGGTCGAAGTCGTCGTGGCAGCTCAGCGAGTTGGGTGCCACGACGGGCCGGTATCGGGTGGTCACCGACCCGTCGGCGTCGAGCACCTCGTGGACCGAGATCAGCGGGCACCAGGCCAGCACGGCGATCGGGTCGACCACGCGCAGTTCCAAGATGAGTTGGTTTCCGTCGCGGGACTTCACCCGTACCGCGGGGACGTCGAGGGCGGGGGCGATCTTGTCGGCTTTGCTGGCGAAGTCGTTGGCCGAGCAGTTGTCGGGGATCGTCAGGCGCACGCAGGCGCCGACAGGGACCGTCCACACACCGGAGTCGGGTATGCCGTTGTGTTCTCCGGGCAGCACGGTGGGCCAGGAGCCGGGGTCGCCGGTGCGGTGGTTGGGTTCTCTGCCCAGCCCGAGCCGCGTCCACAGTTCGCAGGCGCTCCAGGTCTCGGCGATCCGGCCCAGCCCGGTGTGCAGGCGTTCGGGGAAGGGTTGCAGCCATTGCTGCCATTGCGGGGTGGTGAGGGGGTCGCGGGTGACGAGGTCGAGTACGAGGAGGCGGCCGGTGACGCGGACGATGCGCACGACGTCGACGCCGAGGTGGTTGGCGAGTTCGGGGAGTTTGCTGACGTAGGCGGCGGGATTGGCGAAGTTGCTGGGCATGAGCAGGTAGACCCGGCTGCCGTAGCTGGTTTCTTCGACTCCGCTGGAGCAGGTTTCGGTGTCGAGGGTGGGGTGGTTGCCGGGTTCGCCGAGGCCGAGTTCGCCCCAGATGTCGGCGGCCTGGATCGGGTTGTGCAGGAGATCGGCGGCGCAGCGTGCGACCTGGTCGGTGATGGTGGCCGAGTCTCGTTCCCAGATGGCGTCTCGCTCGGCCTGCTCGGCCTCCTGCCGGGCCAGGGTGCGGCGGGCGGTCTTCTTGCGGTGGAGAACGACCTGAACGGCCAAGGCGATAGCGCCGGCGAGGATGGCCACGACGACAGCGCCGTGGAAGAACTGCCAGAGGGGGTGGATGAAGAACAGCCAGAACGCGACGGGGATGCAGGCGATGCCGACGATGGCGACGTGTTCGATGCCGATGCTTTTGGGGTTCATTGGTGTGGGGTGGTGTCGGCGCGCTACGAACGCGGTGGCTGCGGGGACGGCTTCATGAGGGGTGGACTATCGGGTGTCGGGCAGGACGAAAAGACGATTGCGCTAGCATGCTCGCATTCTAGCGTTCTAGCACTCTTTGATGCGCGGTCAGGCTTTTCGACCCCACTTCCGCGCGGTCGCCAGCGCAGCAGATCCCCCCATCTCTCGCCGTTCCTCCTGGCGAATCCGCGAGCCCCACACACCTTTTGCACCATTTCGACCGGGGTCGGATGGGGTCGATGCGGGGTCGATCGCAACCGCCTCGCGGGGGTCGGGGGTTCGTGGCGGTCACCTCCGGGGGCCGACACCCAGGACGTGGCGACGTACCCCGGGGGCCACCCCGTCGGCCCCGGGGTACGGACGGGGGTCGACGAGGGCCGACCCCCGTCGACCCTGGCGGCGGCGGGGTGACGGTTGGGGCCGGTGGCGCGGACCGGGCAGGGCCGTGCGCAGGGCGGTTCCGGTGGTTGTGTGGGTCCGCGGGCGATGGCCTCGCGCCAGGTCTTCGTGGAAGTTGGTTCATTCGACGTCGTTCTCTCCGTGTTGGCGTTTTCGTACGCTGCGGCCCTCATCCCCGTCCTTCGTTCTCTTCGGCGGCGCCAACCGAATGCCAGCCACTGGCCCTGCTCCCCTCCCTCGAGGGCCGAACTCCACCAGCCCTACACACCTTTTGCACCATTTCCGGTCGGACTATCGGGAATGCGGCCCCCTCCGGGGTCGAGGGGGCCGGGGTCGGCCGCTCGGGGGTCGGGGTCGGCCGCTCGGGGGTCGGGGCCGGGTCGGTGGGGGTCGTCCCTGGGAATGCTCGGGGGTCGGGGCCGGGGTCGGGCCAGCTATCCGAGGGTCGACCCCTGGCGGCCCGCTCGACCCCGGGAGGTACGTCGGCTCAATGCGGAGGGGCGGCGGGGAGGGCGAGGGGGGTCGCAGTGGTGGGGTCGGCGGAGGGGCGGCTGGACTCGGCCCCACCGACCCCGGCGTCCCCCGCGGGGTCGGTGGGGCCGCCGGGGTCGGTGGGGTCGGGAGGGTCGGCGGGGTCGGACCCTGCCGAGGGGGCCAGTTCGGGGGCGGGGGTGAGGGGCACCCGGAGTTGGATGTAGCCGCCTGCGGGGGTCGTCATGGTGGCCATGTCGATGTGGCGGAATCCGGCGGGGTTGGCGGCGGGGTGGCTGCGGATCTTGGCGCCGAGCGCGTTGGTGACCTGCTCGGGGTCGCAGGCGAGGGAGATCGTCACGGTCAGGTGATCACGCAGGTCTTTGGGCAGGGTCTCGCCGGTGGTGAGCACGACTGCGATGCCGACCCGGGGGCCGTTGATGAGCAGATCGAGGACCGCGTCTCTGTTCTCCCGTGCCAGTGCGGTGCGGGCGCGAGCGGCGGCGCTGCGGCCCTGGGCGGGGGCGAGGAAGGTGGAGTAGCCGTCGATGACGACGATCCACATCGGCCAGTCGACGGTGGGGCCTTGCTCCCAGTAGTCGGGGGTCCCCAGTCCGATCTGGGGGTAGCCGATGGCGGCCGCGCGCTGACGGCGCTGTGCGGCCAGGCCGGTGAGCAGTTTGTTGGCGGCGGCCAGGTCGTCACCGACCAGCTTGGTGCAGCGGTCGGCCAGACTCCGGTATCCGCCGGTGCGGGGGTCGGGCGTCGAGCCGTCGAGGACGAAGAACTCGAGATCGGGGTGGGGGGCCAGGTGAGTGAGCAGATTGCGGACGAAGGTGGTGCGGCCGGAGCCGGTGCGGCCGTGGACGCGCAGGCCGGGGGTGGTGGCGAAGTCGATTTCGACGGGGCGCGCGAAGGTGTCGGTGCCACACCAGGCACGGGTCGGGTCGGGGTCGATATCGGCCGGGTCGAGCGCGGCGGGGATGCTCACCTGCAGGCGCAGCTCCCAGTAGCCGTCCTGCGTGCGTTCGAACAGCACCTGCGGGACATTCCAGGCGCGGGCCAGGCTCGGCAGGAGCAGGGTGGTGAACTTCCTCTCGCTGATTCCGGGTGGCGGGTCCAGGACGACGGTGACGCCCCAGGGGTCGGCGTGGGTGGCGACGATGCGGGGAATCCGGAAGCGGCGACCGAGCAGCGTCTCGACCAGGGTCGCTTCGATGATCTTGACCGACAGCTTGCTGTTTCTTGCCAGGTGCGGCCAGGTGCGGCGCACATGGGCGGCCAGGCGTTCGTGGCGGCGGCGGTCGCGGCCGCGGGCGGTCCATACCCGCCAGCCCAGACCCCAGTAGCTGGCGAGGGTGTAGGCGAGGAACCCGCCGATCAGGGCGGCGAGCGCGGTGAGGATCAGCCGGGTCTGCGGCGAAAGCGTCGGCAGGAGGTTGATGGTGGTCATCGCGTGCTCCGGTCAGGCTTGAGGGAGGTCGGGCGGGCTACTTCCAGCCTAGCCTTACGCGACATAGTTTCATAGATTTTCGCGAAACTATGTCGCATAACGTTCAGGTTCCCGGCCCCGCCGCACGATTCACATCTGTTGCGCGCCATAGCGTTCCAGCCGAGGACCGGAGCACCGCTCAGCGCGAGACCTCAGTCTCGAGGCCTCGCCTACGCCGGCGCCGCAGCCGGCTCACGCCGTCGTTGTCGCGCACCGGTGGTGCTCGATGATCGCGAGCGTCATGGCGGCCAGCTGGACCGCGTCGCGGGCGACCAGCCCGTACAACCAGGAGTCCAGGGCCAGGCAGCCCTGCAGGCTGTCGGCATCGGGATAGTGCTCGATGGCCAGATGAGTGCGGTGGTCACCGATCGGCCATGCGGGGCGGTGCTCGACACCGACGTGGACCTTGAACACCCCGCCCCCGTCGGCCTGCCACAGCGTGGAGGTGCTGCTGGCTTGCGGTGGCCGGGGCGCCAGGTCGCCTGGGCGGTTCGCCAGGAACGCCACCGCGGGTATCGCGGCCGCCAGCTCGGCGCGGAACGCGGCCGACAGTTCGCTCGCGACCTGGAAGTGCTCATCGCTCGAGGTGCCCCCGGGTGGCGCCCAGCTGCGATCGGTCTTCATCCGCTCGTAGTCACCGTCAGCGCCGGTGCCGTCGAAGCGCCATTGCGGTTCCCGCATCTGCATCCGCATCACGGCCTCCTCTCACATCGTGTGGTGGAACTTTTTCTTCGAGATATCGTCGGCGTCCATCACTTCTGCGAAGGAACTCCCGCATCGTCGAGTGCCTCCCGCATCACAGTGTCGATGTCGCGTTCGCGGTACCGCAGCGCTTCCTCGTCGACCTGTTCGCCGCGGCCGGGGCCGATCCAGCCATCGAGGCCTGCCGCGTTGCCCGCGTCCCATGCTCGACCGAGTGATTCCTCGAGCGCGGCGGCGTGCAGCGCCGCGACCCGGCGGGCGCCGGTTTCGTCGTAGACGGTCAACACTCGCCAATCGCCTGGCAAGGCCGGTAAGTCGTTGCGGGCAGAGGCCCGATCGGGCCACGGCGCACCGTCGTAGGCGATCATCCAACCCCCATCGCGATAGCGTTCTGCGACGATGAAACCGACGGGCAACCGCCGCGCCGATGCTTCCAGCTCGGTGACCCGAGCACGCAGGGCGATCACCTCTTGGGCGAGTGGTCGAGACCAGGTTCCGGGCGTCTCGGCGATGCTGCGCAACTCGGCGTCGGTGAGGCGGTGGAACTCGTCAGGGGTGGACATGACTTCTCCTTCCAGGGGAAATGGGGGATCAGGCGCGTTCCACGCGCACGACGAGGTAGCTGTCGATGTCGAGCTGGCTGAGACCGGTCATCCGCCAGCCGTGCTGTTCGAGGACCTCGGCGGGGTCGACGCCGAAGCGGTCCAGCGGGTTGGAGTGCAGCGTGTACGTGGCGACTGGCGGCCCAGTGTGGCCGTCGGCGGTGATCACGATGTCGGCGATCTGGGCCGGGCTGTCGTCGGGGTCGAGGGAGTCGTCGGTGACGATGCGGGCGGTGAACGTCGCGCCGGCGGCGAGGACGGGCCTCGGCGGTGCGGTCACCCGTGTCTTCTCCAGCGCGATGAGCAGCAGATCGACCAGGCAGGTCGGCATCGGGTCGGCGAAGTCCCCGCTCAGGGCCATGATGCCGTCGGCGCGCAGGTGGATCCGGCCCTCGGCCAGTGCGGAGCGAGCGATGACGACGCAGTTGCCGTTCTCGTCCTGGCTGGTGGTCACGTCGATCACGTCGAGTCCTTTCGAAAAATAAAAGCGGGAAACCGGTCAGCCAGCCGAGCCTCGGCGGCTCACCAGTAGCCGACCACGGGCACCCGGTGCGCCACCGGGCCGTACCAGGAACGCACCACCAGCCAGCGCATGCCATCGCGGCCGGTGATCACCCGGTGCCGGCCGAGGCGGGGCACCTCCACCGTGATCTTGCGGGGCTCGCCGAATCGGGACTGGCCGTGAACGAACCGCCGTCGCCCCTGTCGAATCCGTGTCTCGTGCATCCGTCGAATCTGACTCGCGCGCATGATGTTTCACCTTCATCTCAGTGCTGTTGGTCGTGGCGGCCGGGGTGGGTGGTGGGCAGCTGGTGCCAGATCACGCCTGCGGTGTGGAAGGTGCTGCGGTGGGAGTGGACGTGCAACACCGGGTTCAGGTCCGCGTCGCGGGCTTCGCGGGTGCAGGCCTGGTGTACCTCGCTGGTGAAATCCCCGGGTACCAGGTAGATCCCCTCTCGGGTGTCGCCGGTGGCCGCGATCAGGTACCGCATGCGCGGGTCGGTGATCTGCTCGAGGTTCTGTCCTGCCGCGATACGCGGGCCCAGGACCCGGTCGCGGGTGTCGTCCCAGTCGCGTACCACGTGGTCCTGGCAGCCGGTGAGATCGAGGTGGAAGGTGTGCCCGCCGGGGTGGTCGGCGCTGGTGGGGAGGTGGTCGATCAGCATCCAGCCGTTGCCCGAGCGCAGCACCATCGCCAGCCAGCGGTTGTCGCGGGTGCGGTCGACCGCGGCGGCGGCATAGTGGATGAGTTCCAGATGGTGCGGGTAGGCGCGGTCGGTGAGGCGCTGTCGGCGGGCCAGGCCCAGCGCGCCGGTGTAGAGCGCGTCGGCGTCGAGACCGTCGCGGGTGGGGCCGGGTTCGGCGGCGAACTCCGCGGCCCGCTCGCGGGCGAGTGCGCGTGCGGCCGTGGCGGATTCGGATCCGGTGGCGATCGCGGTGGCGGCCTCGCGTAGCGGCGCGGCGACGGGACCGGTCAGCGCGAGTTCGAGGTGCAAGGGCAGCTGCCGCATCCCCCAGGCCAGCACGGAATCGTGGAGCTGCTGCTGGGCGGACGTATCGCCGCCGGTGAGCTCACCGGCGGCGGTCAGGACGGCCGCCGACGCGGCCGGGCGGGCGTCGATCGGGCCGTAGAACGCGGCGGTGGCGCGCTCACGCAGCTGCTCCACCAGGGCCCGATGGGTGGCGAAAGCGCGGGTGATGGCGTCGGAGTCGGTCATGAGGTGAAGGTCTCCCTGATCGGTTCGGCAGTGGTGTGGCGGTCGGGCGGGTTCGGGCACGGCGGCGACGAGGGCCACCGTTTAGGGCAGACGATCACAGATCTCGTCGTGGCGGGCGGCGGCCGCGGCGGCGTCGGCGTCGCTGGGGTCGCGCACCACCTGGTCGCGGGGGTCCCAGGCGGTGCTGTGCCAGGTGAACTGTCCGGTGTTCCTGGTGGTGTCGCGGGGGTGCCATTCGACGGTGACGACCCACCGCCACACCGGATGGTCAGCGATGGCGAGCACCGTGTAGTCCTCATCCCAGTAGAAGTCGTGGTAGCGCCCACCCACCCGGCGCGGACCGAGCTCATCGGCATCGACTCGGGTGAGTGAAGTCGGTGGCGGGGCGCCAGTGCCTGTTCCGGATTCGTCGTCGGCTCTGGTGGTCATGTGAGCAATCTCCGTCGTATCGGCTGGTCGGGGTATACGGCGTGGCCCTGCATGGCGGAGGTGCTGGTCCGGTTGTGCCGCACCAGGGTTCAGCGGCTCAGGTGCTGGCGCTGTGATGCGCGAGCGGCATGGAAGGCGGCGGCGAACTCTGTGGCGATGCCCTCGGCGACCTGTTCCTCGGTGATGCGCTCGGCGTCGCCCTCGAGGGTGTAGATGCCGACATACCAGGGGCCCGCGACAGCGTTGCTGTTCTCCTCGACACGGCCGATCAGGCAGTGGTCCCCATTGGTCGCGTGCAGGTAGTGCCCGTCATCGACGCGCGCACGCAGCCCGCTGCACCCGTCGTGCCACACGATTTCGGAGTCCAAGCCCTGCTCGCGCAGAAACGTCATCTCCGGCTGGTAGCGGTCGGTGAGCTCGGCCAACGAGGCAGCTCGACGCAGCACGCTGCTGCGCAGACCAGGCCGATCGGCGCGCCGTTGCGCACGGCGGGTGCGGCGGCGCGCGCGGACCCGCACCGGGCGATCAGGGTGTTCCGCGCCGGTGTTGGAGTTGATGCCGGTCATGAATGGTGGTCCTTCCCAGGCGATTTCGGGATCGACGTCAGTGCGCGGGCGCGGCTACAGGTCCATCCGCCATGAGCTGTGGCCGCCGCTCGAGTCGTGACCGAGGGCCAGGTTCACACCGCCACCGTTGCCGTTGTGCCCGCTGCCCAGGTCGAGGTGGACCGGTGCCGCTGCCGTGCAGAACATCCAGCACCCCGGCGTCGACGGCGCGCCGGTGCCCTCCGGATCGACCGCCTCGGAATGGGCGGGATCGGTAGCGCGGGGAGAAGCGAAGGAGTGATCGGTGCAGAACATCGCGCACTTGCCGGACGTCCCCGCCGTCCCCGCCGTCCCCGCCGTCCCCGCAGTCGCCGTCGGCGCTTCGACGCCAGCGGTGGCGGTGGCGGCGGTGGCGGCGGCAGCGGCGCTGGCGGCGGCCGGGGTGCGGTCGCTGGTCAGCACCAGCACGCCGAGCACGCCCACGGCTATCGCGGCCAGCAGCAGCCACACCCCGAGGAACCGCAGTCGCGCCGGGCGACGAGGGGCGCGCCCAGGCCGGTTACGGCGCGTGCGGGTCGTGGTGCGGGACTGGGTGCGGTTGCGGGATCCGTTGCGGCGGTTCATGTTTCCTCGACTCCACGTTATGGGTAATAGTTTCGTGAATTACTACGAAACTATCATTCATAGTCGGTATGCGCCATAGTTTCGAAGGATTTTGCAAAACCTTGTACTATGTTCCGCATGCCCGACACCGCCTCCCTCCTGCGCGACGCCGGAGACCTCGACCGCCTCGCCGAGGCTTACGGCGAAGCGGTCCGCGCGCTGCGCGACGACCTCGCCGTGCAGGCGATCCGCGAAGGCACACTCAGCCGCGCCGAGATCGAGCAACTCGGGAACTTCGCCTACCCCCAGGTCCTGCGCGAGCTCGCCCGCCGCGAAATCGACCCCGAGCTCAGCGCCCCTCGGGGACCCCGCGAGCACCACTACTCCCGCCGCCCCAAGGTCCACGACCTCGCCACCCAGGTCGTGGCCAGCATCGACGCCGGCACCCTGCCCCCCGGCACCTCCCTCACCGCCGAAGACCTCGTCACCCTCTACGGGGTCCGATCCAGGACCGCGGACGCCGCGCTGCGCGCCCTGCACATTGCCGGACGCATCACCGACCCCGAAAACGAGACGCCCGCCGAAGTCCTGCCCACCACCCCCACCCCCGACTCCCCCCTGACCGAACAGGTCCGCGCCGCGCTCGCCGAACTCGACGCCCACCTCGATACCCAGGCCAGCCGCGTCGCCGAGATGCGCGCCCACCTCGGCTGAGGCGACCCCTCCCCCACCCCTCCCGATTCGGCTTCGACACGACGAAGCCGGACGCGGGAAGACGCCCCAGCGAGGGGTGCAGGTCGGCGAGTTCGACGATCAGAGCGGCCCTCCGGCCATCTTCAGATCAGTCGCGGCGGCTCAAGACGGGGATCGCGCCACCACACAGAGGGCGCCTCCGGGTGCTTCGAGTTCGGCGATGGTCATTTTCTGGAACCCCCTCTTGTGCAACGCTATTCAGCTGAGTTCTTCGCCGTTCTCGGCAACGCAACCGTCGGCGCACGGCCTAGTCGGTTCCAGGTGAGGGCGGCGGTGATCGCGGCCAGGCGAGCGACGCGGACAGCGAAAGCGATGAGCTCGGCTTCCGGCTCGAGGCCACCGAAGCGCGTGGCCAGCCCTATGCCATCGCGGCGGAGTACCCCGGACGCCCTCGTCACCGGAGAAGAACGTCAGGAGCTCGTCAACAAGGGCGGCCCGGGCAGAACCAGCGTGATGTCCATGGAGGTTCCCTTGGGAGAAGATCGCCGGTGCGGCCCCGCGAGTGCCCGGTACCGGCGGGGGTGGGATTAGTCGAGTTGGGCGAGCGCGTCGGCGATCTCGGCCAGGCGGCGGGCGCGGCGGGCCACTTCGGTGTACTCGTCGGCCCCTTTTCGATTGCTTCCGCTGCACTTGGCGATGCCCTTTCCAGCGAAGATGGCGGCGCTGGCGCGACCGATCACCGCGATACCCAGGCTGAGGAACGAACCCCGGCGTTTGGTGGGGTTGTACGGGGTGCGGTCCTGGAAGAACTCGGCGAACTCCGTGAGCAGTTCGTCGCGGTTGGTGTCGGCGTGCGCCATGATCCTGGCTGCAGACCAACCTACATGTATGCGACATAATTTCGTGAAGCTCTAGGAAACTATGTCGCATATAGGGTAGACTGATCTGCAGAAGCAATCGAGAAGGGGTTCCGAAATGACCATGATGTCGAACATGGACCGCCACGCGCAGCTCGCCGAACTCACCGGCCTCGTCCTGGATTCCGACCCCGCCGGCCTCTCCGACACCTGGCCCTCGCTGACCCGCGCCGGCATGCCGGTGATCAACGGCAATGGCAGCGACCCAGCTCGCAACGCCGAGCTGGCCCGCGTCGCCCGCCACGTCGCCGAGACCGAGGACAACGCCACGCTGGCCCGCGTCGCTCACCGCATCGCCGAGATCACCGAAGCGCTCGGTTGACCTGATCCCACCCCGAATAGGCCCCGCGATCACGGTGCCACCGGACTCACGCCGGTGGCACCGTCGCCATTTTTGCACCAGCGCGGAAGTTCGCTCACGGAGTCACGCTCTCGCGCTCGGCGCGCCATACCCGATACGATTCTGGTATGGCGAAGAAGACGCGGAAGATTACGGTCAGCGTTCCCGAGACCGTGGCATCCACGTTGGAGCAGTGGCGCGCGGACGGGCGCATCACCTCCGTGAGCGAGTACGTCAGCGACCAGGTGCAGGCCGGTATGGACCGCGACGCCTCACTGCGCGCCGTCGAGACCGTCCACGGCGGCGCCGCCGGGCCGAAACGGCCCCCGCTGGAGATCATCAACCACGGCCGCGCGCTGCAAGGACTCACACCACTGACCGAAGCCCAGGCCGACACGATCAGCGCCCAGGCCTGGGCCACCGCGCCTGAAACGCGGTCGGGCGCTGCGTGAACCAACCCGTGCCCGCGGTGTCGGGAATCGTGTTCGACACCGCCGCCGTACTCGGCTGGATCCACAACAACCCATATCCACAGGGCATTTTCTGGTCCATCGTCGAGCACGGCGGGACCGTCCTGGTGCCGGCCGCGGTGCTCGCCGCCGCCGAAGCCACCGACCGTGACCGCGATGCCCTGGCCGTGCTGCTCGACGCCCCGCACACCATGATCTCGATCCTGGACCGGACCACCGCCGCCGATCTCGGCGCGCTGCTGCGCCGACGCGGGCACCAGGACAACGCGGACGCGCTGGTCAGCGCTGCGCACGCGGTCACCGAGGCCACCGCCCGAGGCTGGTACGTGCTCACCGATCGCGCCGAGCTGCTGGCCGGTCTCGATCCCGAGGTGCTGCTCGACACCTTGCCGTGAGAGACCGATGCGCGGGGACGGCGCTTCCGTCATGGCCGAGATCCTCACGCGCGCACGGAATCCGGGGTCGGCAAGGCTCTCCCGCGACTGGTCGGCGCGATGGCGGGCCCACAGGGGTGGTGAACCGGATTTCACCCGGTCGTGTCGGCGCGCCTATCAGCTCACCAACACCGATTTGGCCACCTCGACAGGATGGCAGTCCGGGCAGCGGTAGGAGCGCGGTCGACCGTTTTCGCCGATCTCGGTGATCCACCTGTTGTCCGCGTCGCAGGCACCGCACCACGGGATCGAATCCCGTTGTCCCCCAACCTGTTCCTGAGCTGCGGAAACGGCGTGAGCAGTGAGGGGGATATCGCGCAGGACGTTACGCAGCACTCCCATGACATTGCCGATGTTGGCGGGCCCGCCGAAGGTGTCGACTTGTGTGCTGAACCGGGTGCGGATCGCGGCGGCCATGGCCTCGCAGGTCCATCCGCCCTCGTCCAGGCGTTTGTTCAGGGCGGCCGCTTCACCGCGGATCACGCTGTTGTCCACCAGCAGCACACCACCGGCCCCCGGCCACGGCAACGCCAACCCCGCCAGCAGCTGCTCAGCGGCACTCGCCTGCGGTCCCGCCGAGGCGGTGACATGGGCCGAAACCCCTGTCCAGCGCGGGTTTTTCCTGGTCGAAGCAATACCAGCAGGCAGGCAAGCAGTCGCTGTCGTGGCACGCCCGCGCGGTGCGTGCGCGTGCTGTCTGTTTGTTCTCTTCGCTGTCACTACTGATTCGGTCGTCGATCCGACGTGTTCGGTTACGTCGAATCGACGTGTTCGATTACGTGGATTCGACGTGTTCGGCTGCGGCGGTACCGGATCCGGCGCCGCGACCGGATCGGCGTAGCTGGTGGTGACCTGCGGTTGCTCGGTGAAGTCCACCAGCGGGCGGGCCGCGGCGGCTTCGGCCCGGCGCGCGGCCTGGCGGGCGGTGCGCTCGCGGGCGGTGCTGCGACCGGGAACGATCCAGCGTGAGGTGGTGTGCACCTGTCCCGACTCGTCCACGCCCGGCGCGGTCTTCTCGATCTGGTGAGCGCGCAGCCGGGCGACGTTGAGCCGGTAGCGGTTCGAGCTGCCCGGGCGGCGCTGACTGGTGATCCACCCCTTCTGCACGAGCAGCGTGGTGGTGTTGATGACCGCCGACTCGCTCATCCCGGTTTCGATCATCATCAACTCGACCCCGGGCCAAGCAGTGTCGCCGGAGGCTTCGCTGGCGTAACCAGCGATGCACCGCAGCACCGACTTGGCGGCGCACCAGCGCGTCGCCGCGATATCGACCAGATGCACACGCTTGACCAATGTTTCGTGGAGGTGGCTCACGCCCTGTTCCCTTTCGGTCGGGCCCAGAGCCGGGAGAGGCGACACGGTCGTGACACGCGTGCGGCGAGGGAGAGAGCTCGTCAGATGTCGGCCCTATCCGCTATCGTCATACACGTACATCACACCAGCTGTGTGGTGTCACCCAGCTTCTGGGGATACAACCCGCCCTCTCACATCGTTTGCCCGCGATGAGGGGGTGGGTTTCGTCTTTCTCGGTCACTCGCGCCGGCGCGCTCCACACACCCGGAACAGGGGCGTGAACCGTCGGCAGCCACACTCGCCGCAGCCGGTGACACGGCGGCCCGGAACCTCCGCTACCTGCTGCGATCTGCTGGCGTGCTCACACAGTAACGCCGATTCAACGCCCCCAGCAACCATCGAAAAACCTTCTCCCACACCAGAAAACACCCCTTTTCGCGAACGACGTTCGCGCGAGCACACACCGCTGCACGCATCACGCATGTACACGATCCTCGGCACCGGCGCAGCAAGTCGGCCGGTGCCATCACCGATGGGCGGAGCCGACCTCACGAGCCGTCACAGCGCGGCGCACCGGACCACGCCGACCGGAAGGTCGTGGCGCGCAACAGATGTGAACCATCAGGGGCGACGGCAGCCACCCGAGCGATATGCGACATAGTTTTGTGAATTACTGTGAAACTATGTCGCTAATAGGTAGGCTGTGGGCACCCGCCCAGCGGGCCGGGCGAGCCACCCGCTCTCACGCGCCACCACAACCCACCCCAGACAGGAGCCCTGATGAACGGCACCGCCTCCACCGATTTCATGACGTACTCCCTCCCCGACGGCGACAAGCCCTACCTGCGAATCAGCTTCGGCCGCAACGACACCGGCACCGTCACCGTCGACATGACCACCCCTCCCCTCGCCAGGGACGAGCCGGTGCGGATCACGCTGAACGGCGCGATGATCGCCGAACGCAACATCTCTGCTGCCCGCAAGCCCTGCGACTGCCCCGAGGACTCGGAATCGCTCGTCGGCGACGTGCACGTCCCCCACCGCCAGAACTGTCTGCACGGGGAACCACGCCAATACATGTGGCAGTACGAGGGCACGCTGTATGCCGGCAACCTCGCCGACTACGCCCGCCACTGGGAAAGCCTGGATCCCGAAGCCAAGCACGCGCTCACGCGCACCGGCGACGAACTGCGCACCTGGAGCCCCGACAGGTATCGGCTGACCATCACCAGCGACATGCACGACGACTACTGGTTCCGCCGCCTGTCGACGGGCGACGAATGGATCATCGTCGACGTCGACGGCCGCGGCTGATCCCGCCACCGCACGCGTCCCGAGTCCGTGTCAGGGCGCGCGCGGCAGACACCTCGCCAACACCGACCCCATCCAGCTTCGCGAAAGGACCGCTATGACCAGCGACATCGATTGCCAGACAGTCGATTCCGAAGTAGTCGACGTGCACGACAAAGAGCTGCAATCCATGCGCTATATCTGGCGCTCCGGTGGCAAGACCGCCGACACGGCGGCAGCTGAGCTGCGCGAGGTCGCCCGGACACTGAACCGGCTGCGCAGCCTGCCCCTGCCGCCCCTGCCGTCCTCCGACCCCACCGAATGGGTCGAAGAACGTGTGCCCGACTTTCCGTTCACCACCGACACTGTGGACCAGATGTTCGGAACACTCATCGGCCACGTCCAGCTGATGGCCTACCGCTATGAGGAGCAAGGGCGCGAGATCACCCAGTCCCTGGCCGAGCTGGACAAACCATTCCAAGCCCCGGCCGAGCTGCGCGGATGCATGCACGACGACTACACCTCCGAGAAGGTCTATTCGGTCCTCAGCCGACTCAGCGCTGTGTCCGGACTCCGGATCGTGTGCGTCTGGGACCTTCTCGACACCTACGGCTACAGCGGCGAGAGCGCCTTCTACATCCAAGCCAACAACGGCGAAGCGCTGCACTATCTCGCAGACCAGCCGTGGGAATGGCTGCACTCCCCCGCCGACGATCCCGACACCCCCGCCAGCCCGGGCGAGCCCGCAACCTGGGCCGGAGCCGTGGTCCCCGGGTTGACCTACACCGACCTCACCGGCGGTCACGACCTCCACAACTTCGCTGTTCACGACAACACATAACCCCTGGGCGCGCTGGCGGCGACACGTCATCGAGTTCACGACGTGCACAACAGAATTCGTGTGCCCGAACTACTCGCCGACACCGCTGCTGCCGCCGCCTTCGACTATCCAGGCCCCTCCGATTCGCCCGGCAGGAGAAGTTCATGGCGACCGCCTTGACCACCCAACAGCTGACCCGACTGCGCGAGGACGCCGACCGGCAGAACTGCCGGTTCGTCGACCCGGCCCAGCTGCAGCGGGTCACCGAGTTCACAAGCAGGAACTGGGCCTGGGCCAGCGCGGTGCTCGGCGCACCCTTCACCGGGACCAGGGCGTTGACCGGGTACGAACTGGTCCTGCTGGACCTGGCCGCGGCCGCCGAACCCGAACCGCCCGCCGCGCCGCGCCCTGCGCCCACCCGGTCGCCCCGCGAAGAAGCCGCCGCCGCGCACGCCCGAGCAGTCCACGACGCCTGGATGGCGCTGGTCGCCCAGCTCCCCGTGCCGGTGAAGGTCGCCTACAACTACTCCGGACCGCTGCACCTCGAGAACTACGTCTCCGGCGCCGACCACATTCTTCCTACCCGACCGGTGAGTGTGGGCCGTCTGCACCGCAGCGAGCACTCCTCGCTGTGCTGTACGCCTTCGCGGTCGAGGAAGCTGCTCTTCGAGCTGCCCGACCCTCCAGACCAGCGCACTCCCACCTGCAAGGCCTGCATCCGCACCGCCTACCGGATCGTCGGAGCCACCCCCGACCCGGCGCTGCTGACCGCGCCCTCCAAACAGGTCACCAGCCGCCGCATCCGGTGATCCCCCCACGGCTCCCCGTGGGGTGCGCACGCCGTCGATTTCCCGGATGCCGTGCGTGACAAGAGCTTCCGGATCCGGGTGATGACCGCTCAGGAGTCCGAGCACCTGGACGTGATGGCATGCACCGTGTGCTGCGACGGTGCTGTCATCCATCTCTTTGCGCGGCAACCGAGTTATTTCGGGGCACTCGCGCTTTCGGCCGACTCCGGCCCGATCCGGCTTGAGCCGTCACCGCGTGCGGCACTGCACGGCGTCGACCGGAAGTCATTGGCGCGCAACAGATGTGACCCGTCAGGGAGACGGCAGGCACACCAGACTTTTCGCGACATAGTTTCACGAAAGTCTATGAAACTATGTCGCATATAGGTAGGCTGGAGGTACGGCCCCGCAGCGGGCCGGGCACGCCACCCACTCCGGCGTGACCGTCAAATCCCCACTCTCGGAAGGGATTCCGATGACCAAGACAGCCACCTGCCGCAGCAAGACCTACGACGAGGGCCTGCCGTGGCGTTGCGACCGCGCCCACAAGCACCCCGGGCGGCATCAAGTCCATGCCCCGCGCTCGAGCAGGGTGCTCAAGTCGTGGCCGAGGAAGGGGATCAAGCGCCGCCAGGACGGCCCCGATCCCGGCGCCGGCGACCGCGACTGAAACCTTGCCGCGCGACACGCGAAGCACGACGACCCCGAAACCTGGATAGGCCGATGACCCAACTGCTTTTGGATCTGCCCGACGTCACCGCTCTGACGCCCCCGACCCCCGACCTGCGCGACTACGAGATCATCCTGGTCAACTCCTCCGGCGGCAAGGATTCCCAGGCGTCCTTCGAACTCACCATGCGCGCCGCACGAGCCGCCAGGGTCGCCGACCGCGTCGTATGCGTGCATGCAGACCTCGGGGAAATGGAATGGTCGGGGGTGGCGGCACTCGCGGCCGAACATGCCGAGCACTACCGTGTCCCGTTCATCAAGGTCCGCCGCAACGGCCCCGATTTCCTGGCCGCCATCGCCGCACGCGGTATGTTCCCGGATTCCCGAAATCGTTACTGCACTTCGGATTTCAAGCGCAGCCCGATTCGGAGGGTGATGACCGCACTCACCGCCGACGCGCGCAGCCGGTCCGGCCGCGACCAGGTCCGGCTGCTCAATGTCCTGGGCTTGCGCGCCCAGGAGTCCCCCGCGCGCCGGCGCCTGGCGGCCTTCGCCCACGACGGCAGCCCCACCTGTCCCTGCGTGCCGTGCCGGCGCAAGGCCGCCGCGCGCGCCGAGCTGAAAGCCCGCAAGGAAAAGATCCCCGCCGGTCTCACCGGCGGATACGGCGCGTCCAACGGCCGCCGCCACGTCGATACCTGGCTTCCGGTGCACCACGTGAGCACCGACGGAATTTGGGAACTGATCGCCGAGGCCGGGACCCGCCCGCACCCCGCCTACGGCTGGGGTCTTCCCCGGCTCAGCTGCTCGTTCTGTGTGTTGGCCTCACGATCAGCGCTCGTGCTCTCAGCCCAGCTGCGGCCCGATCTGGCCGCGCGCATCGCGACGCTGGAAACCACGATCGGACACCGCTTCCAGCACAAACTGTCGATGGCCGAGGTGATCGCCCTGGCCGAGCGCCAGCCGCGGGTCGAGATGGTCGAGGACTGGGCCGCGTGAGCACACCCTCGAGGACGTCGACCGAACCCTCACCCGTGTCGCAGACCTTGGGCGTACCGGTGAGGACACACCGAGTTGACCGCGCACACAACAGCATTCGCGTGCTCGAACTACGCGCCGACACCCCCGCCCCACCACCGGCAACCCTTTGCCGATCCTTCGAGTATCCAGGACGTTTCGATGAGCTTGCGCTGTCCGACCCACCGAACCGCCACCCCGCCGCGCCCGCGGCGCTCGTTCGATCCCGCCACCGGTTCCGGTAGGCCGTGCAAGGGGTGCGGGTCGCCGGAAGGCAGCGACGCCGAGCGCCGCGCCCACCATTGCCCCTGCTGCGGTGAGTATTTCGCCGACGGGTGCCTGCGGCCCGGCACCACCGCATGGTGCACCCATTGCGGCATCTACGACCCCGCCACCGGCGGATTCACCCCACCGCCGGACCCGCTGGCCGACCTGCTGGCGGGCACTCTGGCCCCCGACACCCGCCGCGACGCCTGGATCCGCGCCGTGCAGCTGTTCGGGATCGACGTGGGATATCACCTGCACCGCAACGACACCCACTCCGTTCCGCGCGGGCACGTCGCCTGGACCATCGCGGCCGGTCGGCGCGCCCTGCCGCTGCGCTACCTGCCCGCGACCGGCCAGTTCGACGCCGGATCCGCCTGCCCGCGCTGCCCACGCGGAATGGTGTGGACCCCCGTCACCACCCGCACCGAACTGCTCACCATCCACCAGCACGGCCCCGGCCCCAACGCCACCGGCTGCTCGCGCTGCCGCACCTGATATTCCAGGCTGGCGGCCTTCGACCGAACACTGCTGCCCGGCAAGGACATTCACACCCCCGCACCTCTGCCTCACAGCGAGGTACCGGAAGCATCCCGCCCGAACAGGAGAACCCCAAAGACATGGACACCCCGACCGACACACCGCAGGCATGGCGCGAGTTGCTGGCCGCGCTCACCCTGCTCAGCCGCCACCCCGCCAACCCCGCCAGCCCGCTCTACTGCACGCACGACACCCTCCACGTCTGCGCCGACGACACCGCCTTCACCCCACACGAGATCGACCAACTCGAGCAGTGGGGATTCCACGTCCACAGCGACGGCGGCTTCTACTCCTTCCAATTCGGGTCCGCCTGAACACCACCGCAACACCGTCCGCCACCCGCGGCATGAACACGAAAGAGGCCACCCCGCCATGAGTTGCCCCTACACCTACGAAGCCGAAATCCAGTTCCCCGCCCCCGCAGGCGATTACGACCCCCTACAGCGAGTGGCACGACTGATGCTGACCGAGAAGCTGCTGAATCAGTCATCATCCATCGACGACCTCGACCGAACCGCTCTCGCCCACACGGTGGCCGCCACGGTGGCCCGAGCAATCACCGACGACGCGCCCAGCGACTTCCGCGACTGGGATGACGACGGGGAGGAAGAGCGCCCCGGCGCCTGCGGCGCATGGATCACTCCCCGAGACGACGGCACCTTATACCTGCGCATCCAGACCGAACCGCTGTGGGACTACCCGAAGGTATTCGACCTGCTCGAAAAGGCAGGCTGCCACGGCACCATCCTCAGCGAAGGCGACGACGGCCCCGGCGCGCAGACACTGCAACCCCCCACCGATCTGCCCGCCCTCGACCAACGCCTGCGCACCGCACTCGACCGCCACGACACTGCGGCCCTCGCCGCGATCTGCGACGACATCGCCGCCGCCGCAGCCCCACTGCTCGCGCACCTCCTCCACACCCACCTCACCACGACCACCCTGTGACACCCGGGCGTGGTTCACACACCGGCAGTGCGAGCCGCGGCCCCACTTCCCCTCGAACCGGGCAACACTCGACCTGTTGTTCTCCGGCCCCGATCGACCGAAAGGCCCCCTCATGCCCAACCGAGACCACTACATCGGCGCCGCCACCACCGTCGCGGCCGCCACCGCCGTGCTGGCCGTCCTGGCCGCCCTCGACGAGCTCTACCATCGGCCCCCGATCCGAGCCGCCCTGACCCGCGCCCGCCTCTCGAGCAGCGAACGCGTCGAATACGACCGCCTCACACGCGAACTCGCCGACCACCACGACCGCAGCGCCGACCAGATCGCCGACTGGCGGCGCAAATACCGCGCCGGCTACGACCCGGCCCTGATCCCCGACAGCCCCGACCAGCTCGAAGACTTCACCATCGACGCCCTGGTCCAAGCACTGCACCACAGCCGCGCACAACGCGCGAACGCCTCCCGCACCCTCGACACCGACGCCTACGAACGCTGGGACGCCCACTGCGACGCCCTCGACGACGAAGCCCGACACCGCCGCTACGACTGGCGCGCCGTCCACCGGCTGCCCGCCCTGACCCGCACCCGCCTCGACCACGCCCTCACCCTCGATGCCCACCACAAGCCCCCTCACCCCCGCTACAACCCCACCCCACACACACCCGAGACGACCGGCGACACTAATTCCATTGCGGCACAACTGAAGTCCATACCGAAGTCCATGTAGCCGACACCTACCCCAGCATGACCGAGGTGAACCGGACTCCGCGACGGCCCCGCAGGCCGCGCGGGTGACACCCCGGCGAGCGCGACCTGGCCCGCCTCGCGATCGCTGGGGCCTGTTCGACCGACAAGGACACTCAACTGTTCGTGACCGATGCCGTCGCAACGACAACGCACCCGGGCCCCGATGACACGCGCAGCTGTTTTTCGTCCAGCAGCTCGAGCAGATCTCCCCCGCCTCGAGCTGCTTGAATCACACCCCGACGAGCCGTCCACGTACTACGTGCGCGACGCCCTGGACAAGGCCGCGAAGGCTCTAGTCCACACCCAGCAGCTCAGCGATCTGCTCGCCGTCGCGGTAGGCGGCGTCACCGAGTGGCGAAACCGCTGAATACCACAAGTGGCTGGTCGGAGGTACCGGCCCTGCCGATGTCTGGCTCCCGCGTAGCCCCTACGACGACGAGATGTAGATCCGCTCAGACAGGGCAGCGGCCCAAGAGTCGGCAAGGTGCCGCCGCCAAAGTGCCCGATTCGGGCCGATGGCTCGTGGGCACGCTCAACGCCCGAAAGCGCCCGCGACGTAGGCAGTTTCAATGTCGACCAACACCTGCGCAACGCCCCTGGATCGCTCACCGGTGACGGCACCTGTGGGGAAAGCGGTTGTGGCCGACGATGGTTCATCGGATAGAGGGGCGCGGCTACTCCCCACGCCCAACCCGTCCACGCCCAGCCCTTCCAGGGCCAGGCCGGCTTCCAGCGCCGGGTCGACAACCGATGGCCGAGAGGCCGGAACCTGCATCGCAGGCGATGCGCGAGAGCCACTGAAGCCGCGGGTGGCGGCCTGCAACGCACTCAGATCTACCTCACCCGCCGCAAACCCCTCTACCGAGCTCCCGGATGCCGACGCGGCCAGCTGACCGCGATGACGCTCGCGATCATCCAGAACCCATTCGATGCGTGACACCAGCGCAGCGAGGGGACCGGACGGCAACCACCCAATATGCGACATAGTTTCGTGAAAATCTATGAAACTATGTCGCATATTGGGTAGGCTGGGAGACAGCAGAGATTCGCTCAGAAAGGGCCCCGACATGGACACCAACACGCCCCACAAGGACGCCGCTCACCACGCCACCACCATCACCTCCTTCACAGCCCTGATCACGGCCCTGATCGTGATCACCAACGGCGAGCACCTGCCCATCGTGCAGACGACCATCGCCCTCCCGGCGCTCTGGATCACCTGCTACGTGGTCGACCGGTGGCTCTTCTGAGCCCCACCCGGCAACCCGGAACCTCCTCGAGGAGATACAGATGACCGCCACCACCACCCGCAAAGAACTCACCGAGAGCATCGGGCAGCACGACACCGCCGCCCTCGCCACTGCCCTCCAAGCATTCGCAGACCTCGACACGATCGGCGAACTCGACGAGGCCGAGCGACTCGTTCGCAACGTCATCATCGAAACCCTGTACGACCGTCACCCCGAGATCGTTGCGGCGTACGACATTTGGATCGATGACCTCGAGAGTGAGGACACCGCCAGCGACGTCGTCATCCGCGCTGCCCGCCAGCTGCCCTAGTCGTTTGCCTCGCGCCCGGACCACCCGGGCGCGGTGTTGACCACTAGACCACTCACGCAAGGAGATTCAGATGATGATCGGCGACTACACCTCGATGGCCGAGGTCGACGGGCAGTACCGCTCCCCGCTGACGTTCACCCCCGGCGTCGACTTCGATCCCTACGACCCGGAAGAAGTCGAGATCGTCATGGAGGCGTCCGAGTGGAGCGTGGCGGCGCGGATGCGTCATCTCGAAGCCGAGAATGCCCGGCTCCGCGCGGAGCTCGCAGAACTCGACGAGGACTAGTCATTTGTGTCGCGCCCACCCTGTGGGCGCGGTACTGACCACTAGAACCCAAACTCCGACAGGAGAATCCGATGGGTGACGAGCCCCACGAGTACTGGCAACACCTGAGCCCCGACGAGGTCGAACCAGGCAATTGGCTTGTCGAGATCGACGGGTACCGGGTGCGCGGCGGAATGATGGAAGTCCGCGAGGTCCGCAACCCGCGACCCGAGACGTGGGAATTCATGCCTACGCGCAAGACGCGATCATCTCGATTCGCCTACTCGGGTCAGGCCGTCAAGGTGTCTCGAACGCTGTAACCATCCCCCATCCCCCATCGCGCCCGCGCCGAGTTCGATTCCAGCGTGGGACACCGACCGCCACAACCACTTCCATCGAATGGAGACTACGAATGTCCTACGACTACCGGACCGAACACACACTGTCTGTGTCGCTCAACGATCAGGCGATCTACTCGAACACGTCGATGGGTTCACCCGACACGTTCCAACTCGAAACCGAGATTCACTACGCACTCATCTACGCGCGCATCCTCAACCCGAACATTCCCGCTGACACCCCAGTCGCAGTCGAGTCGAGAACCGTCTACGGCCGGATCGTTCGTGACCGGAAACTTTCCGCCCACCATCCACACAACGACTACCTGATTCCGGAAGTGCTCGCCAGGCACGGCAAACCCGCTGCGTAGCGGCAACCGATTTCACCGACCTCGAAACCCCCAGACCAGCAAGGGGCCCCGCCCCAAAGACAAGGGCGGTCATGCTCGACACCACCCCACCGCAGCATTGCCTCGTCACCGGCATCAACGACTCCGGCAACGTCCGCACCGACTCTTCGCAGGGAGACACCCTCTCCGACAACGGATTGCGCGCGGTGCTGACCGAACGTGTCCTGCGCGTCGAGACACTCCAGCTTCCGGACCGGACCGAAGAACACCTCGAGCACTGCCGCTGCACCAGCCAGCGCATCTGGTGGCCGTGCCGAGTGAGTGAGCACTGGCACCACACCATGACAGGCCTGCCGCAGTGATGGAGCAGATCGACATCTTCGACGAGCTGAAACGAATCGACGACCAGCGCCGGGCCGCCCAGATCGCCGCACACGGCCTGCCACGGCTCTACGCCAGCCCCGCCCGAGGGCTGCAGGCCAGAGCCGCCGAATACACCGACTGGATAGCGCGCTACGGCCGCTTCGGCTGCACCTATCGCGCACGAGCCTGGAGCGTCACGGTCGGCGACCCGGACCAGCCGACCAAGCACTGCCAAGCCACTGTCCTGAGCGCTGACCTGCGCTGCGTGTGCTATTCGCCGTGCCACTGCGTCGGCGCGCTGGTCTACCGCGGCGCATGCAGCCGATGCACATGGGAAGGCCCCACCACCACCAACCGCGAAACCGCGGTCCTCGCCGCCCTCGACCACGCCTGCCCCGGCTGGCGCAACGACCCATCTGTCGTCCCGGACCCAGGCGACCACACCGCGCACGCCCATCACCAATGGGCCGCATCCATCATCAGCCAACTCGGTGACCGGCCGAACGGATGGCCGATCACCACCCTGCGCACCAGCCTCGGCACCCGCGCCGTGCCAGGCCGCTCCCCCTGGGGCGGCTACGACATCGACGCCCGCACCCTCACCACCGCAGCCGCCACCCCCAACCAGCCGCCACAATCCTGTGCAGGCCTGCTGGGCGGCTGACCCGAACAGTGTTGAACCAACTGTGCTGTCTCATGAGGTTGGTTCCGCCTGCCGGGTCGGCAGAGCGTCTGAAGCTGGATACCGAACCTTCAGCTACCGAAAGGAATTCACACCATGATCGTTGGACCGAGCGAGAGGGACCTTGTGGAAATGCGCACTGCGATGCAGGGCGTCATCGACTTCGTTCCCAGCGACGACGAGTTGCGCAGGATCTGGTCCGACCAGCAGTTGATAGCGCTCGCACACGCCTGGGGCTGGTCTGACACAGAGGTCCGTGAGCAACTGGCCGCTGCGCTGGAGAAGAACCACACGGCAAATTCCTGAATCACACAATCACGACCGCCGCCCCGGCATCGGCCAACCGGTATCGGCCTCGCCGTCTCGGTCGGGGGCGCTGAACCCGATCAGCTGGGCCCTCGAATAACCAACCTCATGAGATAACACAACTAACAGTCACGCTCGACCACAGTGCTGACCCAATCGAAGGAGATGGCCCACGTGTCCGAGGCGCCACACACGAACACACGCAGCGACGAGCACAGCCGCCGCCTCGTAGGCCAGTGCCTGCACATCGCCGAGATCTACGACGAGGAGATCTCCTCCCACGATGCCGATGGGTACCGAATCGGTGGGGTCAACCCCTTCGGCCACCAAACCGAATCCGGCCTGTACCTGGAGATCTCCTACAACATGCCATCAAAACTGTGGACCCCGTGGGGCTATTGGCGCTTCGCTGGCACATGTGCAGTCGACGACGCACGATGCGAGAGGTTCCTGTCGCGGTTTTCGCTGCGTGTACACGAACAAGGCCGAGACATCCGGGACATCCGGCACCCTGGGGCCCATCTCGGGTACTTCGGCCCGGTCTACGCGATCCTGGACATCGAAGGCGATCCCGTCGAGACGCCAGGCCCAGTCCACTTCGAAGGAGTCGGCTTCGGTGAGAACCGTTCCGGGCAGGCCGAAGCGAACCAGGCCGCATGGGCCCGCTTCGGTGGCCCGCACACGCAGCTGACTCCCACCGGCCGCATCGGGTACCTCGGCCCTGGACGATCCATCCCGCTCACGGGCACGCAATAACCCCACCGGCCCGCACCCGCCACACACCCAAGGAGCACGACCATGAACGCCCCGCTGGACACCACCTCTCTCTTCACCGACACACCCGCCCTTACCGGGCCCGTGGTCACCTACGATCCCGCCCGCCTGACAGCGTGGCTCGACATCACCCCCGACCCCGACGCTCGGCCCGGCGCGACCTACCGCACCCTGCTCGGCCTCGACAACGACCTGCGCGTCTTCGAACTGCTCGACCGCCACATCGTCACCGACATGCTCGGCTGGATCAGCGACGACAACGACGACGGCGGCCGCGACGGTCTCACCGTCACCGGATGGGAACCCAAACCGGGAGTCACCATCTACCTCTATGCCACCTACGGCCGACGCGACCACCGCGATGGAGCCGACGGCCTGATATTCCACGCTGTCATCCCCGGCGGCCCCACCCTTGTAGACCGCCTCGACGCCAGGCACCTGCACGACACCGGCGCGGTCGGCGAGACCGCGCTGCACCTGCTGCTCACCCGCCTCGCCCACACCCTCAACACCTGCCACGACCGGCCATGGTGAGCACCCCTCAACACCCCTCAACACCCCCGCCCCCTTTGACATGAGGCCATGATGACCGCACCACACCCCTCTGTCGTCGGCGATATCTCCGAACGCGCCGCCCGCTATCTCGACCACACCGGTGACGGTTGGCAGCAGGTCACCACCGGCGGCGGGTGCGCGCTGATCGGACCGCCCGGATCCGGGAAAACGCAGCTCGCCGACGCCTACGCGCGCCGGTGGATCACCGGCGCACCCTCTACATCAACCTCGAACACATCCTCGAAACAGGCCGCGGGGCGTACCCCGCTGCCCCTGCGGCACAACACAATTCAATCCACCCCGTCGGCACCACGCCCTGCGCCCGCATGTCGAATCCGAAGTCATGATGACCTATCACTGCGGCGGCCTGGACGGCCACACCAGCGCCGGAGAACTCAGCACCAGGGTGCCGCGCGGAGTGCTGCAGATCAGCGCCACGCGATCAACGAGGCAGCAGGTCGCGCATCGACGGTGGCCGACCATGTCGGAGTACACCACTAGGGTCGAGCAAAGACAGCGATCAGGAGAAACCCATGCCCGCAGCTTCGGATCTGTACCTGTTCCTCGCCACCGGCATCGGACGCGCCATTACCTATCTCGAACGCCGCCGCGCCGACGAGAACGAACCAGACGAAACCCGAGCCTGGATCCCTCCACTCGTTGACGGCGAGATCGACCCGAACCCGATCACACTCGACCTGAGACCTTACGACCTCGCGCGACTGCTGTCGCCCACCTTCGCCGCCCGAGGCGGCCTCGTCCCCGGCACCAAACCCCACGAGGCGGGAGCCCTGGCACTGGCTGGTCTGATCCGGACCGCCGAACTCACCTCCGGGCCCACTGAACGCCGTGATCTGCGGCTCGCCTGGATCGACACCGAACTCCGATCCGCAGGATCCTCACTCGAGCAGGCGCGAAAGCTACTCGGCCGCAAGTAGACTCAGGGCAACGGCGCGCTACCTGCCATGGTTGGCGGCATCCACCCGAAACTGCTCACCGACCTTCTCGGCCCAGCACCGAAGCAGACAAAGGACACACCGTGACCGACCTGAGCGCCCTCGACGCCCGCCTGCACACCGCCATCACCAACAGCGACGAAACCCAGCGCGCCGAAATAGTCGACGCGGTCGAACTCGTCGGCCTGCCCGCAACCGCGCAAACCCTGCGCCACCGCAGCACCACAGAACTCAGGACGCTGCTGGACACCATGGGCCACCCTCTGCCCTGACGCGATCCGATCGCGTGGCGCAGGCATGAGCGCGATCTGCTGAAGGACCGCGTATGCCGCCGCTGTTCGCCTGGCGCGTGCTGGCCTACGACCTGGAGCCACTGCGGATACATGCGCCTCACCTCCACCGCCCGCCCGCGCCGACGGATTGTCCATCGACAGCGCTGAGGCATGATTGCCGCCATGGCGGCGCGCCGCCGCAGGCTTCACCGTCGCGACCCGCGACACCACGCCGTTCGGGGCGGCCGCAGTGCCATCATCGACCCGTGGCAGAGGGAAGGATTCCAACTATGAGCCCTACACAAGCGTGGTTGATCTGGGTCTTGCTCGCTCTCGGTGTCATCTTCCTGATCATTTCCGTCGTGAGACTGCTGATCGGAGCAGATTGGGGCTACCCCCGTTTGTTACGAGCCTCGCTCGTTGTCAGCGTGGCGCAGGTCGCGTCATGTATCGCCATCATGGCGACCTCAGCCTAAGTGCGTCCAGACAGCGAAACTTCCATGGTCACTCCGTTTCCGACGCTGAGCACAGTCCCGGCCCGATAGTGGGAATGACGATGTCCGACACAGCGCAGTAGTGGAAATCCGATCAGCACCTCCGGCGAACCGGTGACAACGCGGCCGAGTCGGGGCCTGGCTGGAACAGAACTCGATGGGAGCCCCGCTGCCCTGCCCCCAGGCCCACCACGCATCCGCCGAACCGGTTCGACCAGCCTCACGGAATCCGCCAGGGGCTGGTGCAGCCGAAGACAACGCGCTGCGCGGCGAACTGATCCTGCAGATCGCCGCCGTAGCCGATGCCGAGCGCGGCGAAGGGACAACCTGGAATGCTCCCAGACCCTACCGACAGACCGGGTCGTACCGAATTCGGTTGCGACGCAGCGGTTATGACTGTGGATTGCTGGGGCGGGTTTTCCTCTTGGTGCACGACCGGGACCAGCGGCGGTGATGCTCGGCCGCAGCGGTGTAGGCGTGGCGCGCTGTGAGGCGTCCGGTGAGCAGCCCCCTACCCAGTTCGCGTGCAGTGGTTGCGTTCTCGGCGCGCTGGCCGGGGTCGTCGAGGGTCCATGTCGGCGGGTAGCGGTGGCCCTCGGTGAAGGCGGCGTTGCCGATGATCCGCTGCGCGAACGCTTCCCGCACGCTGGTGGCCGCGGGCCGCTGCCCGTCCAGCCGCGGACGCATATCGGCGTACTCGTCGATGAACGCCAGCGCTTGCGATGTCGAACGCACCTGGACACCGGATTGCTGCAGAGCTCGACCGAGGATCCGGGTCGGGCTGTAACGGGCCGACATCAGATCTTCGACCGCCAGATCAATGGTGGCAGTGACCGATTCGGGTCGGGCCAGCACCGCCAAGTCGATCCCGGCTACGGCCTGCACGACCGTGTCGACATCGTGGGCGCCGCTCTGGGTGCGGGTGCGTTCGTCGAACCCGGTGCCCGCCACAATCCGGTGCACTCGCGCCGCGGTGTCGGGGTCGATATCCAAGGCCAGCGCGTGCGCGGCGGCCAGGTCCGCCGAGCGCAGTTCGTCATAGCTGGTCGGGTTGTTACTGCAGCGCCCATGCCCGTACACCACATCGCTGTAAACCTCTGCGGCCATCGCCGCGAGATGGTCGGCCGGGGTGGCACGCAGCGTGCGCAGATGCTGGTGCAGCCGCACCAGATCCGCCAGCACACCACCAGCGTGGTGATAGGTCGCGGCCACCTGGTAGGCGGGCAGCTCGACGGTGCCGATGATCTGGCCGACACGTCCGCGGCGAGGGTCGCCGTAGAGAGTCGACAACGTCAGCAACCCGTTCGCAGCCAACGCCAGCGCGTGGCCCGCCCCTGGGGCCTGGGCCACGCCGTCGGGCAGCGTCGCAGCCAGCGCCGCGTTCTCCCACGCCGCAACATAGCGAGGCAACGGGCCCGCTGCCGGGTCATGCAGGCGTTCCCGGATCCGCGCCGCCAGCCTCGCGGCGTGGTCGTCGTCGCTGTCGAGGATCTGGGCGTAGACCATGGGCAGCGCGGCCACACCCACATCACCGGGCAACTTCCACGCCCTGGCGGTGAGTTCGGTGTGCGACAGCCTGCCCCAGCCCATCTCGACCGACACCTCATCGCGCACCAGCCGGGACCCGGCGCGCACCCAACCAGGGTCCGTGCGCAGGTACCGGTAGGCGTCCTCACCGACCGATACCGCGATCGGCATGCTGGCGCGGCCGCCGAGTGCCGCGTCGATGGCCGCGGATCCGATCAGCACCGCATCGCGGGTCACCAAAGCACCGAGCCGTCGCGCGACGAGGCAAGATAAATCGTTGTCCACCAACAGAATTCGCCTCCGGAATGATGGGAATCGCTGAGAACCACGCCCGACCTTACGCAGCGATCCGCCCCACGACTGCGTATAAATACCGGTTCACGACAATCAGATTCGATCTCCGACGGCGTATCCGGACCCAACGAGCAGATCCTCATCGCCAACACCGGATCAGGATGCGAGTCCACACCGACAGTGGAAGTGCTCACCCCCGACGGCAACACCCGCAGAACCGACCTGTCCGCCGCCACACCCCGCGACGACGAATTCCCCGTCGGCGTCGGCATCCGCGACCTGTGGTACGGGCCCGACAACCACTTCTACGCCTCCATCGCCTCCTGGAAATGCACCAAAAAACCAACGGAGACAACCTGGTTCGAGGAATGCAGACACCGGTCACACCAGTATCGCTGTGGCGGCTGGAACCCGACACACTCACCTGGTCCGACCAGCACGCCCCACCAGCACGCATGACCCGGTTCATCGGCAACCAAGCCATGCTGTCGCTAGCCGTGCCCGACTGCATCGGCATCCACCCCTACATCGGCATCAACACCGACTACTGCCTGACCGGTCCCCTCTACAAAACCACTGACCAACAAAGAACCCAACTCGCCGACAAAGTCATCGAGATCTACACCGAACCACTCAACTAGACACGCCACCAGCGGCAGCGCGCACCAACAGCGCGACCGCTCGAAGCGGTGAAACCGCAACAGCCTGTAAGGATCTCACAGCCGAAGCCGGTCACACCGCATCCTGGGCGGTCTTCAACCGGTCGGCGACGTAGTCATAGAGCCGCCACACCGATTCCGACAACAGATCCTGATCAGCCGCAACACACCGTCACCAGCGACGATCGACCGTCGACGGCTGTCTCACGTCTCCCCGAACCGCCCCTCTGGCGGAGTTCTGGCAAACGCCGTGAGCACGTCATCGACTGTCGGGTTTCACACCACGAGTGCGAAACCCGCACGAAGCCCCGTCTCGGCGCGGCTACCCTCGCGCGCAGGAGGCCACCATCATGCCTGACCCCGATGTTGTGATCTGCTCTGCCGCAGCCAATTCTGTGCACCGGCCCCGTCTCGGCACCGTCACCGGACGCGTCGCCGTGCAGGATGCTACCCGCCACGGACGCCACGATGGCGGGCTCACCGCCACCAGCACAGACGCTCTCACGGTCACGATTCGGCCGTGCGTCTTCGCGGCCGCGGATCTTTCCGGTTCCGAATGTGGATTTTTACCTGGCTCTCCCACCCCGGCCGTGCGAACGTCGCCATGGGTCAACGAATCCCCCACCACACTGCACCTGTACTCGATCGGAGAGAGCCTGTGACCACTCCCCGCCCCTTGCTTGCGGTCGCCGTCATCGCCTGGAAAGACAAAACCTCGGGCGAAATCGACCCCGACGCCACCGCACAATTCGGCAGTTTCGAGCGCGCCGACCAATACTTCGGCCTTCTGGTCGGTGACTACCCACCTCCGGGCGCAGTGGAACTGCGATTCGCGCCCCCTCACGACCCCTCGCTCCGGTACGAAGTCACCGCGGACAGGCCCACGAGCGAAATCGACCATCACGCCACCGCCCGATTCGCTGTCCCCGAACGCGCCAACCAATACCGCAGACTCCTGATCCGCTCCGGCGACTACACCCGGTATGCAGTACCACCGATTGAATACCTGCCCCCGCCCGCCCCGGGAGCCACCACCAGCGCCATCAGCGCCGAGGTACGCGACGCGCTCGACGCGGCCGCCGCGTGCGCTCCGGCCCAGCGCAATCCCGTACCAGGCGCCGCCGGAAAGCCGGGGACATCGGCCACACCCACCGACAGCGCCTCGTCGAATATGGCACGCAAAGAGCCGTCGAGCACGACCGACGACATCGCGGAGTTCCGCACCGCCAACCTCGTGGTGGGAACAGCTCACGCCAATCGGGTGGTCGAGGGCGATCTCTACGCCGACCGCGACTACACCGGCGGTGCCCCCGCACCATTCCCGCTGCCCGACGCGGAAGCCATCATGAGCGCTGCCACTGCCGAGGTACGCGCCGCGCTCGCCGCCGCTGCCGCGGGCGCGCCGAGCCTGGGTGCCCACGCACACAGCACCGCCGAGAAGCCGAGGGCATCGGCCACACCGGCCGACAGCACCTTGTCGAACACGGCGTACGAAGAGCCGACGAGCACAACCGGGCACCACATCAAATTCGAACAGGGAGGAACTGTCTACACCGTCCACGCTCAAAATATGATCCCCGGCGATGCCGTCGGCGAAACCCTGACCGGCCGACACGACTACTCCCGCCCCAACCCCGAGCCATCCCCGCCGCCTGCTGCACCTGCGGCCGGCGACCTCGGACTGTAGAAGGCAACGTAGCCGCTGGCAACACCGCTACAGACTCGAGGCGTCCACACATTCATGCGAGATCCCCGACCGTGAACTACCGGGACGCGGTCAAATCAATTGAGATCCAACAGATTTCGTAAAAGACGCGCCGTCACGCATCGTCGGCCAGCGCGGGAAACCATGCTTCGCCATCAGCAGTAGCGTTGCCGGACCGACGGGCAGGTCGCCAAGGTCGATAGGCCGCGTGCGGCCCCACCATTTGACAGATCATCCCGACCGTCCCTTCCCACGTCTCGCAACAGCAACTGGTTGGCCGGATCGTCGCAGACGGCCCCAGCCCCAGCGAAGGTGAGCTCGTTCTCGGTTGCGAGTTGGCGAAACAGACCTGCCGGTCCTATTTACATAAGGGCCGTCCAACACGTATCCGGCGAGGGTGGTGACAACCGAGAAGCCACGGCGTGCGAGTTGTTCGACCCACCCGCGGCACAGCCCCGATCACCATGACCTACTCGTCGACCTCGTGCCACAGGTCCAGCCCAAGCACAACCGGGCGGTGGCGGGCACGCAGACACGACAAACCAGCCCGGCTGCGGTGGTGAGCGTTATTACGTGCCAATCCACATCGGGGTGCCCACGCAGATCACGTCCACATCACCTGTGCCAGGAAGCACGGCATGGACCGTCGCACCGAAATCGGCTGCCGTGTAATCGTTTTCCGGTGTACGTCCCGCGACGCTCATCGCCAGTTCCGCAACCTGGTGGGCGACCTCGATGTCGGCGAGTTCGAATGCCGCGGCCTCTTCGGTCTCGTCCTGGTCGACAGCCAGCAGTTGCAGCGCGCGCCGCGCAGAGTCACTCAAAGTAGCTGGAATCGCTACCGGCACCTCGATATCGGGGTCGGGTCCATTACTGGCCGAACCCCACAAACACCACGCCACACGCCTGGACCCCGCCCACCCGACACCCAGCACCAACAACAGCCGCGGATCGTCGAACACCTCGAAAGTGAACCGTGCCACGCCCTGAACCGGGCCCGGTGTTCCAGGCCCATGCGTCGACCAGCCCGCCAAGAACTCCTCGGCGGAGGGAAACTTCGCCGTCAACTGCTCGATCACCGCGTCTCGATCCACACCGATCATTCTCCGCCATCACCGAACACCTGCGGATCCTTCATTGACGCCCACAGGTTCGCCTGCGTCGATCAAGGGGACGGTAGCGGCGCCGACCGGGTGTCGGCGTCCTCGATCACCGCCCGACCGAAGACCACCGAAAAGCCCTGCGCAACACACGAATGTAAACCTGATACTTGGGGCGGGCGATCGCCACGACGTGCCAATCCTGATGGCATTCAAGGACTTGCCCGAACACCGCGACCGGCAACACCGACTCACACCACAATCGGCAAGGCCCATCATGGCGGTTCGACACACCACGGCAGCGCCGCGGTGACCTCATCGGTCGACAACGCCCGGCCCGCACCGTCCAGGACCGACAACACGGTCTCACGCAACCGAAACCGGGCTCGACGCGGGCCCATAGCCCCGTAGACGACACCACCCGCGAGCTGATCGCCGCCGACATCGCCGCCGACATCGCCGACGGGATGCTACCGCTGTGGCCAGGACTACCTGCCCGACAGCCCGAACAGTGCCGATCCCGGGTACAACGCACCTCTCACTCTATGAGTGCCTCACCGTAGTGGCGGTGGAAGAGGGTCAGCACGTCGAAGGTAATGGTTTTGCCCGAAAGGTCTGCGCAGTCGGTGTCTACGGTGGCGTGGCGCAGGTCCTGGATCTTGACGTCGGTGACGTTGACCGTGGGATCGTCGAAACCAAAGGTCACCTTGCCGGGTTCGAGGTCGGCGTCGTTGAGAACTTCGACCTCGAGACGGCTCCCTGTTGCTCTCGCAGTCGCATTCGGTAGCGGCAGCGGCATGTCCCACGTTTCGATGAAGACCTCGCCGGAGCGTGGTCGCCCGACCGCGTCGGCTTCCACAACGAGGTAGTCCATGCTGACCACGTTCGGTGTCAGGCCACTGCTGTAGCACTCCGACGCCGAGAAGTCGGAGACCAGGGGCATCTCGTGGTTGAGTAGTTGCGCTTCCGGGAAGTGCCCTCCACCGGCGGAGGAATTACTGGAGAACAGCTTTCCGTCCGTCGTGCTGACCACCATGATGAGTCCGTGGCCATCGCTGACGCCGTTGCCGAAGGTGTTGCCACTGCCCAAAGTACTGGGGAAGACTTCCAGATCGGTCTTGCCCAACTCGCCGGCCACTCTGATGGCTTCGACCATGATGTCGGACGCGACGACGTAGTTCAGCGCTAGAGCTTCACCTTCGCCCTGGAGCCCGATGGGCATGTGGAACGAGCCGCCCTTGTCCACAATCGGCTTCTGGTAGCCGGGGCACGGAACGAAGCCCTGTTCGAGCGCTGAGGTGAGGTCAATCGGCTGTGGTGGGGTGAAGGACCTGCCACCGTCGTTCGACGTCGACAGCGCTGGGATGAGCTGCCCGTCTCGGATGAGGTCCACACGGCAGACGACGTCGTTGTTGGAGATCCCGAACGAGGCTCCTCCGATCGTGTCCTCAGCCACAAGGATCTGTTCGGCTCCGGCGTCTGAGCCCTCGACGCGTCGCACGTAGATGCGGCCGGTGTCGCGGCACTTGTAGCCGAGGACTCCGAATGGTGGCTCCTCGGTCTGCACGAGTCCGATCGGCACCTGGCTGTAGGCAAAAAACGGAAAGTCGATGTTCTTTCCTTGTGTCTCGATTCGATGCCCGTCATGCCAGATTTCGCCTCGGCCGTTCGGGCGGGTCACCCAGGTGGGGCAGACCCGTCCCGTGTACTTGTTCAGGGTGAGGTGGGCGCGCCAGATAGCGCCCTCGGCGAGGGTCTGACGTCCAAGCTGCGGTTCAGAGGCAGCCGGGAGCAGGTAGCTGTGTAGGACCAGCCGATGGCGCTCGACACTAGCTGCCCAGGTCATGCGTCGCACGTCGTCGCGGAGGATGAGGACTTGCGGCCCTGTGAAGTACCGGGTGCTTTCTGTCGACCGGGAGATCCTTCGACCGCCGTGGACGTCGCCTTCAGGTCGCCAATGGCGCGGGAGGATCTCGCGGGGAAGTGGCTGGCCGTCGAAGTAGCTGTCGGATAGGGACCGGCTCGGCGAGGTCCGCCAATGGCCGTGTCGTTGTGTCATTTCGTTCTGCTCAGCACGAGTTACGAAGCGCATTGCGTCCTCCGATTACCTTGGGTAGTCAGGGATCTCGTCGACTATTGGACTAGTCGCCACACCACCCACGGCGTTTGTTGTGGGCGCGACTAGCGCTCTTTCGCGTGGCCGTAGCCCAGAAAGTATCACACGCGATTTGTGTTCGAAGGGACACTTTGAACGAAACCTCGATACTTCGTGAGGCTAGTTAAGACCGCTAATTGCCGGGCCATTCGATGAACACAACAAAACGACTTCGAAATGCGGGAAGGAATGCCAGGGACAAGTTCGGTGAGGTTGTCGATCGTTTGGACCGGCGCACCGCCGAGAAGAACCGGTCAGTGTGTCCAACGCCGTCGAATACCCTGTTCGTCGAAGGCTGATGCGAAACAGCTTCCGAATGCTGACGACGAGCGGCCGGAATTGCATTGGCCACGAAAGGAATTCCGCCGATTAGCGGTCCCTGACTGAGCCAGCGCTGCCAGCACTGCCAGCCGTGGACTTGATGCTGATCGTGCCCCGTCAGGGTCTTGTCGGTCTGGAGGTGTCTCGGCGCGGATCGCAGGCACGTTGGATGATCGGGACACCGACGAGGTCAATGACCCCGACAACCATCCCAATCATTGCGGGGACGGTTTTCCCCTGGGATAAGCAGGGCGGTGCCAGTAATCCAGCCTGTCGCCGACGCGATAAGTGCCGAAAGCTTCGGAAATTCGCGACTTACGGTGAGGATCACCAGTAAGGAGAAGACCACGAGCAGCAGCGCTCGCTCGCACCGCTCGCGCTTCATCTCATTCCGTGTCCGCACCATCATGGCCTGGGCTGGCTTGTTTCGCAGTGTGAGCCCGTTCTTTGTTTGAATCATCTACAGTCCCGTACCCAGCCACGTCGCGCCGACCACGAAATCAATGGCCGGGCCGGTCGGCGACGCCCGCTATACGCGCGCAGCGTGACCGTCGGCCGGTCAGGCTCACCGCTGCTCACCCCCGTCCTGGTCGATCGCGGCGCGCAGGATCTTGTCGACCTGCTCGAGGCAGTACTGACGGTCGCGTTCGTCGGGGCCCGCGTCCTCGGCGAATGCGCGGTCGATGCGGGCCAGCGCGGTGAGCACCGCGACACGAAACGGGTCGGCCCTGCCGGGGTCGGGCGGGGCGGGGCGGGGCGGTGGTCGACAGTGGTCGCGACGACCGAGAGCCGGAAATGGTTGCCGCTCAACGGATCCAGCATCACCGGGTACCGCTTCCCCTCGGCGTTGCCCAGAGCATCCGGGGCGACATCATCGACGGTCAGCTCGATCGACCCACCCAGCTTGAGCAGCACCGCCACCAGCATGTCGTGACCGAAATCCGGGTCATAGTCCTGAGGGCGCATCTCGCGATATCCCCTCTGTCGTGCTGTCATGGATCGAGCGGACCAGGGCTGCGCGCCGCGCGCGCCCTCGGTCCCGCAGAGGTTCGAAATCGGAACGGTTTTCACCACTGGCCATACATGCAGACCGGACCGCTCCCGCGGTTGCGGTGTTTGCCCGAGGCCAAATGCTTCCCGAGCCAGCGCCGTGAGCGCGCCCGGGCTTCGTCCCGCTCACGCATCCGCTCGAAACCCTCATGGCGGGCCCGGGGTGCCCAGCTGACGTTCAGCGGCGCGTTCGCCACAGCGAGCGCAGTTCTCGACCGCACGGCGCGGCTGGGCAGATAGCGGTCAACGCCAACATCCCTACCCCCAGCCCTGCTCACCGTTCGCCCCTGCGACACCACCCCCGGTCCGCTGAGCGGACCATGCAACAGTTCTCAGTGCTGAACGGTCCGTCGAGACCGGCGCGCGCCGGGGCATCGCTGATCATGGTGTGACACTTCGGTTTTCCATGTCCACGCCGCCGAGAGTTCCCGTGGCCGTTCGAAACGGCCCACTCACGGACCGGTGAGTGGGCCGTTTCGGCGGCCTGTGGTACCGGGCCGCGCGCGGGGTGCTGCGGGATCAGTCGAGAACCGAGCCGTGGCCGAACAGATCCAGCGCGCGGGCCATCTCCGGATCGGGCCGGCGGCGTGCGGTGTCAGCCAGCGTGCGATAACGGGCTCGGTGACGGTCGGACGAGGCGATCCACAGGTCGCGATAGGCGGGATCGGTCTCAGCGTTGCCGCGATGGCGCACCGAAACGGCCGCGCAGCGGCTGATCTCGCTGGCCAGGGATATCGCGTCGTGCATGGCGTTCTCCTTGATGGTGAATGGTGAATGGTGACGGTCAACGGTGTGGACGCGGGGGCTTTCCTCCCCCGACTATCGCCGCCGCGCCGTACGGGCGCGGCGCTGCTGCTCGTATTCGGCGAGGGTGATGCGCCGTCCGGTCAGGAGCTCATGGGCATGATCGCCCCAGACCTGGCAGCCATGGCAGGTGGCGCGATCATCGCCGTGCATGCCGAGGTCCTCGAGGTCGTCATCGAGTTCCAGCGCGCGCCGCAGATCGCCGCGCGCGAGCGCGTCGTCACGGCGTTCGAGCAGAAGTTCCAGTCGATTCGTCGAAGAGGTCATCGCAGTGCTCTTTTCGGTGTGGGGCTGATCGATATCGGCGTGGCCGATCCGGCGGCGACGAAACAGCGGCACTCAATGCGCGCAAGCCGTGAGCGGACAGGCAGCGCCGGTGGTGATGCTGGGGCGGCCCCATCCGCCGGTGGCGGACCAGGCACGCGGACAGGGATCACCTGCCGCCCGGGTGATGAGTCCGGACCCCGTTCGTCCTCTCCCGGGACTCGAACCCGGTGTGTCTGCCCGCAGAGAGCCGGTAGGCCGCTACGCGCCCTGTTCGGCGTCGCGGATCTCGGGGGCGAAATAGGTGCAGAAGTCCTCCCAGCCCTGCGGCCACATCCGCAGCGTGGCGCGCACGACCTGCTCGTCGGAGAAGGCCTCGACCTTCGCGATGAGCTCCTCGTTGTCGGCCGGTGCCATATCGGCACACGCCCACAGATACTCACGAGCCGTGCCGAGCTGCGCTGCGCTCGGCGTGATCGGCGAACCGGTACGAGGGTCGCCGACATGGGCGGTGGGCTGAATGGTCATAATCCCCTCCCGAACACAGTGGGTTGTCGGACACCACTGTAGCAACTACAGTGGTGTCCGACAACCCACTGTGTTTATTCTTTACGGAAGGAGCCCGATGGCGACAGCGAAGCGAGCCGACATCGCCCTGGTCGGCCCGACCGGCGCGCTGGAAATCCTCAAACCCCGAGTGCCGCAACGCAAGATCCCCGCACTGCTGGCCAGCGGACTACTCGGCCCCCGCTACCACCACAGCGCGGGCCTGCTCGTCGAACGCGACCAGGTCGAACGCGCCGCCGCACTGCCCGACACCGACATCACCCACCTGCACACACAAGTCGGGCAGGTGTTCGTGACCCGCCAAACCTGCCGCACCCCCGTCACCGGCGACCCCACACGACAATGGATGGGAGTCGACGTATTCGCCCCGCTGCCCGAACAACTCGCCGCGACCGAGGCCTGGTACACAATCGGCGCCCAAACCCGCGCCGCGATGCGCGCACGCATCCACCACAACGGATTCATCCCCCTGGTCTCCACCGTGTCCGGACTCGTCGGCCTGTGCCGCGACATCATCGAGGTCCCCACCGAACCCGGACTCGTCCGCTTCACCACCCGCCCCGCCGGAACCTGGTCGGACCTGGTCACCAACCACTGGCTACCCACCCGCCAAGGCGGCCCCTGGACCTGGACATAACCACCCCCAAACCCCCACCACGACAACCCAATTCCACCACTGATCTCACCGACAGCCTCGACGCCGCCTCGCTCTGCAACCCGCACACTCCCACCGCGGCACTACCCACAGCCCCCGACCACACCACACCAGCGACCGCCCCCACCCACGACACAAACACCACAGCACTAGTCGACAAGCCGGAACCGGACACAGGCTCCGACAGATGAAACCCCACACCACAACAAAATTCAAGCGGGCCAACACCGAGAATCCGTGAACGGAACCGCCCCAGCATGAACCTCATCAACGTGACCGACGAAGACGAAAAGTGCCGCCGCGTGTGAAGTGATGATTCCCCAAACACCCACCACCCACCGCCCGCACCGACCCCAAGCGACAGCCAGGCCAACACCACACCGCGCGCACCCCCGCAAACCGCAACAAACAAGGACGTTCCAGATGCCAACTCCAAGAGTCCAAACCGTCGCTCACCTGCCCGCAGACATAGACGAAGCACTCACCGAATACTCCCACCGCAGCGGCACAACACGCAGCGACATCATCACCGCCGCACTACGCCAATACCTGACCGACAAAACCCGCACCACAGACACCCCACGCACGTAAACCACCGCTACGCAGACCACCGCCACCGCCGAGCCGATCGAACCAGAAACGCCCACACACAACCGTCACGCCGGTTCCCGCCCACGTGGCCGCCGCCGCACACACCAGCGGTGTGAGTCCACGACGCCCACGTTCCTGAACGGACATAGCTTGTGACTGCTTCACCCCCTTCTGGACGGCACCTGCACCCATCCGCTGGAACCCCGACAAGCGCACCTGGGAGCCCCGTATGAACACCCGCGACACCTGGGGCTGTGTGACAGCCGCGATGACCGCCCGCACCCCGATCCCTCACCTGATCGACAACTATCTCGCCCGTACCGGGTGGGCCAAATCGAGCAAAAACGGTTGGACGACAACGCAATACGGCTCGACTGCCTGGCTGCCCGCCATTCCACCTGACGCCGCGGCCGAAATACCGGCACTGCCGCCAGGCACCCTCAACGGGCTCGTGCAACGCCAGCTCGCCCAGCTCGACATCGAGCGGGACAACACCGTGATCGACGTGCTGCTCCGGCTGGAATTACTCGAGGGGCGATCCTGGACCGCTATATGGACCGACATCGCCGGGCCGAGCGATGTCCCGAACCCGGCCCCGCCCACGCTGGCCGAGCAGGCCGCGCGGATCGCCGCAGATCTCAACGACCTGGACGCCTACATCGAAAAGCACAACAGCATCACCGGCCAGTGGTGGCCATCAGTCGCCGTCAACATCGATGCGGACACTGTTATCACCGCCTACCCCACACGCCGATCCGACGTGCCGCTGCGCTGCGCCCAGGGGATTGCTGGAGCATCGACGTCCGATACGCGCCCATGCTAGAGACAATGATCGGAGGGCACCGCGCAGCCCACACCCCGACCGCACTCACCGCGACGATCCTGCGCGCTCTACTCGACCACACCACCGCACTCACCGCAGCCACAGCTGCACACCCCTCCAACACCCTCTCAACCACCGTCGCCACCACCAGCAGCATCGACAGCGTCCCCACCAGCGCAGGTTTGGGCCACGGCCTCTGAACAACGGCACTCGCCGCCCACACCCCGACAACCACCATCAACTCGACCGGCACGACGACCGGCTGACGAGGTGACCCGCGTGCGGATGCTCCAGGCCCGTAACCAGTTCCACGCCGAGGTGTTCGAGATGTTCGGCCCCGCCCGGAATCCGGGATCACCCGACAGGAATGCGACCGTGGTGCACTGCGTGGAACCCGCCAGCAGCCAGGTATCCGTCCAGCTGGGCGGAGGTTCCGGACCATGCGCGCTCGCCGACGACGAGAACTCCCCACCCGGCCTGTGCCGCGTCCGCGAACTCCGGGCTGCTCGGTATCTCGGTGCTCCACTCGCCGATGCGCAGTCGAACCCAGCCGCCGGCAACCGTCACCGACGCAAGGCCGGGGGTTTGCGGGGGTGCGCCATCAGCACCCACGGCGAGGCCGAGGACAGACGCTAGCCGCCGCATGTCCGCCTCGAGCCCACCTTGCAGCGGATACAGCAGGACGAAGGGGACTTCGCCCTCGGGCGTCTGTCCGGCCCAGCCTGTCATGCCGATCAAGCGGTCGGTGTCGAGTCCCAGCCACCAATTCAGGTTTTCCATGGGCGGAGAACCTCCTTTACTGCTCGCGGGCGAAGAAACGGTTGTTCGCCACGCGGAGCACGCTATCGGGAAACCGGTCGATACCGGCCTGGTCGCGCCATCGGCCGCGTTCATCGGGTGTTGCCCATGCGGTGATCATGGCGTTGAAATTCTTGTCGCGGAAGGTGATCCACGACTGGGCTGTTGTCTGACTCAGCAGCATCTCCCGCACCGGAGCGACGAGCTCTCCCCCCTCGGGGTGGTGCGGATTACCGGCGGCCACCTCTGCAACCACGTCCAGCAGCGCCAGGGCGCGGGCGCGGAGGCTGGCCGCCCACGGGACCTGTTTCTCGGTGCCGGTCAGTGCGGGCCACTCCGCCGCGTCAGCAGCAGCGAGCGCGGCAGCGTTGGCGCCGTCGCGTTCGGTCTTCTGGTCGCGGGCGAAGCAGGCGTTACAGATCTGCTGTTCGAGCTGCTTGGCTTTCCAGTCGCGCTGAGATCGGTTGTCGCCGTGTACATGTTGGGGGACTTCGTGTGTGCAGGAGTGGGTGATGGTGTACCAAGTCATTGCGGAGGAATCCTCTCCGTCGGGGCTCCGGCCGGTGCTGACATCACCTGCCGGGGCCATTTCGGTTTCGGGGCAGACAGGGTGCGAGGGTTCATGGTGCATAGGCAGGAGCCATGGACGCATCCTGAATAACCCCGCAGCGGCGGGGAATCCCCGCATAGGCAGGGCCGAATGCTCACCTCGAGGTGAGCGATCCCCGCGTATGCGGGGAACAACACCGCCGACCTTACCGTGTCACCCGGCGATCCGTCTCCGAACCCGCGAGCCGCCGGGGCGATGAAAACTACCAACACAGTGACGAATCCTCATCCAGCCCCATCGATACCCCGAATACGGATTTGACCCAAAGGTTCTGGACGGCGATCGAGTGGTTCGACCGGTTCGGGGCAGCCTTCGAACAGGACGACACCGCGTGGAAGCGCGATCAGGCCGAGTTCAGGAAGGCGCCCCGAAACTCGGTACTGGACAGCCGCTCATCCAGGCCGATTCGACTGCGTCGGTCTGACGAGCTTCGAGGTGTCGGCACGTGGGGGTCCAGTGACGCGAAAAGCCCCACCTCACAACGATTTCCACGGGCAGCCCGCGTGCGACCCGGTAGCGTTCAGGAGTACAGTTCGCATCCGGCAAAGGGGTTGTGCGGTGCCGAAGTCCAAGGGGCGTAAGCCGAAGAAGTCCGTATCACCGCGTCGCGCTACGCGCCGCCGGGCGTCGGCACTGGGCGAGGTCGCTGTCGGGCCGTACCGCGTGAGACCCGCCCGGACCACGGAGGAATTGCGCGGGTTCGAACGGTGGGCGGCGATGGCGGGCGCGGGCGGGCCGAAAGTCACGGAGAATCTCGTCCACGCCCACGCTGACCGGTTTCTCGGTGAAGGCCTTCGCGATCCCGACAGCAGCCATCGGATGATGATGTCGGCGGTGACCGGCGGCGATCTCGACGCAGTGGCGTGGGCCCGGACCACAGCCCTGGTCGCCACCCTGGATGGACAGGTGGTCGGCGGCACGCTCGTCGGGCCCGCTTCGCAGTTCATCGCCGACCTCGCCGAAAAACACAACCTCGACACCACCGCAGTCATGCAGGCCCTGCTGTTCACCTCCAAACTGCACCTGGTCGCCGTCGACGAAGACCACCGCCGGCACGGCCTCGGGCGGGCCTTCGTAAACGCCGCGACCTCAGCCGCCTACCGGGGCGGAGTGGAGATCCTCTACGGCCAATTCCTCACCGAAGACCCCGGACTCGCCGAGTTCTACCGACAACTGGGTTTCATCCTGAAGGCACCCGCCGAACCGCTGAACTTCGCACAATGGCTAGGCGGATTCCCCGGCGGACCAGCACCACTAGCCAACGAGACATTCTTCTACCGCATCCTGACCACCGAGAAACACTAAGACGCAAGCCTCAACGGCAGCCACACCGCCCGACCGGGCCAGTCGACACCCCGCAGGTGCACCCCAGCCTCAATCGCGCCAAACAGCCAGCGCGGGACCCGACCGCTCGGAGATCGGATCGACCCCGCGGGGTGACACACCGCCCGTGCGGATGCTCGGCCGCGAGGCCCAAGTGATGGGCGACGATGACACCGGCGCATCGCCGTACGCGGAAACCAGTACGCCGCAGTCGTGTCCCCTGTTCCCCGAGGATCCACCATGCCCCACAGCAGTTCACCGCCCCACCCAGGCTCCGAGGAGCCCGCACCCGCCAGCTTCCGCGCCTGGACCCACGAGCTGAGCGTCGACGACCAAGGCGAGTACGGGCTCATACCCGCCATTGACGGCACCCGCGACGACGGCCGAAACTTCCACGTGCACGCCTACGAGGACGGCCACGGCGGGCTGGTCCTAAGCCTCTACGCCGATCCCGATGTCGCGGTCGAAGTCGTCGTCGACAGCGACAGCGCGCCAATCGACATCGACCTCCCGGCCCTGCGTGCCGCCCGCAGCGGACAACGACCACCCCAACACCAACCGACCCGTGCGGTCGAATCACCTACTCCCGCAACCTATCCGGGCTCCGACGCGACCGTGACCACCCCAACACCATGACGATGTTCGGGGGGCCTCACTCATGCAGAAGACCCGCGTTCGGTCCGACTCCGCCGAAGCCAGGGGCCATTGCCTACCCGACAGGTGACGCCGGAACAGCATGCCTCAGGCCGGCCTACTGCGCGAGGATCTCGCGCAACGCAGTGGCAATGGCGTCCCGCAGGTTGTCGTGTCTGGGGCCGAGCTGGTGCTCGGGTGCCTGACGATCCCGGCCGTAGAGGTGGACCGGGCCGATACGCAGGTGATCGGGTTCCCACTGGTAGCGAGCGTGGATATGTCCGTGCAGATGCGGCCACAGGTTCCCGAGGACCTCGTAGTTGATGCGCCAGAAAGCGGGATCCGCGGCGCGGCAGGCACGCTCGACCGCCTCCCCGAGCAGCACCATGTCGTGCATGAACGTCATGCGGTCCGGGCGTGGTAGGTCGGTGAGTTGATCGGCTGTGCCGTCGTGCATCAGCACGCAGTACCCGGGCAGATGTTGGGTGCCGCCGATGACGGCCCATCCACTGCGCATCCTGCATAGCACCGTTGGGTTGGTCCCTTGCCGGGCCGCTCCGATCGGATCGGTGCGGAAGTCGATGGTTGCGGAGCCGGTGTCGGACATGCTTTCCCATTTCTGCTGTGCGCCAAGGGATATAGTCGGGAGGGTGATCGTACGCATTGTGAAGCTGGCCCACTTGGCTGATGGCCAGTCTGGGTTGATCACGGGGGTTCAGGCCCGCGGGGCTGGTGTCACCGACAGCGAGCTCGAAGGCCTTGTCGATGCCGGGTTGCTGGAGCAGGTAATCCCGGGTGTTGTGAGGATGCGGGCCGGGGGACGGCATCCATTCCCCCGTCAGTTCGCTCGATGGCTTCTCCTCGAGCCCCACCTTCCCGCCTCACAGCGGTCCCTCCCCGCCGCCGGTGTAGTTGCCGGAGCCACCGCGTTGCGAATCTACAAGCTCGTCGATCTGCCTGGTCCCACCGAAATCACCACCGTTGGCACATCAAACTTGTCGCAGGTCCCCGAAACGGTAGTCACCGCTGGATCGCTGGACGCTGGCGACTGGAAAACTGTCGATGGCCTTCCCGTGGTCGTTGCGGGCCGCGCCTTCACCGATGTCGTCGGCTCGGGCCGACTCGATCCCATCGATTTGGGCCGTATCGCAGCACGGATACTGCAGTCCGGACTCGCCGATGACGAAGAATTGGCGACGCGCCTTGAGAAGACCCGCGTGGCGACGGGCCGGGATGGTGACGGGCGTAGCTGGCTGACCGGCCTGCTCGCCTCCAGTGATGAAGCCTCGGCCGCGGGAGCTTGAAGAGTGGCCCAACAGTGGGAGGACCCCGCCCCACATATCGGTTCGGACTTCATCGAGGCTTTTCCCACCTGGCCGCACTTTCATCGCTTCATCGATGATCACGCCGCCCCACCTGAAGTCGGCTCCGACCGGATCCTGCACCAGGTTCTCGCCGCCGACTTCGCACAACGACTTGCCGCCGTGGAACCACACGACTGGGTCCTGCTCGGGTCGCTGTCACTTCCGGCGCGTCCCGTCGACACCAAGTGGCCGACTGTCACGATCTCCTCGCCGCTGGACCCCGCCTACATCGTGGCGCGCGCCGCGTTCGATCTCGACTTGTCTGCCCGCGATCTCGACGACCGTGACCCCGAGCAGGCCGCCACACTCTTCAGCACCACCGTGGCCCGCCTACTCGACCACGTCGCCGCCGACGATCCCGACGTCCTCACCACTCGCGGCTTGGGGTTGGGTGGTCTCGTGCGCTACAGCATCGCGCACCGCACAGTGCATCCCAACGGCACCACCATGGGCGTCGTAGTCGCCCAGCCCCGCGATACACATCTAGGCCCGCACATGACGGTTCCAGTAGACGATCCGATCAACATCGAATTCGATATCAAACCGCCGGTCAAGGTGGGCTTCGAGGGACCATCCGAGCCGAGCTTGCGGCCGGTTGTGGCAATCACATTTCCTGGAATGAAGCCCTACACACCGGACTTGTTGCCCACGGCCCATCAGCTCGCCACGAAGATCTGCATGCTCAGTGGGCCACCATCCACGTCACGGATCATCGGGGCTGGCCCTTGGCACCGCTACAAAGACCTTTTCGACTGCTACTACCTGATCCGCAACTGTCGTTTCGATGCCCAGGGGATGCGTGAAGCGATCCGCACCAACCAGAACTTGGCCCGCTTCGGCCGCACCGACCTGCCTGACCCGTACCGCCTGTACCCCGGCGATCCCGGATCGGATCCGATCCCGTGGCTGCAAGGTGTAGAACTGCTGCGGTCGACACACCCAGAGCTTCGTGACTATCCCGCGTTCCCGGAACTCGAAGCCACAATAACCGAGTTCGTTGCCGCACTCCGGTCCTGCGGGCCGACCGCAGTGTGGGAAAGCCACCGATGGCTCGCCAAAGAAGCGGCCCCCACAGGCATCGATTCGCTGGAGGCCAGCGACGAACTGCTAGACGCGCTCGGTGCAGCCGCAGATCCTCACACCGACCACGATAAATCGGCGAACCCTCGTGCGAAATTGGCAGTAGGCGAGAATCCGTCGGCACCGAGCAGTGGACTCGATGGCCCCTCCGAATCTGGTTCGACTCTGGGCATCTAACAAGCCATCAAGTCCCTTTGGCATAACCGGTTGGCTGCATTTGTGGGCATGTCAGCAGGGCTGGGGGCTTCGGGCGGCAGCCTTAGCCGATCACGAGGTGAATCATCTGATGTGGCAGTGATTTCGCTTATCTCCCCGCTCCGGGTCCGGCATCCTGGGTTGGGCGGGTTTTGCCGTGCCAGCTGCTGCCGCACTACACCCGCGGCCATGTGACCTGGCGAGTCGACGCCGCCGCGATCACCACTCCAGGATCGTCCGGCGGATTCCACCTCGACGCGCCCCCGACCTTCTTTATCGAAGACGGCCCGTACGGCGCGGTCACGGTCTGGCTCTACATCCGTTACTTCCAAGCGCTCATCCGGGTGCCCGCCACCGCCGAGCACCACCTCGGAATCACCAATGCCCTCACCGACGAAGACCGAGTTCTCATCGGCCACATCACCGAAAATGGCCATCGCACTGTCCGGCCGCCCAGCCACGCCCCACACGCCGTGGCCCGTCGTCGAACTTCATCCCGGCCTGTCGGAAAGGCAATTGACAGCAGCACGGGGGGCCTCAATAGAGCTCGGATTGCGTTGCGATGATGTCGAATCAGTCGAGCTGGACGTCGATGCGCGATATGCGCCGCCTGCGCACCACCCTCGCGGCCGTGGAGGAGGAGCTGCAGGGCAGCGGAGACAACCACCGAGCCATAGCCCCACGGCTCGAGAAAAGGGACGCGAAAGAGAAACCTCCACGAGGCGAGCGCCAACCCGTTACCCCTCGCGGAGTTTCCCTATTCATCCAATGCAGCAGAAACAGGGGTCTGCATCACCCACCATAAAACGCAGACCCCCCACCACACCCACCCAACCCACACAGCCAGTGTGAAACCTCCACCGCACACACCCTGCCGCGCAACCGACCACAACGATCCAGCCGACGGGTGCCGGCCCGCATCTTCGCGCCGCGAGGTCACACCCGTGAGACACGACGCCTACACGCCCTACCCCGGCCCGCCACACTGAGAAACACACCGGCCCATCCCACACCGGACGCCTCGATCACCTTCTGCAACAACAGATCTGCTGCTCGAAATCAGCCAGGCAGGCGGGTCGACGTAGACGTGCAGAAGGAACACCAGCGGTGTGACTTCCCACTCTGCGCGCCGCGAGCCGCACCTATCGTTGCCGCCAACTTTGCACACGACTGGAAAGGGTTCCGCATCCGCTGCACCGGGCCGTTGGGGTGGCAACCACAGCATCCACGAGCACCCTGACACCAGGCGCCGTGACTAAGGGAGTCAAGCCCGGGTGAATCACCGTCCGACCTCTGGAGGTACGTCATGGGCTCGATCAGCATCCCCGTTGACCGCGACACTAACACTCACCACTTCGTCCTGGACTACCTGCACGAGAACCTGCTGTCTGGGCACCGGGTCATCGCGCACAACAAACTTGCTGAGGGTGATGAGGTTGGGGCCGCTCCGTCGTAGCGGGGCCTCGCCGGGTGCGCAGCAGCCGACAATGATCAGGGTCGAGATTGGCTCCACCGGCAACGGCACCGAATCGAGCCTGCAAAGCGCACCGGTTCCCACGAACATGGTTGCGGCCCAACCGGTTACACACCCTCAGAATCGGCGAGCGCTGCGAACCCCTTCAGCGCAAGCGGATTCACTTTGCCGAGGGTGGAACGAATCGGAGTCTTTGAACGCGGCCGGCAGATGCACTCAGCCGTGACCTACACCGAGCTGCCCGCCACCGAAGCCCCGAAGCCGGAGTCGAACCGTAACCAGTCAGACAACTACGGCACTGGCCCCTAGGATCGATTCCGTGACCAACCGAGACCAGGAACATGACGAAGACCTGGAGCTGCTCAACAACCTCCCCCTGCCCGTCGCATTCCTGCGACCAGCGATCGTCCCGGGCACGTGGACGGCGAAATTCCCACTTGAGCACTTCCAGACAGCCTTCCCGCCCCTGCGGACCACAGGACCCCGATAACGAGGTGGTCACACCCCGCCACCGTGCCGATGAGGCTCTCGATCACCACCTGTGTGAGCACCACGACACGCTCAGCACCCATCCGCGCTGGCAAATGCGCTACTCATTGATCGACAACCCGCCGCAACCACCCCCGGTCGAATCACGCTGGACTCGGGACCAACTCCACATCGGCACCTGCCACGACGCCCCACCCTTTTAACGGCTGGGCAAGAATGGCTACCGGGGCGCTTTGACCGCGAACGGGAATCCCAGCTGTCGATGACACCAGCCGGTTCCTCGAGGCCGAGCTGGAAAGTGTGGTCCAGCGCTACCGAAAGTGTCTGACCCCGGGGCAGGATCGCACTCCACGCGCACGCGGCCGTTTCCGGAAAGATTTGTCGGGGCCCAGCGTTAACATCGGGATCGACATCACGTTCACCGTGTCGCGGGGATGGCTCCGGGTCTTCCCACAGCGGCAGTGCCTTTGCTCCCCGCGCACGCGGGGCATTCCCCGCACGCGCGGGGCATTCTCCCCACCTCAGTGGGGTCACACGCTGGCGCATCCACACCCCGCCACCCACGATCCACCTATCCGAGAGAGACATGCCGTCTCTCGTCGCAGGAAGCGAAAACCAATGACCCGCAACGACACCGATTGGGCCGCCCGGATCGCGGCTGCCCGTGCTAACCGGGAATCCGCCGAGGCGGCCGAGCTGAGGCTGCTGCGCGACGCAGCCGACGCTGGCCAGAAGCCTTCCGACATCGCCGCCTGGTGGGGTTCAGGCAAGCCGCGCGTGTGGGAACTCCTGCGCCGCGACACCGAGGGACGTCCAGTCACCGAATCCCCCACCGCCCCGGTCACGGTCTACCTGCGCGGCGCGGGCCGCGGTGACCGCACATGGCAGCAGGTGCGAGAGGCGATGTGGGCGCGCGGCTGGCGCACCACCAGCGACCGAACCAGCGCGTGGCATCTGGCACGCGGCGGCTATCCCGTGGTGCAGTGCGACTTTTCCACCAGCCTCGACGAAACACCCGGCCCCTGGTACGGCTACGACCTGTACGTGATCGCGGGCGTCGTACGCGCCCGCTACGACACCACCGCGCACACCATCCAGATCCGCGACCTCCTGCCGACCCCAGCAGCGGTGAAGCACCACAACGCAGCGTGGGCCGACATCGAAGTCACGATGCCAGGCCAGGAGATGGACATCCAGCTGCTCACCAAAGTCAAACAGGCCGAACCCTTGTGTTACGACTCTGCACCTGGCGCTACCAAGAGCCTCGCCCGGGTCCTCGACGCCGCCGCGCTCGCCGACATCGTCGAACAGGCCCTCAAACTGGCCTGACCGCACCCACCACCACGAGTCCGTGCCACCTCACCAACCCGAACCCCCTTCACACACAAGGCACTTCCCATGGACAACGCCACCGTGACCGACGCCCACAACCAAACCGGGGACGAGGACCCTGCCGTGCCGCCCCGCCCCGCCAACCCGAATACCCGCTACCACACCCGCAAAGCTCGCGACGCCGAAGCACGCGCCGCGCACGCCGCAGCCTCCAGACAATGGCGCCGCGCACTGGCGGCCGCCGCGTTCAACCGCGACGACCAGAAGCGACTATTGAATGCGATCCGCAACGGCACCACCGTCGCCAACGCCGCCCGCGACCTCGGACTCACCCACCAAGCTATTTACAAACGCGCGAGCTGGGATACCCGATTCGGCAACCAACTCGAACGAGCACTAGCCGAAACATGCCCCGCCGGAACCCACTGCGGCAAACCCTCCGGCGCCAGGTTCTACCACGGCCACTGCCACGCATGCCGCATCGCCAAACGACACCCCACCACCGAATAACAAACAACGCGAACCGAAACCACCACCGACGGCCACGGCGGGCCGCAGAACACGCCACCCGGCTCCACAGCTGCCCCACACACGCAAGCGATGACCGCCGACCGGAGAATAGGAGACCAACCATGGGCCAGGACAGCGGTGAGATTCGTCAGTTCCCGCCAGCAGGAGCGTGACCACCACGGACAAGCGTGATACGTGCGCGGCGTGCGGGCAGCCCGCCACCGACACCGACCCACATACCCTGACTGACACCGGATTTCGTGTCCACTACCGCCACACCACTACCCCCGAGTCAGGGCTGTACGGGCACGAACAGTAGGCCCCCAGCGATCGGGCAACCGATCGCGACCGCACAGCCCCGCCAAACCAACGACAACACCGACAACGATTCGCGCCCAACAACTCCGCAACAACGACAATGCGCCTCTCCCCCATCCCCGACCAGATCGCCACCTGCCTTGAACGGGAAGCAGCCTCATGGGTGCACTGGTGCAACACCCACTGCCTCCACCCGGTGATCGGGTACCGGCCGCTGGTCGAATACGAACACCTCTACCATCAACGGACCATCTCAGCTGAGGTGGCCTGAACCCGAGTCTCCATCGGATACAGGACGGTTCACAGTGTCACGGCACGCACCTCGGCACCGAACTATAGGTATGCCCAAACTTCAACCCGGACAGCGTCGTGGCAAGTGGACCCTGACGGAAGCGATAACGAAACACGTCTGGCACGTGACCACCGACGACGACACCGCCGGCGTCCTGAAGACACCGCGCAATGGCTACCCGACGACCCTCAGCAGGTTCTGCGATGAGGTCGAAGGCCTGCAATCCCTGGCCGGCGTACATGGCGTCCTGCCCGTAATCGACCGCGACTGCGAGACCCCAGCTCGATGGTTCGTGATGCCACCCGCGCAACCGTTGGCCGACCACCTGGCCACCGCGGACTTCGATGTCACCGTAGCGGCGTTCGCGCAACTGGCGGCAGTCTTGGCCGATCTGAAGAACCGGCCGGATCCGGTCGCTCACCGAGATATCAAGCCAGACAACTTGTTCTGGTTCGACGGCCAGCCGGTGTTCGGCGATTTCGGTATCGCAGCATGGGCAAATTCCGCCGGGGTCACCCAGGACCGGGAGAAGGTCGGCCCTATTGCGTTCCTGGCACCGGAAGCGATGCGCGCCGCCCGCGTTCTGAACTGGCATGCCGCCGATATCTACAGCTTGGCGAAATCCCTGTGGGCGCTTGCCGCACCGCGCCAGATATGGCCTGATCACAGAATCACCTGCGAGTATCCGCCGCCCGGACAGATCAAGGACTCCCGGTATTCACTCAAACACTTCGGCGGACCTGCGGCACGCGAGCTGGATCCGGTCATTCAACAGGCCACCGCCGATCTGAACGGTCAACGCCCGACCGCGGCGGCGTTCGCCGAGGAACTGCGCTCATGGCTGCGCCAGCATCCCGGCCCGCACCCACGGCCGCCGGAAAACGGCGGCCCGAGACTGCTGGGCCATGGCGACATCCAACTCCTGCTCCAAGAGCACACCGCCACCGCCAACGCGTTTCTATGGCGCCTGAGTACTGAGTTGCGCGCCGCACTCGGCTACGTTGAGCTCGACGACAGCGTCGACGACAGTCCCCGCGGCACACGCGACGCGGATGGAACACTCAAGAGCGCTGCCATCATGGACCGCCACGGGCGACCTCCCGAGGACGAGTGGGACGGCTCGCTGATCCTGCGGTTCCAGCCACCTAACGCTGATGTTCGCCTGATCGTGGGGGCCGTGATCAACTCTCGCACCGACATGGACCTCATCGCCGAACGCCACCACCGCCTCCCCGATGGAACGTGGACCCTGGTGTTCACCGACGACCTGCAGAGCCTGCATCCCGCATTCCCATCCACCACTGAGCAATTGCGCCAGTTGATCACTCGGCTCACGGCCGACCCCAAAGTCCCCAGAACCGACCAAACCTGGACCGGCGACCGCGTGCTGTGAGCATCCGGCATTCCAGCAGCCGCACGTATCCCGAACCCGAATAGTCCTGGCGCACCGATGGAAAGCGTAGATGACCCGGATCTAGTAGTTGGTGAACCAGCGACCACGTACTCGAGGGATGCCTGGACGAACCGAACGCATCTGCCGGAACCATGCCAGGACTCGGGGATCACCCGCCACACCTGCGCGGTGCCACCACTTCGTCGCTTCTTCGGTGGCTCCACGACTCTGCAGGAGATTCGCCAGCGGGAACATCGCATTCCCTACACCGCCCTCCGCAGCTTTGCGGTACCAGTCCTCCGCTTCACGGTCTCTGCCCCCACCTTCGAGCAGCACCGCGTAGTTGAGCACTGCTGCGAGCCCTCCCGCGGCGGCGGCCTGATGCAGCCAGGGTTCGGCTTGTTCAGAGTCTCCAGTGTCGTGGAGCAAGGCTCCGAGGTTGTTCATGGCATCGGCATTGCCCGCGGCGGCCGCTTTGCGCCACGCTGCCTCGGCGTCCTCGAGATGCCCGTTGGCCTTGAGCAGATTCCCCAGGCTGTACATAGCGTCGGGATGGCCGCCGGCATCTGCTCGGCGGTACCACTTTTCGGCCTGCTCGAGGTCGTTGCTGCCCTCGAGCAGAATCGCAAGATTATTCATGGCATCGACGTTTCCGAAGGTGGCTGCCCTGCGGTACCACTTCTCGGCCTCCGCGAAGTCGCCTCTACGTTTGAGCATGACCGCGAGGCTGTTCATGGCGGCGGCATGATCGGCCTCTGCAGCCTTGCGGAGCCAGTTTTCGGCGTTCTCAAGGTCGCCACGGTGTTCGAACAGAAGCGCGAGAGTGAACATGCCGCCCACAGACCCCGCCGCGGCGGCCTTGCGCAACCACTGATCTGCATCCTCGGTGTCCCCGTACTCCCTTAAGCGCACCGCGAGGTTATGCATTGCCTGGGGGTCCCCGCCTTCGGCGGCCCTATACCACCAGCCCTCAGCCTCATCGAAATCCCTGTCGTCGTCATTCAGCAGGATCGCAAGATTGTTCATCGCCCCGGGATGTCCGGCCTCTGCGGCCTTGCGCCACCAGTATTCGGCTTGCTCAGGGTTTCCGCTCGCTCTGAATCGGATGCCGAGGTTGTGGCTAGCGACAGGATCTCCGGCGACGGCAGCGCGGTAAAGGATTCGTGTCGCGTGCTCGATCTCATCGCGAAGAAGCGCCATGGAACCGACAGCGGCGAGTGTTTTGGGGTCAGCGCTGTGGGTGGCGACGTCCCAGAATCCGTCAGGGATGGGTCTTTCACGACGTCCATGTTGGCCGTCGTCGGCGGCGACAAGATAGTCGAACGCTCGGTATCCGCAGTCTGTGTCGGAGAACCAGACAGTATCCAGGGCCGCGATACGGGCGGTTGTCTCCACGGATTCCCGCGCGGTGACAATCGCAGCAGCAGTTGCACCTGGGTCGAGGCCGAGGTTGCGTTGCAGGGTTCTCGCCCTGCGGTCGGCGAGGTCGATGAGGACCGGTTCAGGTATCGGGTCCGAGCGGCCGATGCGTCTCCAGTCCACAGACACCTGAATCACCGCGCGCAACCGTGGGTCTGCGTCGTCGTAGCGTTCGAGTAGGGCTGGTGCTCCGGCAAGGACTTCCCCAAGTCCGTAGCCCAATTCTTGGTATCGCTCCAAGTGCAGGTCGCGATATCCCCTAATAGCCATAGCCCTTGCCAGCTCATCATGATCGTCGCTGGTCGACTCAAGGGTGATCCGTGTCGCATGGTTCAGCAGCGTGCGGGCATCTCTGGTGAGTTCGCCTGTGGCGTCGCGCAAGCGTTTATAGGCTTCCCGGCGCAGGGTGGCCGCGACCACGGTGCGGCCTGGATGAGCCGCGCGCATGTGTGTCAGCCACGTCGGACCGAGTGCCTGATCTTCCTGGAGGTATTCGTCCAGGTCGTCAAGCCAAACGACGATTGTCTCGCTACTTCGCGTGTAGGCCGCGTGCTGCGGGATCTTGTGCAGTGCAGTGGGTTCTGGCACCAGCACCCGGGCTTCTGGCAGCTGTCTGCGGACCGCCTCGAAAAGGGTGCGGGTCTTGCCGACCATCGACCATCCGATAACCACCACCATCGTCGGCCCGGTCAATGCCTTGGCCAGCCGGGCGTCCACATCGCTTGCCGTGCGTTGCACATACGGATCGAGGCTCGGGCCCGAGTGTCCCACCGAACCGAATTGCGTGGGCACTGCACCAAGTTGATAAGGATCCAAGTTCGAAACCCGTGGCAGGTGACCATCGGCACCGAGCTGCTGGACCAAACCCACCCAGGGTTGCAGGTCGTCAGCATCGGAACCGTGCACCCGCGGAATCTGGTGCGAAGTTGGCTGGCCTGCAGATAGTCCCGGCGACGGCGCATCGCCGAGGGGAAGTGGCTGTGCGTCGAGGGGTACAGCCCGCTGCCACAACTCTCGCCATCGTTGGCTGGCAAACAGGGCCTCATCGAGGGCGATGTGGTTTTCCCTGGCGATAAGCCGGCAGGCGGAGACGAATTGCGTCACTGTGTCCAGCCTCGGGACTCCTGTGCCCCATGCCGCATTACGCAGCGCAGTGGGTCCGACCGCATCCTTGCTTATCGCCTGCAGCTTCGACACCATGCGCCGATAGGGTGGCTTACCCACTTTCAGGCGCAAATCGGTCAGGGCAGCAGCCAGTTGCGCACGCGGGTCGTCTCTGTCGTCCATCACTGACATCGTTCACTTCACCCGATGTTCGCCACAGCCGAATGCAGCGCCGACACCCACAACACCGCCACCACGGCGAAAGTGAGAACCAGCACGCACACTGTGAACCGTGCTACCGCACCCCACTCGCCCATCGCCTTGCGCACCGTCTTTCCAATCTCAGACCACATCACCGGATCTCCGTATCTTTTCGCTTCAGTGGAGTCGGAAACCAGTGCAACATAGCCAAACTCGCAGTTCAGCAAAGCTGATCAGGAATGACCAAAGGGGACCAGAACAGATCAGCAGTGACGGTGATCCTCTCCAGCCTCACCACCAAGCCATAGACAGCTCGTTCGGGTGTGTGGTGGGGATGCAGGAAAGCTAGACGGAGAGACGTCGAGCCGTTGCGGCAGTGCACTATTCCCCGTTCGGCCGTGCCCGGGCCTGCTCGGGGCCAACTTGTCTCTGCGATCCCTCAGCCGCCGCCCCAACTCCGGTGACGGCAAGCCCCGCGTGCGCGGTGCATCGGAATCCGGCTGTCCCCGAGGGCATTTCTTGGCCGCGGCAATTCCGCGTCATGCCGCGCCCGCCCAGGAACCGAATAGTTTCAGGCGGTGGGGTGCGGGCCGGGCAGTGCCCGCCAGACCACGGCATCGGTATCGAAGAGCCGCCGGTTCGAATGCACCTGCAGCGTCGGCGCGAGGTCGGCGCTGAGCGCTTCGAAACAGCATGCCTTGTACTCGACCTCGGTGAAGTCACCCGGAACAAGGAAGACACCAACACCAGTGTCGACGTCGACCGCGATCAAGTACCGCAGATACCGGCCGGTGATCGGCTTAAGGTTCTGCCCCGCCGCGATCTGCCTACCGATCACGCACAACCGTGCCGCACGCCAGGCCGCCAGCACATACTCCTGCGCACCGATCCGGTCGAAATGGACAGTGATACGCCGACCATCGCCGATGCGGAGGTGGTGGTCGGTCAAAACCCACCCGTTGCCCGAGCCCAACTGCGAAACCGTCCACCGCGCATCAGCGCTGCGATACACGGCACCAGCCAGCCACAACACCAGTTCACAATGCTTCGGGCAGGCGCCAGCAGTTAGTGCCCGCTCGCGGGCGCGGGCCAGCGAGCCGAAGAACACCCCACCAGCTGCGAAACCGGTTACGGCCCCGGGGTGCGCTGCGGCCACGGCCACCGCCCGCTCGAAAACAGCCATCCACCGGTCCGCGCCAGCAGCGGGTTCGGTCAGAACGCACTCTTCAGTGGCTACGACTGCGGCGACCGCATCACACAACGGCGCCGCCGCAGCACTGGCCAGGAACCGGTCCAGCACGGCAGGAACCTGCCGCATCCCCCACCCCAACGCCGCATCAAAGATCTGACGTTGAACGGCGGCATCGCCACCAGAGAGCTCACCAGCGAGAACCCATGCCAGCGTGGTGGACTCGACGCCGCCACCACCCTCACCAGACGGGCCATAGAAGACAGCGACAGCGGTCTCACACAGCCGCGCCACCACATCACCTCGAGCAGCGAACGCAGCGGCGACAGAATCAGTCAACACAAGCAGATCTCCGGGTCTCCGATATCGCATGGACGGGAACTGCTGCGCGGCTTACAGATTCGCCTCCAACGCCCCCCACCCCTCTCACTTTCTGTATATCCGCAACTGCCAACACCTTCGAACCAAGCCCACCGAAGTGACACAAACCGTGCAACACCCCATCACCCAGACCGACAACCCGTCGCCAACCACGCGGACACGGCAACCGCTCCATCACCACACGGAACTCCTGTCGGTGACAACTCCTGCATCAGCCGCAACCGCACTCTCCCCGGGCCATGGATCAGCTCATAGCGCTGAACATCCTCGACTGCCCCGGCGACCGACTCGGCGAGGCGCACCCGCAAGCGAGCGGACCTTGCGAGGCGTGAAGCGCGGAGTCCGCAGCAGCGCAAGTGCTTTCAACTGATGTGCGACAACGATCCGATCCGCCTTGAAGAAGCCACACATCAGCAGCGGAACTCACGCGATGCCCGGCCTGACCCGCGAGCCCGGGACAGTCCTCGACTTTGGCGGGGTCGGCAGCCGCGGCCAGCGGCGCATCCGGCCGCACGCTGTCGATGCGTGGGCACCGCCCCCGACCGAGGCATCGAGGCCCATCTCGGCCAACGCTTTTCGTGCCATGTGGCGCCGATGAGGCACACATCGTGTGTGGATGCCCGCACCACGACGCGCACCGCAGCCCTACCGTCACAGGCACTCACCCCACCGACGCTTTCGATTCCGGAAGGCCTCCCGATGACCGCCCCTCGCCCCCACCCAGTCGCCTCGCCGACGACACGGCCGCCGATGAACCTTCGCCGCGACCGAGGTGCCGCACTGGTTGGTTCGCCTGCGCAAACACCGCCACCGGAGATTCGCTGCAGGCGCGCTCCGAAGACGACGCGTTCTGGCTTGTGCGCACCCAGACCAGACCCGCCGGGGTCACCGACAGCCGCTACACAAGCTTCCACAATGTGTACCAAGCCGTCATGAGACGCTGGGTCGACAACGAAAACACCGCCACCCCAGGCAGATCCGTCACGACACCGCTGAGACGGTACGAAGTCAGCCAGACCTGGCGGACCCTCGAAGTCATCGACATCCTCGCCACCCATGCCATCACCCCGATACCCCGAGATATCGGCTTCCGCAGCGACGACGACGGGACGACCGAAGGTGCCCGAGGGCTTCACGAAGCGTTACAGCGTGCACCGCACTTCACCGGTCAAACTTTGAGTGGACTTCTCTGGACCGATGAGGCATTGGCTCTGCTGGATGGATACGGCTGGAATGACGGTGGGTGTGTCATCCTGGCACGCGCGTTGTCAGCGTTGCTCGAACCGGTGCCCCACGAGTTGGTAGCAGTGATTTCCGATAAGAACCCTCGATTTGTCCAGCACGCTTTGGTGAGCTTTGAAGCGGGCGGAAAGGCCTGGTTTCTCGACGCGAATGGCACTTCAACCCTTGATGAGGTGATGCGCGCGGACGAAAGGATCATCGCCCCACGCATAGTAAGGCTGGCAGAAGCAGCCCTCGACCCAGAAATTCCGCAGGATCAACATTCAATAGAACGTGTAGCCGAATACCTCCGATCCAAAGGTGAATGGGGACACCGACAATCCCGCTTTACGGCCTCGCCGGGCGTGTCGAGTTTTCTCGCAAGCGATCTCACCCCGTCCACTCTCGCCGAGCAGACCGCCGAGCCCTCCCCCGCATCAGTGCCATTAGATCTGCTGGACGCGCTCACCGCCGACCCAGCAGATACGGCACTGCTGCTCCCAGATTTCCTCGACCGGCTCCACCGCAACGGCTGGCCCGAACCCGACGACGGGGCCGCCGAATTCGCCACCGCAGCACCCGCACCAGACGACCCGACCATCGATGCACGCCTGTAGAGGCCGTGCCCCTCTCGCAGCAGGGCCTCACCGCCCCCGGATCCGGCAATCGACGATGCCGGGGGTGAAGCCCCAGTTGGCGATCGACACGCGCTGGGTGTCGCCGTTACAAGGAAATTCGGGCCATCTCACCCTGGCCCGTGATCAGCAGCGCGAGCACGCCGTCGCCGACGACAACGCCCACCTCCGAACCCGAGCTGCTCAGCATCACGACAGCCAAATCACCGACCTCGCCACCTGAATTCGTCTGCTGCTCGACAACATTCAGGATGCCCACCACGAGTGTGGAACCCGCTGAACACCCCAGCGACGTCGCCATACGATCGAATCGGCCCCTGGCTATACGGTCAGCACCGGCGCACCCCGATTCGGAAGTTTCCACATGGCCAACGACGAGTACACCAACAAATCACGCACCCTCCGTGTGGCTGTAAATGCCACTGCGACCCGACCGCCGGGACGTGGTCGCCTCTGGACCGTCACCGCCGGCGAGGATGACCGGTGGCGCGTCGAGGCGCGTTCGGAGAAGGCAGCAGCGGATCTGCTGGCAACGAACCTGCAAGCCTTCGTAGCCGCCTACCGCCCGCCCCAGGTGCTCTCGTTCCGCGGACACGTCGCCGTGCTCTCGATCGACATCGGCAACGACAGCGCGACTTGAAGTGGCGGCAAGAAATCATTCGTCCCGACATGCGACGCACCTCAATCAGCTTCTTATCCGCCAACGATTGGGACCAGGCCGAGGCACTCACCCGCAGTGATTTGGCGCATCTGTCCACCGACTGGCATGTCGACGCCTCCGTCCACGAAGCCGCCGCTTATGTGACCGGCAATCGGAGATCCCGAGAAAACGATTCCGTGGCAGACACGATCTACAGATATGCCGCCTGGCAGCGCGCCGCCAAAGCCGCCACGGACTCCGGACGCAGCGACTGGCACGAATGGGCCACTCGACACGCAGCCCAATACGACATCCGCCGAGAAGAAGGCGTCAACCACGACCACACCACAACCACAGCAGCTGTCGAATCCGGTTTTCCCGCAGGCAATTTAACACCAGCCACTCTCGCAGAGCAGACCGCCGAGCCCTCCCCCGAACCCGTGCCATCAGAATTGCTGGACGCGCTCAACGCCGCCACCATCAGCGAATCCACATCCCTGCGCCAGCTCGGCGCCACGCCGACCACCACCACCGAAAGCAACAGCAGCACAGCCGATCTCACCGCCGATCCCGCAGATGCGGCGGCACCGCTGTCTCCCGAATTCCTCGACCGGCTGCACCGCAACGGCTGGCCCGAACCCGACGACCCAGGTGCCGAGTTCACCACCACAGCGCCTGCACCAGCCAACCCTGCCATCACCACCGGCCTGTAGAGGCCGCGGCGGCAAACATACACACCAATCGGTCTCGTCAGAGGCTGATAGGAGGGAAGAGCCACAACTATGGCGCCTAGAACCTCGCACCACGAGGTGAATTCATGACCGACCCGAAACAGCCTCACTGGGATTGGCCGTCTGTCCGGGATCGAACGACTGGGTGATGGACTTTTCGACAGACGCGGCTTTCTGATCGAACCCCGCGACCGCGGCCTGCGCCTGAGCGCAGAACCCATGGCAGGGCCGTAGCGCCAGGTGCTCATCCTGGATGTCGCGCACTAGGCCACCGCCTTGACTACCCGTCGTTATTGTCTTTGAGCGTGTCTGAGAACTCGGGATCGGAACCGTGTGGCACCGTCGGTCACCCGGGGTCGGCAGGGTCGGTGGCCTGTGTCACACTCGCCGGTGATGAGCCGCCACACCACGTTCCGGTACTGCCTCGACCCCACCATCGAGCAGCAAGCCGTGCTTGTCCGTCATGCCGGAGCGGCCCGGTTCGCGTTCAACAAGTCGCTGGACTTCGTGAAAACCGCGCTCACCCAACGGAAATCCGATCCCGACCATTCGGTGCCGTGGACCGGATTCAGCCTGATCAACGCGTTCAACGGGTGGAAGAAAGCCGAAGATGCGGGACGCGTGTTCGTCGTCGCCCCGGGCGGGGCCGCCGAGGTCGCGGTGACTGGGTTGGTGTGGCGCACCCAGGTGTGCCAGCAGGTGTTCGAAGAAGCCGCCGTCGACTGCGGGCGCGGTTTGGCCGCGTTCTCCGACTCCCGCACTGGAAAGCGCAAAGGCACCAAGGTCGGGTTTCCCAAGTTCAAAAAGAAACACACGACCACTCCGTCGTTTCGGCTGCGCAACAAGCTTTCCAACACCGGTCGTGCCGGGATACGCCTGGGCGACAACGACATTCCACGCTCGATCACCCTGCCCGGTATCGGGATGCTGCGGGTGCGCGAGGACACCCGCCGCCTGCGTCGCCTGCTCGCGAAGCGCCGGACGAAAATCCTGTCCGCCACCGTCACCTACCGGGCGGGCCGATGGCCGATCAGCATCACAACTGAGGCCGCCGACCTGCACCCCGCCTGCCACCACCCGCCGCGCACAGCCGACGAAGACGGTGGCTGGGTGGGGATAGATCGTGGGTTGTCGGCGTTCATCGTCGCCGCCACCGCCGACGGCACCGAAGTCGCCCGCATCGACGACCCACCCAAACCCTTGGCTACCGGGCTGCGCAAGCAGCGGCGGCTGGCGAGGGCGTTGTCGCGCAAACGGAAAGGATCCCGCAACCGCAAAGACGCTGCCGCTCGACTGGCGCGGCATCACCACCGAATCGGCAATATTCGCCGCCATTTTCTGCATCAGGTCACCAACAGTCTGGTCAAAACCCACGACCGGCTTGTTGTCGAGGACCTACACGTGGCGGGCATGCTCGGCAACCACCGTCTGGCGCGCGCGATCAGCGACGCCGGATGGGCCGACTTCGCACGACTGTTGCGCTACAAGCAATCCTGGCGCGACGGTACCGTCGTCACCGCCGACCGCTGGTACCCGTCGAGTAAACGCTGCTCGGCCTGCAAAACCGTGAACACCGAGCTGACCTTGTCGGATCGGGTATTCGCCTGCGACTGCGTCATCACCGACCGCGACCACAACGCCGCAGTCAACCTCGCCGCCTGGCCGACAATCCAGCATGAAGACTCCCCTCGATCCCCGGACCCCCCAAGCAGGAGGCCGGGTCATCAATGCCCGCCGACGGGAAGGCGCTGACCGGCACCCTACGGGTGCCGGTGAAACCGGCCCGGACGACGCGGGAACCGACGTTCACACCTTCGTGGCGTGAACCGACGACGCCCGAGAAGGGCGGTGCCTGCAACACCCACAGTGGTTCTCAGACACGCTGTTACAGAATGATTCGACTCACACAACGAGTGGGACCTGGTAACCCAGCGCTGCCAAACCTCCATAGCGTGGGTACCCATGAGGTCAACTACCCCCGCCAAGATCCTGACTCGTCGCGACATCGCTGTTGCAGTCTTTACCGCCATTAGTCTCGCTGCCGCCGCTGCCGCCTACATCACCGTCGCAGAGATGTACATCAAGACCTCGTTATCGCGCAGTCTGGAACGGATCTGCCTGCGAGCTCGCCTACGAACTCGGCTATCCGCTGGCGAGCTCGCCGAATACGATGCGTTGACTGCCGAAAATGATGCCGAAAGCGCACGCCTGCACTATGACGTAGAACGCCGCGACGCAGAAGACCGGGCCAAATATGCACCCAGCATGTTTCCCGGTGCCCCGACCAGGCTCGAGGAATTCACTGTGGCGGGGCTGATGTCGGCCCTAGACCATGCCGTCGACCAGCGCGACGCCACCCGCGAGGTGCCCCACCAACACTATGACCCGGCTATGTTCACCCGCTGGGACGGGCAAGTCGAGGCCCTCGAATCCGAGATCTACCGCCGCGGTCGTTGGGAATATGCGCAACACCTGAGCCCCCTCGATAAGGCTCGTATTGATCACGCACGCCACCGCCGATGGCGCACGCGAACTGCGCCTTCAGCGCCAGTGCCGCCCCCACCGGACACAGCGGCAAAGCCCCAGCCCAGCATGTCTACCCCGTCACCGGGCCGCACAGTGTTTCTACCCGAAGCGCTGGACAATGCACTGCGTAGCGACTCTTCCGCCGTCGCCCCTGCCGACGGGGACTTCCTCGACCCTGGACATCCACTGTTCTCGTCACTGCGCGACCTGCAGACCTGGCTGCACCTCTTCGACCCCGAGCAAACTCCACGCCCACCCGCATACACACCACCCACAACCTAACGACCATGGGGAAATACAGTCGGCCTTCAATCCGCACCGCTCACTCACGGACAGACAGAACCGGAACAGATGGTGAGACGACCAAACAATGCTCGCAACAGCTTGCCACCGTCAGTCGAGGAGTTCCGCCAAGGCCGGAGTGCCCGACATGGCCCAATCCTGCGTGGACGGACCCCCGGACAACTTGGGTGCTGCTCGACATGCGCCAACCGATCAACGGGAAGCTGTCGGTACACCGGCATAGAGTGCCGGCAATGGTTCGGTCGGGCTGTCCCGCAGTCACATTCACCTGACCAACCGGCTTTCTAGCGATGGGATCGCCTGTGATCACCCGAACACACCGCAAGTCCTCACCATGTTGGTCTTGCTCATCCATGCCGATGCACCTGCTGACGATTACCCAAATACCAGCACAGCACCCAACGAAAGGGCCAATCCTGCCATGACGACAAGCACCCCGGATGCGGTGTGGGCGCTGGTGAAGACCCAGACTATGCGACACGGCCACACCAGCCTGGAAGTCGCCTACGCCGAAACCCACCTGCTCGAGCTGCTGTGCGCGCACCCGAACATGGTGCCTGCCAGCAGTCGGTGGGGATGGTTGCGTGCGGCCGCCGACCACCTCAATGCTCGTTACAACAGCGACCACACTGTCTTTTTCCGGGTCGGGGAGCGCAGTTTCGCGCAGGGAACTCCCGCCGCGACCCGCGCCGCCGCGATCCAAACCGCCCTCGACCACACCGGCTCGGTCGGCCCCGACACTCGCGTAGGGCTGAAAGTCACCACCGACGCTGCCGGGCCCCACACTGACTACACGACCGCCGTTGTGATCGATGTCGACAACATCACTGCCGCCGACCTCACCAAGTTCCTGACCGCCGCACGCGCCGAACAAACCCCACCGATACCAGCGACATCACCACGCCACCAGTCCATGCTGATCGATCCCGCCGCCGAGCTGACCGCGCTGGCCGACCGCTGGTACGACCGCGGCGGACACACCGCCACACGCGCGGAGGCCGACCTGCTCGCCGACATCGCCCGCGCCGCCGAACACACACTGCACTCGCTCGACTATCCCGGCGACTTCGCCGAATACATGGCATCAAGCGACGCCGACGAACACACTTACGACGCCGAACACGCCGCACGTAAGCAACAAGCCCACCGCGCCAGCGCCGCAGCCGCTGCCGCCCTCGACAATCACCTGATCAACCACCTCGAACTCCGTGACGATCCCACTTGGGGACCCGTCATCGCCCCGCACCGATTCACCCACATCAACGACCCCGGCGGTATCGACACCCTGCTGCGTCACGCCCACCAACACCGCCACGCTGCCATGCTCACCTACGGTGAAACCCTCACCAACGACGGCCTCACGGCCGCGGCCACCTGCGGCCATCTCCACGGCACCACCACGACACCGACCGACGATCCCATGAGCACGACCCGCGGCCCCCAGCCAGTGAATCTCCCTTCGACCGTCGACGCGCCGAGCCCCGCCCCATGACCGTCACCTCCTTCGCCGCTAGCTTCCCCGACACCGTCTTTGGCTGGAACGGGCAGTAGAGCGCTGTCCCTGGTGAAGGAGGGTCTTGGACTGGTCTTCCCCTGCCGTGCCAGTCGTGCTCGAGGCACAACAGATGTGAGCAGCTGATGGTGGGTGCTGGTCACTGGTGCGGCGCGGTTCTTGCCGCGCACCGCGGCGACGTCGTCGCGATGGTGTCCTCCGACTCACTGACCAGTCGGAAGCCCGCCCGCTGGTGGGCGTACCCGGAAGCCCGTGCGGGGCTCAATGTTGCGACAGCAGGTCTTAGTTGTCACCGCCGCTGGCTGTCGTGCACGGCGTTGGGGGAGAGTTGCATGCGAGAGACGAGAGTTGTCACCGATGGCAGGTTGCTGCTGCGCTGGGCAGAGGTCTGCTGACCGGTGGCCTGCCTTTGCCGCGAGCATTCGGAAGCGCCGATGTGCGTGAGCCTTTCACCGTCAGCTGCATGCATCGTTGCCGTAGGCCGTCAGGTTTTTTGTCCGCAGTCGCGCCATTTCAAACCGTTGCTGTGCGCGTTCGAGCAGTATGCGAGAGTGTCCGAAGAGTTCAAGGAGCGACGCTGGCATTGGTGGCTCAGCCGTGTCGTGGTTCCTTCCCTGGTCGCAGTAGTTGCGCTGGGCGGCCTACTTTACGTCAACCGCGACAAGCCTCGCGACGACGAAGCGCCGACATCGATGGCCAGCTCGAACGAGCGGTGCTCGTCTGACCACAGCGGCGCGGACGCAGTCTGGGGCCCGGACCGCCCGACCGTCGGTCCCAGCGATTACTCGCAGACACCGAGCTTCAACATCGAGCGTGACAACCCACACCATGGTGACGAGCGGAACTTCGTTCAAATCAAAGAGTCATCGCACGTTCAAGCAGGTGCATGGGCAGATCAGCTTGAGGTTCGGGCAGGACACGAATACTTCGTGCGCGTGCTACTTCACAACGGAGCTCGCGATGGCGACGAGTACGTAGCGAAAGACACGAGGGTGGAGATCGACCTGCCTCTTTGTTCCGGTCGAAGCATTGCCCTGCAGGCTGTCATTTCGTCGTCGAACGCGTTTCCGCAAAAGATCTGGGACGGGGTGGTGCTGCGTAGCGCGGAGCCTTTCAAAGTGGACATCGTTCCGGGCTCCGCGAGGTTGCTATCGAACAAATATCCGAATCCTGGACTGCTCCTCCCTGATCGGGTTGCGACGGCTGACGGAACTCTGGTCGGAAGCCAGGCTGCAGACGGCAACTTCCGACGCGACTACGCAAACGACGCCGATGTCGTCATCACAGTTCGGGTTCTGTCGGCCTGATCCGCCGCACCTTGAGCCACACGGTCTCGCGCTCGCGTCGGCCGACAGGATCGGCCACTTCGGTTGCTCGAAACCTGTTGCCAGGCATCACAAATTCTCCTCATCGATGTAGCCGAGGATGAACCGGCCACCACAAGAGCAAACATGCACGCTGGAACTGACCAGCCCGGCGGAATCGACCCTGCCACGGTGTGTGGTCATCTGCGCGTCTCCATTCCGATCGCGTGACCCATCCTCACCACTTTCAGAATGCGAGCCGATGGTGCCGCTCTCAGGTACGAGGCTTGACCTTCACCAAACGCACCAGCTCACCCTCGAGCAACAGCCGGTTGACACAGCTATCCAGGTCTTCACCCGGATCGCACTCCTCTCCGCGCGGCAAGCCCACGGTGATATGGAAATCACGCAACGCCGCCCGCACCCGCCATGGAAGCCCGGGATAGTCCTCCACCTCGGACGGGTCGGCAGAGGCGGCCAAAGTCGCATCACGCGGCACAACTTCGAATCGCGGCAAACTGACCCCGACCACTGCCCCGAGCCCGGCCTCGGCCAACGCCTTTCGAGCCGTGTCGGCGATCGCTACACCGGCCAGATACCCCATGACAACATCGCGGCCGAACGCGGGCGAGACCTCCCGCGCGATCACCCGAGCTGCTGTGCCACTACGGAACTCGCGCGTCATCGCCTCGACAAGCTTTTTGCGCCCCCCAGGAAATTCGCCAACTCGGTATCGATGTCCACAACCCCATCCTACTCACATGAACTGAAATCAGGTCACACTGATATCAGTTCATACCGGAATTCAGGCAAACCACGATGAGGCACACACCGAGCATGAATGGGACCGCGTGCCCAGCAGGCGGTTTCAGGATGCTTCAGCGCACGGACTGGTCGTCGACACAGCGCATAATGGCGGAGTGTCCGCCTTCGCGTCCCTCGACCCGTCCGACGACCTATTCTTTTTCGACAGTGCGACGCTCGCGATGCGCATCCACGGGACTGGACTGACCTACGACGAAGCGGCGCGGTTGCTCATTGAGTACAACCCACACCGCGACCCTGGCGAGCTGATCGACGACCTCGACAACTACATCATCGAACGCCACGTGCTCTACACCTGCAAACCCTGGACCCGCCGCTTCGACCGGGGGTGCTGCTTCATCGCTGAACACACCGCTGGCGCCGCTTTCCTGCTGCTGGGCATAGTGATAATGCTGGCGCTCCTGCTAGTTGTTCCCGCGCTCACCGGTCACCTCGCCATATCCGGGATCGTCCTGGTCACCACAGCCGCATGCTGGGGCGCCCTCGATCTGGCCGCATGGCGTCGTCGCAACCTCTCCTTGCGCTATGCCCCCGAATTCCTCGACCCGGGGTCTCGAGCACAGAGTATTGCCTTCGCGTTCGAACAGCAGATGAGGATTGGCCGCAACACCTCCACCCATCGGACACAAAACATGGACTAGCGTGCCGAAACCGCTGCAGCACTGACCAATTCGAATGGGGCAGAACAAGGAGTAGAGACATGAGCGTCTGGTGGATGTGGCTGGCAACATTGCTGCTGATCGCCTTCGTGGTCGGTCTGATCGTGGCGTCCGGGCTCGGTCGCCTCGGCACCAACCGTCATGCTGATCGCCTCGTCCGCCGCTTCTTGCCTGTTGGGGTACTCGCCGCGGCGGCATGGCTGATCGGAACCATCAGCGCCGAGGGCCGACTGATCGTGAAGGCTGTCACCGTTGCATCCATGACATCGTTGGCAGCGGTGTGCCTCGCAGCGGCCAAAGTCATCCGCCGTAGCGAACAACTCGACCACCTGCTCAGCAGCAGCTCGAAGACCACCACATGAGCGACTCCGAGCAACAACGTGTGGCTCCCCGTTCTTCCTTCGCTGGCCCCCTGCGGTGACCTGTTCGGACTCGCCGAGGAGTCCACTTCCTGGCCACTACCCCAGTGCGGAACGGGCCTGCACCCTAGAGCGAAATCAGTCACCCACCGCATGTGGGAATCGGGGTCGCACCCCGTTGCTTTCACAACTACCGTTCGGCGTGCCAGACGAAAGGGCCCCAGCGGTTGGACACCGCACCCCACCGCGTAATTCGTCGTCGAACCGAAAGGCCCCTGTTCCAGCAAGTCCGCATCCTCGTTGTGGTCACCAGCGTTCTCACCCGCTTAGCGACCTGTCCGAAGCTGCATATACCGAACCCATCCACAACATCCGCGCCGCAACCGCAACCGACCACCTGTCGTCGCACCAGCCACCGGCACCGGCCTGTGATCAGCACCTGTTAGGAAACCATGGCCATCGGCACTGAGATCAACATCGACCCCTTCCACACACGCGAAGAAATGATCACACGGGCGATCCGTCACGCCCGCACCATGGGCATCGACCGCGCCACGTGCGACAACCCCGACATGCCCAACGAGCGGGACCGCTCAGTGACGGTCGAGCGCGCACCCAGCCAACATCGGGAAGTGTGGCGCGACATCGCCACCGGGCAGCACTGGACTCTCACTGCCGCTGGCCTTCTTCCCGAAGACGCCCTCCCCGACCTGGGCGCGATCGCTGCCGTAGCGCCAACCCGTATCGCTCCCCTCACTCCAGGTAAAGCCGAAACCTTGCCTGCCACAACAGATTCCGCAGCCACACCCCACGACGGGGTGCCCGCCACCCCACTGGCCACCCACACCACCACACTCGACACTGGAACCGCGCTGTAACCAGTCCCCAACCTGCACTCACCGAAACCTCCTCGCCCGCAGCGCAATAGCGCGGGCTCACATTGATGCGGCCACGCCCCCGGATGGCGTGTCAACCGACGGGGGCGCGGGTGCCAGGTCCGGTCCGGCTGATCCCAGTTCAACCTGCGGCGAGCCAGGAACCGGATTCGCGTCGGAGACCGAACGCCCGGCAGTCGCCGCGTCCAAGCCCTCGACGCCGCTCTCGGATACCGCCGGCCGTTGCGTGGGATAGAACATGTCGCCGAGGCCGAGGTCGACGAACCGCTGCCGCAAGCCGTCATGGATTCCGGTATCGATGTGTGCGCCCCACCCGCGCCTGTTGTTTCCTGCTTGCCGCTCACGGACTTGTTCGACGAACTCGTCGTCACTGTCGCAGGCGATGACCGTGACGTCGCCTTCGGCGTACTCCACGATCTTCCGCGCCGCCGGACTACACCACAGGCCGTAAACCTCTGAGTCCTGGGTGGATTGGATCGAGGCGTAGCCCCGTGCCAGCGAACATGGGCCGATGCTGTCCCAGGGATCGAAAGAGTAGCGGTTGATTTCGGGATCCTCGACGCGGATCTCGGTGCGTGTCACAGCCATCGCTGCCCTCACTTTGCTTCGATGTCGGGAAACGGCGCGCCCTTGATGTCGCGCTGCACACCCACCACCCCAGCACTGCCGAGCCGAGCCTGGAGCGCTCACACACACCGCTGGTGTGTACTCCCCAAGAAACTCATTGCCGCCACCAGCCGGGCACCCGCCCCGAGGCGCACCGAACACCGTGAGCGTTCACCGCGACCCGCCCGGCGCGCGGGGGAGATATCGCGGGGATTGCCAAATCGGAGGCCTATGGCAGGCCCAAAGGCCGCCGCAACGCACACAATCCGATGGCCGGTGGCAACGAGCAGGCACACAACGCGTGTGAAACCGCGGCCATAGTGTCGTGGCTGGCGGTGACGATGGGGCGCAGTGCGCTGGTCGTCACCTATTCGATCCCGCACTCCTGCAGCCGAAGCCGATCCCACTTGTCCAGCGAGCACACCATGAATGCACCACCGCTGTATCTCACCCCACCGACCGGTCCGCGGGTGAAGTGGGCGATCCGCTCCGGAGCTCTCGGCGCGATCACCACTCCCCGCTCCCGGCACGCGATCCACGATGACTACGCCTTGTGGTGTGCCGACAACGCCGTGTGGGGCGAAAATGGTGGGTCCTACCCTGGCGATGAGAAGTTCCTGGAGTGGCTGTCGGGACTGCGCCCGCATGCCGAGAGTTGCTTGTTCGTCCTGGCCCCCGACGTCGTCGGCGACCATTTCGCCACCCTCGCCCGTTCACGCCCGCTTTTCTCTCGCATCCGGGAGATGGGGTTTCCGGTCGGTTTCGCCGCCCAAAACATGATGGAGCTATGCGCTGACCCAGACCTGTGGGAGGAGATCGATTGCCTCTTTATCGCTGGTGATACTGCCTGGAAGCTCGGGCCCGAGGCCGCCAACCTAGCTGCTGTTGCCTCCAGCATCGGCAAATGGGTGCATATGGGAAGGGTTAACTCGGAACTGCGCTACAACTATGCCCGCTCCATCGGCTGCGACAGTGTCGACGGCGGCTATATCACCAAGGCCCCCAACATCAACCTGCCCACGGTTCTGTCCTGGAGCACCCGCGCGCACGCAGAGTCCGCCATCCTCGCCTACGACCCTGCACTCGCCAGAGACTGCGACAACGCCCACAACACCCGCCGGGGCCGCCCGCGACCAGAACGCAGGATCCACACGCCCGACCCCGACCAGTTCACCCTGTTCACTCCACCTCCACTCACCGTCGTTGCCGACATCAACACGCACCATCAGATCGAAACCGCGAGCGACGAACTCGAAGTCATCGACGACTTCACCACCGAATGCCTCACCGCCGCCGCCCTCACCGCAGTCACTCCGACGATCACACACACCGACCCACCCCACCCAACAAACCAACCCACGCCCCTGACGACCAGCATCGACACCACCGCCGCCGTCCTCGGCATGTAGCCCCCAACGGCAGCCCAGCACCGCGGCAAAGGCATCTGCAACGGCGAAGCCAGTCCAACCACAACGGAATTCAACAGGGGTCCCCAGGACAATCGCCGCCAGTCCGGCCCACACACCTCACCCCGCCCAGCCTTGGGAGACCTCACCGGCTGCGGGAGGGGTGTCGACTCGCCGGCTGCGGCGACGGCCTGCGCGATGGAGCTGTCCACCCGGACAGCTCCATCGCGCCTGGGTCCGCATGCCCCTGCGTGAAGCAGATCGCGTCACGCGAAGCGCTTCACACCACCAGCAGCGAAACCATCACGCCTGCAACGGAATTACCCACCGCCGCTTCAGCACTGACTGCTGCGCCGAGCCAGCCCTTGCGGGACCCCGGCCACTCCGGCCACTCCCCCAGCCGGTGTGCCCCCAGCCCGGGTGAACACGCCCCCAACACGCCCTCCCGCAGCCATAGCTTCGAGCGTGACCACCGTTCCCTGACTTCCGAGAGCCGAGCACGAAATGTCTGATCACGAAGCTGGTATCGCTGTCCTGCACCACGACGGCCGCGTGGAGTTCGCCCAGCGCGCCCGCGGCGAAGGTGTAGTGGACATCGCCTCCCGATATCTACGCGAAGCGCTCGGCACCGACGTCACCGACCAGGATCTACGCCTGGGCCTACTCACCCGCGGCGGTGGCGTGGACTCCCAACGCTTGTGGTGCGTGGGCCTGGAATCAGCAGACCTTCCCGACAATGTGCTGCTCCCCACGATATTGCGGGAGCACCCACTCCCTGTCGGCGATCAGTTCCCGCGCTGGCGCGGACCGGTCGTGCTGACACCGCTACTCGACGCCGACACCAACACCGTGGCACCCTTCACTCCCGCGGTCCGCGAACTGATCGACGACGCGGTCCGCGAGGCGATCGATGACGCGACGACCACCGCCTACCGCCACCGAAATCAACCCACACAGGCAGACAGCGAGGCCACACAACGGGAAATCCCTGACAGCGAAGCCGAAATGAACGCCACCCGCGCGGATTGGGCATGCGCGGCCGTGGAGGCCTTCACGGCGGCTGCGGGGTACTCCCGGCCTATTCTCGGCCCCGACCTGCACAGCCGCGCGTTGTTCGAGCGGGTAGTCGGGGACTTCGTCGATGCACTGGCAGAACTGGCCACCGACAAAGGCAGCGACCTTTACGCCGTCACCGGCCGTGGAATGGACCGCTTCCGCGAGGAGTGTGTGAAAGAGATCGACGAGCGCCGGCATCCGGGAATCGATCCAGACATCGGCCTGCCGCAACTGCCCGGGGTGACCACTGCCAACTCACAGCACAAACCGGTGGCCGACCCCGGAAGTACCGCTCCTGCGGATATCAGCGCCGATCGGCGCGCATTCGCTGCGGCCGCCGCCGCGGGACTCGAAACCTACGCGGGCCACACCAACCCGGCGCACACCATATTCAGCGAGTTGGACTGCGATTTCTTCGAGGAGATCGCCAGCGATTTCATCGCCGACCTCGCGCATCTGGCCCGGGCTAAAGGGCACGTGATCATCACCGACCTGGACGTGGAGGCGGCGGGCCACGCCGTGGTGGCACGCCCTGCACACCTCACCACACCCGACACCAACTCACCCCACCCCACACCATTGACGACCAACACGCATACGACCGCCGCTACTACTCTGGGCGTATAGGCCCCCACAACAATCGTTCGCGGCCAGCGACCCACGCAAACGACCATCCCAGTGTCGCGTCGATCCCGCGCAGGCATCCGATGCCAGCAACCGAAATCGCCCCCGCATAGACCCTTTGGGTAACCCCGCCCTCGGCGGCACCTGGCCGGCGGGGCCAACCCTCGCCCCCGTTTCAATCGCCGTCGAGCAGGCGCGGTGCCTGAACCGATTGATATCGACAGGACCTTTGCCATGATGTCTCTCCCGACACCGACCCACGACCGGCTGCTACTGCCATCGGGCACCCTCGTCTGGGCCAAGAACCGGATAGATTTGGGCTCGACCGATCCCAACACCAACCGCGCAGTTGGCGTAATCCGGCCGCTCGGGGTCGGTGCTGTGCACTCGCATTCGACCATCGATATCGGTGGCCGCCGCATCAGCGTGATGTCAGTTGCACCACCCGATCCCGAGTGGGTACTGGTGGAGTGGCCTGGCTTCTTCAACTGGGAACCCGACACCGCGCTCGACCCCGTGCCGCACCACCTGGTCGCCGAAGCCGAGAGCCGCAGAGCCGAGGCTTTCGCCGCGAAGATCGTGCAGTGGCGCTTGGCTGGTTACCTCGCCGATCCGCGGCAGATCACTGCCTTCCTCAGCGAACTCGGCTGGCAGCATGTCGACGACACCGAACACGTCACCTGCTGGGAACGCTTCCGCGATCGTGTGTGGCTACCGCGCCCTGGCAACTCCACCTCCACTGACCGTGTCGTGACCTGGGCCGCGCTCACTCACCTGATGGGCAGCCTCGAGATGCCGATGACTCGGCTGATCCGCGCCATCGATGCCACACCGCCCTCGCCCGCGACGACCACAACAAGTTCCCGCACCGTGACAGCGGCACCGGACCGCGCTGAGTACGAGGCCGCGGCGTTGCGGGCTTTCGAGATACTGGCGCGCCGCCATCTGACCAATAGCCCCGACCAATGGACGGTGCGCGAAAAACACGCGGGCAACATCCGCTCTTGGAGCGTGGTCCATCCCGACGGCACCACCATCGACAACTGGGGCAGCCGCGGGCAAGCGCAGCACGCCCTCACCCACGGCTGGAAACGCCAGATGTGGGAACACACCCGAGCCTGGCTCCTGGGAGGCGAAGACCCGCAACGACGAACCCTGACCGATGCCGAACGCGCGATCGTGGCGCGTATCGTCGCCGAAACTCCTGCGGCCGAACCACATACAGCCACCGCACCGACGATCGACCTTGGCCCTGCAGTCGCCGGACACACCGACAAGGCCCCAGCCCGTGCGCCAGACGCGTCCACCACGCCCAGACCACCGCTGCCGGTCGACGCTGAGGCGAGCCCCGCACCCAGCACTGCGCTATGACCTGATCACCGGCCTGCTTCGCAGCATCGCCCGCATGGGAGCTGGCTGACCTCATCGAAGCCGTTGTGCTATAGGGCCTTTCGTCATCCCGCTCCCGTTGCCCCGAGGTCCCCGCTCTGCTCGAGCCTGCTGCGGACACCCACTGCCGGTGTGCCCCCGGCCAGGGTGAATAGCTCCCCGTCGCGCCCCATCGCGGCCATAGCTTCGAGCATGGCCCGGTTTTCCGAAATCGACAGCCACGCACCAAATGTCTGATCACCAATTGAGGAGGGCGCAGTGGCGAAACTGACCAAGGCGGAGGAAAAGCGGCATGAGCTGGCCCTTGAGCTCGTTGACCTCGACCGCGAGTTGGACGAGGAGGAGAAGTGGTTTGTCCTGGAACATTTCCAGGAGGTGTCGACGGCGTTGAATAGCACACACGGTGCGTTCTTCACACCTGCGGGACTGGCAAGCGACTTCTCTATCGAAATGCCTGACTGGGGAATTCGTGTGATTGATCTCGGTGCCGGGATCGGGAGGTTGAGTTTCGCCTGCCGAGACTTGCTCCGCCGCCAGAACGGTCTTCCACCGCGCGAATTCGTATGTGTCGAACATAATCCCGAGTATGTGCGAGTCGGCAAGAAGGTCATGCCTGAAGCCACCTGGGTGTGCGGCGACATTCTTGATGTACCTGATATGGGACTGGGCCGGTTCGATGTCGCGATCGGCAACCCTCCATTCGGGTCGATCAAACGCAGCGGCAACGCTCCCGGCTACACCGGTCGCAAGTTCGAGTACCACGCAATCGCTGTCGCCGCCCAGGTCGCCGACTATGGGCTCTTCATCATCCCGCAAATGTCGGCACCGTTCACCTACAGCGGTAAGTGCCACTTCACACCCAATACCGGGGACGGCGAATACCAGAAGTTCTCCCAAAGCACCGGTGTCACATTGAAAATGAACTGCGGCATCGACACTGCGCACTACAACACTGATTGGCATGGTGTCAGCCCGTCAGCCGAAATCGTGAAGGTGGACTTCACTGAGCGGTCGACAACGGCCGCACCAGACGAGGATCACCAACAACCTGTGAAACAGGCTCTGCACAACAACGCCACTACCGCCCTTGAGGTACCCCCACCAGCCGCCCGGCCGGACAGCGTCGAACACACCGGATACAAGAGCGACGCACTCGGCCGCGCCACCCACGACAGCACGAGAAGTACTGGGCAGAAACTACTTCGCGCAGTCACCGACACCATCCCAGCTGGCCACCCTCAGCTGGCGCTGTGGGCCGATGACAATCAGCACACCATCGGATCGCCAACCGATCCCAGCAACGACAGCATCAACGCAGTGTTCCTCAACCCAACCACCCCAGCAACCAGCAGAAAACCCGCATCCGAGCCGAACCCGCCGCAACCCGGGTTCATTGACCACCTCACCACCGACGCCGCAACGGCAGGCCTCTAGCTGACCGCACCCAAACCCATTGACTCATCACCGATTCCAGGGTGCGCCGCGACCGCCCGCCGCACCACGCGGGTCTCGTAGCGTGGCACTCAAACGAGCGCTGTCGACCAGGCGCGCTCACACACTGCCGGTAGTCGCGCGCATCGCCAACTTCACCCTCACACCGAGCGGACACACACCGTGCGTGCGGATCGCCCGTCGACATGGCGCGCTCGGCCGTGATGATCATCGCAGAGCACAAGCCACCAACCGGTGGTCGACTCGACGCGGCCAGGACGGAGCCACTTGATGACCACCCCTGAACTGACCAGCACACCGACGCCATGGGAAGATGTGCGCCCCAGCGGGTTAAGCCCAGCTCCCGGCAGCCTGCTCGGCGAAGTGCGCCGCCGCCCTGAAGGCTGGATCGCCGTCCGAATCCGTGAGGACCACAACAAAGGGTGGCAGTTCATCGGAAAAATCCCCAGCGGGCCAGGACACCGGAACGGAATCGCCGAAGACTGGCTCCTGGATCCCGGGCAGCTCGTCGCCACCATCCCTGGCACCCCGGCCGCTGCCGCGCTGCGAATCGACACCCACGATCGGTCGACGTCCACCACAGAAACCGGCCTCGTCACGATCCCCGACCGCCCTGGGCGGGGGTTCGCCGGTGGCGAAGTTCGCCGCACTCCAGAAGGCTGGATCGCCGTTCATATAGGCCGCGAAAGCCGCGATCCCTGGCGGCTGATCGGCGCTCCTACGACCGCCGGAGACCGCGGCCGCGCCTTCCGCCACGGCTGCGCCACCGATGAAGCCATGGCCGACGCCGAACCCCTCGGCGCCCTCCCCCACACCCCCGCCGCCATGGCGCACCTCGTCGCGCCGGTCGACCCGCACTTGGCTCGTGCCCACCACATCACCGTGATCATCGACCCCGACTTCGCCGCCGTCGCACGCTGGCTCGACGACCACCACAAACTCGATCGACTGCAACGCCGATCCGGCGGCCGCGACGGCTACGCCAACGAGATACTCGACGAACTGCACAACTGCGGCTACGACCTGATCTCCCACCACGCCGCACGCAGCGGCGAAACCGAATACATCACCAGCGACCCCACTCGGCTGCCGCAATGGGCCGCCCAACACCTCTACCCGAGTGTCTTCGCCGGCGGGGCGAACCCAGCAACCACACCTCAGAACACCACCTCGACGGTGCCCGCCACCACAGCGCGTACCCTCACCGATCCCCCCGACGCACTCACCGTCCTCCTTGTGCACCCCAACCCTGCAGCACCTGCCCGGGTCGAGGGCCACCAGATCACCAACCCCGCAACGGAATCCGCGCCACCGGTAGCCGACATCGGCGCCGCCACCGCGCTGTAGCCCAGAACACCGAGCGCGGAGACTCCGATGATCAAAGCTGCGGAAGACTATGTCGGCCAAATCGTGCATTACAACGGCCACAACTACACCATCACCGAAGGACCCGAGTACGAGTACGCTGCCGCCGCCGTCACGGTCAACGAACGCCGCCAGGCCGCCCTGCTGCTTCTGAAGCTCGACGAAAGCGGCGATATCGTCCGAGCCGCCACCCGCCACGGACCATGGAAAGACGTCACCATCACCCAACCCGACGCTGCCACCACCACACTCGACGAGACCGGCCTCCCCGAACTACATGCCGATACACTGCGATGCACACTGCTCACGCATGCCAGCACCGGCTCCAGCAAGATCACACCCCACGACGCGCCGCCCGCACCCGATGCTGGCCTCGATGCGGCCGCGACCTTCGCGTAAGCAACCGCCCCACAATGACAGCTGCGCAGGGCGATCGAAAGCCATTGCAGTACAGGGGTAGTGAGATGGTGTGCGGGCCGATGAGTTTCGTGCGACCCCGCCGCGCGGGTATTCGCTGGCATCGCTCATGTCGACTGACAACGAGGGCGACAGCACCGGGCCACAAGGCCGATCTCGAGGTGACCAAGAAACGGTGCCACATCGGTGGTGTGGTGAGCTTGCCGCCAATGCTGTTTGCGCGCAGTAGGTTGCCCCGCAGCTAACCGAGCGATGTTGCGCAGCTTGTTCTCCCACACGCTGTGCGAACTCCGGGTCCCGATTCGCCCTGCCCGGGGCTAAATGAATCGGTGCCGATATTCCGTGCAGAGCAACGAATTCAGACAATCCGCCATCGCCGACTGATCACGACTGCGTTCAGCTCCCATGATGCGCGCGGGTGGAGCGCCATGGGGTTGATGGTGCTTGCGACGACTCTGTGGGGCGCAGCGAGCGCTGGGATCGCCCACCTGGCCGCCGATGGTGGCGGTCCGGCGACAGTGGCGGCCGGGGGCGGAGCCGCGACACTGCTCGCACTCGCCGCGATCCGCGGTTCTCGCCCGTGGCGGGCGCTTCGCAAAGACTGGTCACTGTTTTTACGGCTGGGGCTACTCGAAGTCCTCAACCTGGCGTTGTTCGTTACTGCGCTGCGGCTGGGACCCCTTTCGCCGGTGGTGGCGTTGCACCTGACCTCACCGGTGATTCTCCTCGGCTTCGCGCTCGTGACCCGGCGACGGAAGATCACCTGGACCGTGCTAACCGAACTGGGTCTGCTCGCCACAGCGATCACCCTGATCAGTGTGCGCGCCTCCACGAACGGCAGCGGCACCGCAGCCAGCGTGACGGCTTGCGTGCTGGCTGTCGCGAGCGCTGGGTGCGTAGCCGCGCTGATTTCGATCGTCGCCACCAGGTCCTCGACCATGGATGCGATGACATCGGCGGGACTGCAACTGGGGGCGGCCTCGTGCCTGGGTCTGCCGCTGCTGGCGTGGACACCGCTACCGGGCTCGGCGATCGTCGAACTCGCGGCGATTGGAGCGGGCTTGCTCGGACCAGGATTCATCTTCTTCTGGTTGGCTTTACGCAGGCTGGACGCGCCCACAGCCGGAGTCCTCGGACTCAACGAGGCCGTGGCGGCCCCGGTTATCGCTGCGATCGTTTTCGGAACCGCGATCACCGCGATTTCCGTGGTGGCGACAGCCGTCATCCTCGCGGCGGTCGCGCTCGAGGTGCGCTCTACTCGGCCCGATCGGCGTGAAATCCTCAGTGGCACAACCACTGCGGATCTTGATGGCACGCCGGTGAGTTGACCGGCGGTCGCTGTGGGATCATGTGGCGAACGCCGAGAACAACGTCGACTCGCGCCTTCAGCGACCGACCAGCCGCGCAGCGGATTCCCACAGATCACCTGATATCCAAGCGCATCGTTTGATACATCTCCCTGTGGCGATCTGGATACGAACTACTCGACCGCTGGACCCTTACCGATCCAGCCCGGGACCAATCGCAGCCCGCGCGCCGGTGTCTGCGGCCAGGCGCGCCGCGCTCGGATCCGCGGGAAGTGCGGTAAACGACGGCCTTCCAAAGGGCAGTATTCGCGTTGCCACGGACCGATTCCGACGGGGATCGAGTCCACCGCGGCCGACCACGTGGGCATAGGCAGCAATCAGCGCGCTGGACGCCCCACCTCACGCCCGGTCCCATCTCCGCTCGCAACTATGGCTGCCTCGACCAGGCTGACGTCGAATTGCGGGACGCCGCACTGGGATAGTCAGCGCCCTGGGTTGGAGGCTGCGCACAATGCTGGGCTGGCTGGTGGCTGCGAGTTCATTGCGCCGTCGAGTTTTGGCCCGGTTCAGCTGATCCACACATTCGCCGAAACGCCCCCAGCGCGCCGCAAAACCTGCCCTGCCCACCGAAGTCGTCGGCGTGACTAAGGTTGTCGAGTGCACATCGGTTCCGCGCTGGGACAGCCGACCTCGCGATCTTCTCGCGCGGCAGCGGCATTGACTGTGGCGGTTGATGCTGTGGCGGACGCGGTCTGCGACTTCACCGCCCGACCCCGACCCACCGGGACACTGGCCCAGACCTTGCTGCGGCAGGCTATTGAGAGGCTCGATCTTGCGCCGGTGGGAACTTTGCGTACGGTCGGTGATCTCTATGACGCTGCGACGATCGCCGACCTCAGCGCTGTTCACGACCCGCCCATCCCTGAGTCCCTGACAGATGCCGTCGCGTATTTCGACGTGCTCGTCTCGCGGTTGAAGCCGAGCGAATTGTTCACTGCTGTACAGCAATTCGGGCTCTCACAGCGTCTCGCTGTGCTGGCGTGCCGTTTGACCACGCCGCGGGAGGGTGCCGGGATGTATCAACCGCTGTCGGAGACCGTCGATTCGATCTCCGACCGTCACGCGTGGGCCGACGCCACTTTGACCATGCTGACCACAGTCGGCCCCGATCAATGGCGGCAGCGCGAACTGGGTGTGTTGAGGATGGCGCTGCGGCTGCACCTGGCGTTGCTCGGCGAAGGATTCCTCCGCGTCAGCGAATGGGCGACATCACCACTGCGGTGGAAGGAAACATCACCAGGTGTGAACGTCGCAGTCTGCCCGGTGGCGGGCGCGCCTCGACCGCTGGAGGCGCGCGTCAGCTTGTACGAAGGTGATAGACGCGTAGTGGATTCGGAGACCGAGTTGTTTTCGCCTCATCGCACCGCACCGGTCCTGCTGTACCAGTGGCAGGTGGGATGGCGCGACGACACCGGCACCTTCCTTCCGTACACAGGCAAGCTGGAGCGATCGATCGCCGCCGCTCGATTCGCGGTCGAAGCCACGGTGCCCGAACTCGCTGACGCCGTGGACACGCTGCGCGCCACCAGCACGGGCGAACTGTTTGTCCCTCATGCCAGTGGTGCCGCGATCCGAATCGGGCTGTGGGACATATTGATGGCAACCATGTGCGAGCATCGCGGCAGCGACGCCGACCAAGAGCTGTTGTGGCCGATGTCGCCGCACAGTCTGCCCGATGAGGCCGCGGCCAGTGTCGTGGCGGTTCTGTTCGACCAACTGTCACTGCCGTGGCCCCGTGTCGGTGACCCTGCCTGCGACACCGCTGTGAACTCTGGCGAGTTCGCTGAATTCCTCAGCCGCCAGGCTGTCGAGTTGACCGACTTGGTGCGCAACTATTTGATCGGGATGTCTGAGGCTGGGCCTGGAGACCGCAACCTTGGCGATCGGCATGCCACCGGATTTCGTGCGGCGATGCTCAATGACGCTGACGCGGCCGCAGTGGCGTCCGAACTGCCCGCGCCGACGTTCGGTTATTCGCTTATGACGAACGTCGAAATGCTGGCGCCCTACTTCGACGAATATCCGGACGGTCCCACCATCTGACCAGGATTCGCTGTGCACCGGCTCGAAGATCAACCTGCCAGTTCGTCCGCGATCCGCTGGCGTTGGACTTGACGCCTGTCGGAGCTGGAGTTTCTCGTCGGTCCTTGTGGCTATGGTGAGCGGCACTGGCTCGTCGAGACGTTGGGAGCGATGGTGGCTGGACGACTTCCTGATCGCGATGTCGCGGCAATACGCGATCGCGTCCGGATCGAGGATGTGGTGGGGGAGTATGTCGCGCTGAAGCGGGCGGGTGCGGACTCCATGAGGGGCCTGTGCCCATTCCACGATGAGAAGTCGCCGTCATTCCATGTGCGGCCCAACCACGGCCTGTACCACTGCTTCGGCTGCGGTGAGGGCGGTGACGTCTTCGCCTTCCTGCAGAAGGTCGAGCACACCGGTTTCGTCGAGGCGGTGGAGCAGCTCGCCGATCGGATCGGCTACCAGATCAACTACGAAGGCGGCGGCACCTCGGTGCAGCGCGACCGCGGCACCAGGGCCAGGTTGGTTGCCGCCAATGCCGCCGCGCACGAGTTCTACATGGCCAAATTGCGCGAGCCCGATGCCGAGGTGGCGCGCAAATTCTTGATCGACCGCAACTTCGACGGCAATGCCGCCCAGCAATTCGGCTGCGGCTACGCCCCGGCGGGCTGGGATACGCTCACGAAGCATCTGCTGCGTAAGGGTTTCGACTTCAAGGAGCTCGAGGCGGCCGGGCTGTCGCGGCAGGGCCAGCGCGGCCCGATCGACCGCTTCCACCGGCGGCTGCTGTGGCCGATCCGCAATCTCGGCGGTGATGTCATCGGCTTCGGTGCACGCAAGCTCTTCGACGACGACACCATGCCCGGCAAATACATCAATACGCCGGAAACCTTGCTGTACAAGAAGTCTCAGGTGCTCTTCGGCCTGGATCACGCCAAGCGCGAGATCGCCAAGGGCCATCAGGCGGTTGTGGTCGAGGGCTATACCGACGTGATGGCCATGCATCTGGCCGGGGTGAAAACCGCCGTCGCCTCCTGCGGCACCGCCTTCGGTGACGAGCATCTCGCCCTACTGCGCCGACTGCTTATGGACGACAACTTCTGGCGTGGCGAAATCATCTACACCTTCGACGGTGACGCGGCCGGACAAGCGGCGGCGCTGAAGGCCTTCGCGGGCGACCAGAAGTTGGCCGGACAGACCTATATCGCCATCGCCCCCGACGGCCAGGACCCGTGCGAACTGCGCCAGCGCTCCGGCGACGGCGCCGTGCGCGACCTGGTGGCCCGGCGAACCCCGTTGTACGAGTTCGTGATTCGCGGTCTGCTCGCCGACCACAACCTGGATACCGCCGAGGGACAGGTGGAGGCGCTGCGCCGCGCCGTGCCGGTGGTGGCGCAGATCAAGGACAACGCGCTGCGCAAGGCGTACGCGACCAAGCTGGCTGGCTGGGTCGGCTGGGACGACATCCAGACCGTGGTGCGCAGAGTGGGAGACGCCGCGCGACGAGGTCCCCGCGGGGCGGGTACCTCGGTCCGCGAACCTGTAACCGCCGCACCGGTTTCCAGGCATCTCGCTGCCCGGCCTGCCGCGAACGACTCAGTGCTGGTGCCGCAGCGGCAGCTGCTTGCGGCGGCGCTGCAGTATCCCGCGCTGGCCGGGCCGGTGTTCGATGCGCTGGAGCCGGAGGCATTCACCGATCCCGCGTATGTCACCGTGCGGGCCGCTATTGCTGCGGCCGGGGGCGCCACTGCAGGGCTCGACGGAGCCGAATGGGTGAACCGAGTCTGCGAACACACCGCCGATCTCACGTTGCGTGACCTGGTTTCGGAGTTGGCCGCCGAGCCGCTGCCGGTGCAGTCAGTCGACGGCATTCAACGCTTCGTCAGTGGTGTCCTGGCCCGCACCCAGGAGGCGTGGGTGGGTCGTCAGATCGCGGAGTTGAAGTCCAAGTTGCAGCGGGTGTCTTCGACCGAACATTCCGACGAGTACATGGCCCTGCTCGCGGACCTCGTGGCGCTCGAGCAATACCGCAAGAGCCTGCTGGCGCAGGCAATGGGCAACGGCGATGAACAGAACGGTCGCGTCGATCTACACACCGAATCTGCTGGGCATGCCCACCCCACTTCAAACCCGTTGCCGTTCCCGCCCCTTGATTCAAGCTCACCACAAGAAAGTCCCATGGACACGGCGGGGCCTGGGATTGATGTGTAGCACCGTCAAACCGCTCGGCACCGATGCTCAGACGACACGTCCACTTTCAGTCCGTGTTCCCACACTCGGGCGGGCGCGCCGCTGTCGCTCAACGGCATCTGCGGCGGCCACGCGAGTTTCGAGCACAACGAGATCAACATAGCCAATCCCCCATGTGGTGCACGGTTGCCTCCTAGGCTGGTTACGAGTCCAACGTGCCAGGTCCCAATCTCCGCGCGGAGAGATGCTGTATGTCGCCGCAACCCGTTCGGTATTACGTCACCGATGGCCCGCTTGCTGTCTCGGTGCGTGAAGAGAAGAAGGACTACTTCTTGGAAGCCGCGTTGTTCGCAGAAACCGGTGTGGTCCGGGTTGTTCTGCGCGACGGGAGCATCGACCTGATCGCTGGCAGCCGCTACCTCCAGGGAGGCACCAGAATTCGTGCAGAGGTCGACGGTGACCAGTTGCGAGTGCTGTATCTGGGTGTCTGCCTCCGAGAGTACGACGACTGGGTCGACTTCACCGATCCGCTTCCGGAAAGCGAGTTTCCACGCTGAGAATGACTGCTGCTCGTTGTCATTTCAGGCGATGTTGCACACGCGCATACGTGTCTTGGCAATATCCAATGCGCTGCCGCAGGTCGTCCACGTACCCTGCCACGATGCGCTACACGGTGTCGACGGATATGCACGACCGGTTGGTCGAACTAGCCGAACTGCTGCGCGCCTGCCGCGAAGCCTTCCTGCGGATCTCTCACGACCACCACTGGAAGCCAGCCGAGACCTCACTTGCCGCAGCCGACCTGGCCGCGTTCAACAAAGTCTCGGACATCCGCGACGATGGCATCGTCCTGGAAACCGTCGCCGCCTACCTCGAACTCGCCGCAGGCAATTGCGGCGGCCTCGCCGGGCTGTACGAAACCGACGAGGTCCTTACATCCCCGCCACAGTTGGCTCGGTCAATTCTTGAGGACTGCGCCCGCGCATGCTGGCTACTGGGTTCCAATCCCGCCTCACAGCCTGCGCTGGATCGGTTGGCGCGCACCTACATTGATCACGATCTGAGTGCTGTGGACAAGAAGACCACCGCTCAGCGGCTCGCGGGCAAGACCTCGCCCGGATACCTCGCAGCCAAGCGCGAATTCAACGAATTGCGTGCCGAGATCCAAGCGGTGTTCCCTTCGACCGTCGGCACCGATTTCAATCGGCCGGCAATCCTCAACGGTCAACGATGTCTTGGCCTCACCGATACGGCCAAGTGGTTCTTCGCGCTGCTCCACGACAACGGCGCCGCAACCGTCGACAGCCAGGCTGGCGAGGGGATCTACATTCGCCTGTGTAACCAGACCCATCCGACCATCTCGGCGATCCGAGAGCGGCGACGTTTCATCGCCCATGGTGAGCACTTCGGCACCAAGCTGGTGGTAACCCAGGCCGAGATCGAAACCCTTACCCGCCTGGCCGTCTCGTGCATCTACAACACCTTGGCGTGGGTCCACCAGTACTGCGGCTGGGACTTCGACCCCGACCACGAGTTCGAGAACCGCATCGACGCAACGACCCCTGGCTTGTTCAGCTCGGTCGATTGATGATCTCCTCGACACCACCAACACCGAACGCTCCCGCCGAAGGCCACAACCGATGACGCTCAACAACACCGTATGGGAATACGTGACCGCCGTGATGACCACCGGCACCCCAGTGTCGCACCAGGTCGCGGCCTACCTGCACCGCACAGGCTGGAACCGTCAGCCTGCAGGAGGGTGGGAGACGACGGTGAACGGTGCACGAGCATGGCTGCCCGACATCCCCGCCGACCCCGAGGCAGGGGTGCCACCACTGCCCGCCGGTGCCGTCAACGGCCTTGTGCAACGCCAAATCGCCCAGCTGCTGATCGAACGCGACACCACGATGGTGGAGATACTGCTGCGCTTGGAAGTCCTCGAAAACCGCTCCTGGACGCAGGTGTGGTCCGACATCACCGGCCCCCCGGCGCGCGTTCCGACACCTGCCCCACCCACCCTGCTGGAACAAGCCGCCCAGATCACCTTCGAACTGGCCGACCTCAACGCTTACAGTGGCGTCGACGGCAACACCACCGGCCACTGGTGGCCATGGGTGGCCCTCGACCTCGGCGACACCGACGTCATCACCGCCTTTCCCACCCACCCCCGCGATGTCCCCACCGCGATGGCCCCGGGCGACTGCTGGAGCATCGATCTCCAGCTCGCGCCGACACTCGCTGCGATGACCCGCGCGCACCGCGCCGCCCTCACCCCCACCACATTCACCGCAACGGCACTGCGCGCCCTCACTGGCACCCAGCACAGAACAACCAACCCCGGCTACACCGACACGCCACCACGCGACAGTCAGCGTTAAAACTATGGGCCGGTTGTTTCCCTTTCACCGGCCCATACACCAGCAGTGCGATTTCGACACCGCCCACTCCCAAACGAAATAGTCGGCCGGTAGCCACTGTCGCAACGGCCGATTTCGCCGATCTTGCCACCGAGAATTGTCAGCCCTCTGTCATACGCTCGGATGAACCACATGCCCCGGCGGCAAGACCCGATTGGCCCGACCACATGAACGCCTACTCGACCCCACCAACGGCCCCAACAAGCAGGCCATGCCCATTCCCGGCGATCGCGTCTCCCAATCGCGAGGCAGAGACCGAGTGACCCGTTGGGGAAAGGCAGGCGAACGACTCACCGATGATGAGGCCGCCCGCCGCGCACGAGCACACAACAGCGGAAAGAACGCGACCGCCGCGGCACAAGCCGCCGCCGAAGCCGAAGGCCGGCGAGGGTGGGAAGCAGGACTCGTCACTCCGTGGCGGATCACCCATGCCCTCGATATGCGTGAGCTGTATGGCCCCGAAGTCGACAAGGCGTGCGGTGTCGAAGAACCTGCCGTCGACCACTGGGAGCTGGGAATTCTCTACCCGCGCTGGAAACAATTCACAGCGTTGGCCGAGCTGACAGGGTTCGCGGTGGACTGGTTCAGCCTGCCTGGCGATCCGATTCGGGTCGAGGAAACCTCGATGTGGTGGCACCTCAAGCCATCTGAGCGCGCCGCAATCGACGACCGGATCGTGCTGCGCTTCCAGCCCGGAGCCATCACAGACACACTTCGCGCCGAAGGCGTATTGCGGCAGGCATCTGCACGTCGGCCGTGCCGCGAGCAGCGGGCTACCGCCCTACCTTCGCGCCGGCAACGGCCCACAAGCAACAATCAACCCGCTCAACCAGAAACACGATCGGAGTCAGCACAGATGGAGCAGACCGAAGGCGACCTAGACGCCACCCAGACCTATGTCGAGAACGGCGCACCAATCGCCGGAGGCCGCTGGCACATCCTCTCCGACGACTCCGTCATCTACGAACGCCCCACCGGCGAGCGCGAGCCTTCCGTCATCACCGCCGAGCTACTCCGCACCTCCCCCACCTGGACGAGGCAGCCCACAGCCTGAAACTTGTCGGCAAAGCCAGATGTGGGGTTGCTTTCTGATTGAATCGCGCTGTCCACTCGCGTGCCACCGAGCTCGGGGCGCGGCGGGGCGCTATTGCTGACGGGCCTGATCGATCAACTTGGCCATGCTTTCGACGAAGCTGCTCGCTTCATCGAGCGTCCATACGACACTGGCGACTTGGCCTTGAGTGAACATGATCTCGTGTTGGCGGGCGGATCCGTCGGCAGGATCCTCAGCGACGAGTTCGAGGGTCGAGCCGCCGCTGGAAACGGTCCCGAAGACCGGGAGGTCGATCTTCGGGCTGTAGTGGGTATGTCCAGCGTCAGGCTCGTCCGGATCGAGGTGGCGATCGCACCATGGCGGGCAATTCCGCTCCAGATTCGCATCGTCACCGGCGGTCGATTGCTGAGCTCCGCTCCACTCGCCCATGCGCGTGCCCCTCCCTGTTCGGTCGACATTGTTGCGCGAATCTCAGCGATTGTCTCACCGAGGTTCTGCCTGCTTGTCGGCCACGGCCGCCCAACTCCACAAGAGATATGAGGACTACACAGCAGTTGAGCGCCATAGGATTCGCCGTTTCCCGGTTGGTGCGGTGATTGCTACTCCAACCGCGGTATAGCTCTGGGACTTGCGGCCGTTGGCTTCGCGGATGCGCGCCAGCCGAGGGTCGCTGACGGTGGTTCCATCGCAGATCTGGCGTACTGCCTGTAACGCTTCCAGGTCGGTGGCGGTAGGCGCGGGTACGTCGCCAGCCACCGACTGGCCTGGAAGCAGGAAGTGAAAGTCCGCCGGGCCGTGGGCGAGTTGCCACTCTTTCTCACACGCGGCGAGCCAGGTGCCGTGCTGTACCTGCATCTGCAGCCCCTCGCTGCCGCATTTCTGCGCCCACTGGCGCATCACCTCGACAACAGCGTCCTTCTCGGCTCGCTCGCGCGTGACCCGCTGTTGGAGGGCGGTGTGGGCGGCGGCTTGGCGGCGGGAGTTCTCCGCAGCCAGTTCGGACAGCCACTCCCCGGCACCCGCAGCCTCCGCTATGTCTGGTTCGCCGAGAACGAATCCTGTCTGATCAAGATCCAGGCAGTCCGGGACGAGGATCTCGTACGACATCGTCTGCCCCTCGTAGGTGACAACCTTGGTCCTAGTCGTGGTTCGTCGCTCGTCGACGATGGCGCGGGCGCAGTCGATGCGTTCGGCCCGATCGTGGTCGCGCTGTTCTCGCCACTCACGTTCGGCGGCGTGGCGCGCGTGTAGCGCCTCCAGCAACTCCGCAGTCGTTGGGGCTGTAACCGCGACGCGCCGCTTGCCGCCGTAGTGGGGCTGGCTGACCTGTTCCAGATAGACGGCAAGTAGGTCTCGGTCGTCTTGGGTGACGCTGCCGAGGTCGACGGCGATGGTGTCCGTGGACGGGTCGAAGCCGTGCCGCACGTACGCAGCACGATCCGGGGCGACGGGAAAGGCGACTGTTTCGGCATGCAGGAGGGTGCCATCGATGATGGCGCGGATCGTGCGGGGCAGCTCGGCGGTGTGCTCGGTGGGCAGGAACACCAACCCCATTGGGTGGCTGAACCTCAGCGCGCGACGTTCAGCCATTGTCGGTGAACGGAATCCCGCCAGTTCATAGCGTGCCACGAGGGCGGGCACTTCGACACGAGCCACGAGCACAGTTCCCGTCGCCAGCGCCATCTCCACCAGATCCGCGCCGAGTTCGACCGCGGCCTCACGGGAAGCATCGGTCAGCGGCCAACGCATGAATCCCTGGACCGATACCCCACCGCCGACTGGGCGCCGCCACAACACCAACGCCGCACCAGCATCCGCGTTTCCGTGCCACAGCATCCGCGGCCGGTACACCACACACAGCAGCCCAGTCACCACCACCGCTGCGGCCGCTATCGCTGCCCACCACGCCGGTGTCGTGACCGTGAAGACGATCGAGACAGCCGCTCCCGCAACGAGATACAGCACAAGCATCGCTGCCGAGATAGCCGCCGCGGCGCGGCGACGCCAGCGCCCGACATGGCGTGGAAGCACTGCACGCGTCCGAGACTTGCTGGACTTCGCCGCCGCACGATATATCCGCCACCGCAACGCGCCGGAACCGATCGCTGACGCATGCCGGGCGTGGTGCAGGCGGATCATCAGTCTCAACGGCATCTGTGACTCCCCTTCGTAGATCAGGACCACCCACATCCGGGACAGACCTGTCCGAACTCGACCTGGAGCCGATACTGCCATCGGCCACCGACGCTCCCGTTCTCCGCGGACCGGGCGCTCGCCCGTCGAGGATCGGTTTGGCCAGGTACAGAAAACACGGGCTGTCGGGACTCGCTGCGTGCTCCCGCACCCGGTGGCTGATGGACAGGACCGATCAGCAAGCCAGATATATCGACGGCGACTTCGAATGACGAATATCGAACCTGCGATGAAGGCCGGTGGTCGGGTTATGGTGTCGGTATGGCATCACCCGAGTTGTCCAGTTCGTCGGCACATCCCGCGTTCCTGGCTGCCTCGACTCCGCGCGCTATTCACGATGCCTTGATCGGCGACGAGCAGAAGGAGTTCGTGCGCCGCTACGGCGAGGAAATGTCGGCGGCGGCGCTGTCCCTGGACCTGACGGGTGTGCTGGCGGTGCTGAACACCTTCCGCGAGATCGCTGAGACCACTGAACGGCACGGTCCCGACGCCCATATCCGGATGCTCGCGCAGGTCGCCGATCTCCAGCACGGTCGCGCCGTGCCCACGATCGGCGCTGCCCAGCATCGAGCCGAGATCGACGCCAAACTCGGCCGGTAGGGGCGGGTGTACCGCTACGAGATCGTCGCTGACGCACGAGCACAGGTCGATGGTCTGCCCACCGAGGCGTTGGTGCACTACGCCGAGCTCATCGCTTTTCTCGAGTTGACACCGAACGAAGGGCCGCCCTACCGGGACGACAATCCGGACAGCGGCATGCGACGGATGATCTTCGGCCACGACGGTGAAGGCTTGGCGGTTTATGTCGTTTTGGAGCAGGATCGCCGCGTTGTCGTGGTCAGCGTGACCTGGGTCGGCTGAGGCCTACGGCTGAGATCTGCACGACGCGTGGGCATTTCCGGCTGAACTACGACAGCGTCACTACACGCGATTTGATGTCAGGTACGAGCGTGTGCAATCTTCAGTGGCTGTTGCTGTTCGCGGACAAGCCCGTGCATTTTGTCGAGATCAATTCCTATTCCAGCTGTGGACGAGACGTGCCGATCAGCGATCGGTGAAGGCGAAACGAACGCCCAAAACAGCCCCATAGAGGCCACTCAAGGCCGTCGCGACCAGCATTCCGATCCAGGTAACCGTGCCGGGGCGACACAGGACGCCGGCGACGGCCACGGCCGATACAGCCGCGACGATGAGCCCCGTCGCCGCCAAGCCCCGCCAGCTTGTCGTCAGCCATACGTCGATTGCCTTCATCTCATCTCGTTTCGCCCCGAAGCCAGTTCTTTTGCGGCCCAAGTCTTTTGCGACAGCAGCAGTCCCAACCGCTGCCTGTGACGAGATCGCTCGTGGGCCATGTCGGCTCATCCTAGGAGCACGCTCAGTGCGACAGGTCTGCGATCCGCACGGGCGGTGTGGAACACCACTCGGGGTGCCCCACCAGCTGTGGGTGAGACGCCCGAGATCACCTTGTGGCGGCTCTAGCCTCGATCCGAAACCCGCCTAACGCTGGGCGGTCACAGGCACCTGCTGGAGAACCCGTCATGACCTTGCCACTCGATCACCCGGTGAACGCTTCCTCCCCCGAGGCGCACACGCTGCGCATCTCGGCGTGGACCCTCTACTACGGCACCCCAGCCACCGACACCACGTTCCCCGACTTCCGCCGCCGATATTTCGAGGCAGTCGCGCAAGCCGCAAAGGCGTTACACCCCGACGATCACGACGCCGCCGACCAGATCGCCCGCGACGCCCGGCAGCAGGCCATGGCGCAGGTACCCGACCACATCCGCGAAGCGCTGCTGGCCGACACCGAGGCGGCCCGGGCGCTGCGGAACTCCGCGGGCCTGGGTGACCGGTTCGGGATCTTCGCCCACGAGCGAGCCTGGTCGGACGCCTGCGATCTCGCCGCCGAGACCGATCTGCCCGCCGAACATCTGCACACGGGCGCGCAGGCGTTCGGCCGCCTCGCCACACAGGCGCGAGCCGATGCGTGCGCCGATGAGCACATCCTCCTTGAGGCCACGGCCGCGCCGGGAATGTGGCGCACCCGCGATGGCCGCTGGCTGACCAGTAAGCGCTCCGAAGACGAAGGCTGGGATCTCACCGACACCCGCGCTACCGGCCCGGCCGCTTTCCATGGCCCCTACCCACACCGGCCCGCCTGCGCGGACCGCATCCGCGAGGTCATCGTCGAGGAAGCGATCCACGCGATTCCTCGTCAGCTGCGGCTGTCGTCTCGAGGCGGCCCCGACCAGCGCATGCGGCCCGCCGATCGGGTCGCCGGGCCGCATGGGTATGGCGTCGTGATCGAGTACCCGCGCAGTGAGAACGGTTGGCCCTCTTCCACCTACACCCGCTACGACAGCGGGTCGGTGGCACCCACACGCAGCAATGAGTTGCGGTTGCTCGAACCCACGGCGGTGGCGTTACCGCTGCGCTACGCCCGCTCTGATCTCGGGCTGACCTTCACATGGGATGGCGGCATGCAGGTGAAGATCAGCCCGTACGAGTGGGGACGCGCCGACCGATTCGACATCCGTGAGGGAGATCTCGGGCAGGTGGTGTTCGTGCCATTGACCGTCGATGCCCTGGCTATCGAGTGTGAACGGTGGCTGGCCGATCCCGACTCCATCATTGCCGGACACCGTGACTTCGCCCGCCACCCGCTCGAAGTCCGTTCCTGGGGGCCGAGTAGAGGGTTTTTCACCTACACCTACAGCGGCGGCGACGACATCGAGGTGCGCGTTGCCGACGAGCACCGCAGCGCCCGCACCCGGCACGTGAATACGCGGATCTCACTGTCCGACCATGGCTACAACCCACATGACATGAGCTACATCCGCGTCTATCACATGTTCGATGACTGGCTTATCGAATGGGCCAGCGATCCTGAGCATCGAGCGCTGCTGGATTCCGATCGGGGACAGGGGATGGTTTCCTTCATCGAACCGCGTCGCGTCGCGTGGCGTGGCGCCATCGCCTCGGCAGTGGACTATCTGCGTGCCACCCCCGCACCGGTGCTCACCGCGACACTGGCCGAGGTGTACACCTTCAAACATCTCGCACGCGATCGTGGTGCGCTCCTGTCCGTTCTCGCTGAGGGCTACAACGGCACTGCCCCACTGTTCCCCGCCTACAGCAGTGCCCGCATGATCCTCACCGCCGCTGCGGAGCCTTTACCCGCCAAGTACCCGATCGACATGAGCGCGATCGAACGCATCGAACGCCAGATCACCAAGGCCGCACACTTCACCGAAAACACCGCACACCCGCAGGTGGATGGTTCCCGCGGCCGGCTCGTCGACGTACCCGAGGCCGCGTCGGAGGCGACCTTGACGGTTCTGCGCAGCATCGAACTCGCGCCTTCGCTCATCCCGGAGCATCGAATGGTGGTACGCGGCCTGCGCGACAGCCTCGGCAGCGGGGAAATGCACCCGAAGCTCGCGGCGGCCATGCGCCAGTACATGCCCCACCAAATGTGTTCTGCCGCAGCCTATATCGTTCACAGTATCGACGACTCCACTCTGCGGGCGCAGGGGGTGACTGTCGATTGGATCAACCAACACCGCACCGCCATCCACCACCACGCCACCAGTGCCTTGCTCGAGGATCCTCGTGATCTGGCAGCTGCTGCGGACAGCAACGATGAAGCCACCGCGCTCAGTGCCGTCATCCCGCGCAGCACATCCACACTGCTTCCGGCGATGCGGCACGAACCCATCACCCCCACAACAGATCCCGCGCCGCCAGCGACCGATGTCGCCACCGCACCGTCGCTGGGGGTCTAGATTCTGGTTCCCCGACGCGCCACCGGGAGTACCTGCCATCAACGGAATCCCATATCCAGGTGAGCCTGGAAGCACGCGCGTGCCCAGGAATCGGCTGGCTGAAGGCAGTGTCCCTCGCCAGCTTGCCGGTGATCCCTACGCCGTCCCGCTGAAGGTGCTCGGCAATGGCATTCAGCCAGCCAATCCGCAGCGGTTGGCGTTGGCCGACGGTGCCGAACACGACTTGGCAGCCCTGATTCCAGCGTGATGGCCTGCGCACACAGGAATCGGGAGGCGCTCGAGCGCATTTGAGACCGTAATTGCGCGGACCTAGCACGCCGATCCTGGCCATCAGTTCGGTGTTACCAACTCCAATGCCTTCAAGCCCGACTAATATGCCTACTGCCCGCGCCCATCCGGTGCGCGGCTCATTGTCCCTTCGAGGGTTTGGTTTCACAGGCGTGGATGTGCCGCGTCCGAACTGACCGACGCCGAAGGATACGCGAATGTCGAATCGTTTCTGGCGGTTCCATTGGGCCGAATGCCCCGAGTTCTCTGCTTCGAATGCGTGGTCGGCGTTGTGGGGTCGGGAGCGCTCCCCCGATGGATCGCAGACCCGTTGCGGGTGTGACGGTGTGCCGCAATTCGATTGCCGAGCCTGCCGCGACTGCCGCGGCCTGCCGGACTGGGATGTCGCGGAGTGCAGCACATGCGGCGACACCGGCCAGGAAGCGGTCGACTGCCTGCTCTGCGACGGCACGGGGTGGCAGGACTGTGTGCGCGGCTACTCGTGCTGCGCCGATCCCGAGCAACTGGTCGCCTACCTGCACGCACGTGTCGGCACGGTGAGTGATAGCGACGGCGCGGTCATCGTTTTCGACGGCTACCAGATTGACACTGGTTTCGATGACGAGCCGACCGCGATCCCCGAGACCATTGTGCGACGGTTGACCTGGACGCAGTTGTTGACCGAACTGCGACAGACAGCGGCGTGACGACCTGAGCGCAGATCCTGGCCCATCACGCGATGCTGACTCAGCGTGTTGCCGAGGTCTTCGACGAGTTCGACGGCCGGGCGGGCGCGGCGCGGATCGCGCAGGTGCTGACCGACCGCGGACTGAAGACCAACAAGCAGGCGGTGCGGTCAGCGATGCGTAAACAAGGCCTGCGCGCTGCACGGCTGCCGCTGTCCCGCGAAGAGCTCACCGAACGGGTCATCGCGATCTTCCACACGCACGACGGCCGGTTCGGAGCTGAACGCGTCGCGGTCGAGCTCGCGCGCGCCGAGGTAGCGGTCAGCGAAGCCACGGTGGCGAAAATCCTGCGCGAGAACGGGTTACGCGCAAAGTGCTATCGCGGGCCGGAAAAACCATCGCCACTGCGGGGACCGGTGAGATCGACTGCGCACCCGCTTCAGCGGGTCGGCGCATTCGTCCTGATGGCACTGGCTGGCGTCGATGATCTGGACCGGGATCCGGAGTCGTTGACACAGGCGGAGTTCGACGCCGCGATCTCGGTGATGCGTGCAGATGTGGCAGCAACCGCTGACCTGCCGAACACGAAGGCACCGGGATCGTTCTGGCTGGCGGCGTCGTATCTGCTGTGGCCGAACTCGCCCATGAACAATTCTGGTCGCGCCAAAGCTGCACCAGCGCAGCGTCGTGAACGAATCGAAGCGTGGCGCACCTACCCCACCGGCCGGATCGGGGTGCCCTGCTCGCTGTGCGGGTCCGACGCCTGCGGCTGGTACGGCAAGGCCGACATTCCCTTGGGCGCGGCCATTCACCATCGCAACACCACTCCACCGGGCCACGAGGCCAAGCCCTGTGCACAGGCTGTCTGAGCAGCCTGCATGCGCTGGCCTACGGCTGCCACATCAGCCCCACCGCCTACACACTGCACAGCTGGGATGACAAATTCTTCAAACGCGCGGTGACCCACCAGGTTCCACGCACGCGGGGACGAGCCGGGGTTGACGACCGATTGAAGGAGCCTGCGCGGGGTGAACGCGAAGCCGCCGCGCTGAGCCTTGTCGCCCAGCATGATCAGCCATTCACTGCCGACGTCGACCTGATCGGGTTCAGCAACAACAATCGTGACCCGCGCTTGAGGACCTGGACGTTGCAGCAACCAGTGGCGGAGTGGTTGCGATGCACATTGCGCGATCCCGTGTCCGCGGCAACGCTCGACAAACTACGTCGAGCTATTGCAACACCTGAGTTCGGCGTCAATCATCTTGCCTATTGGGTGTTTCGGGCGCCGGCGCAAATCCTTGCCGCTGCCGCCGACCACCTCGCCGAGGCCAGCCTCGGCAATCGGATCGACATCCCCGAGATGGCCAGGATGGCGGGCCTGTGTAACTCGCTCGCCCGAGTCCTGGAAATGCCCTGAACCCGAATCTCCTTGGTGGAGTGGGTCCTTGTACCGCGATGTACCTGCTCGAGGGATGCACCGCGAACCCACCCACTGCCCTTGGATCCCCAGCTGAACTCTGCTGGTTGGGCAGTGAGTGCCAGGCTGGTTCGCAAGGTCAGTCCGCGGTTTTGGCGGAAAGCTTAGCGCTTGCAACAGCAATCAGACGGTCAACGGCATCGGGCCATTGCTGAGGGGCAATGGTGCCGCGTAGGTGTCGTTCGGCCTCCGCGCGCAGGTGGTAGGGCTGCACGACGGTATGCGCCTCGGTTACATTCTGCGCCACGACTGCTGCGTGCTCTGTGATCCATTTGTCAGTGATCGTGGGCCGCAGCGGGGTTGGTTGGTGCAGCACCGCCGCGACCATCGTTTGCACGGCTTCGGCGCTGCCGAGTACCCGCGCGGCTTCGGCTGCCCAGGCGATACGACTGTCGGTGTCGGATCGCGGTGTGGGCTTGGAAGCGCGGGTGATGTCCGCGGCCCGGGCGACGAGTATCTTCTTCTCTGCCGGTGATGGTGGTCGTTGGTGGGTGATCTCGAATTCGTGTACAGCGGACGCGAGTTCGGCCGCAACCTCGGTGCGCCGGGACGACCAGAGGACATTCAGTCGTGGATCGACACCTTGAATCTCGCGCACAGGACGCTTGTCAGTCGTGGACTCGCGTGGGGCGAACACGACACCGAGCCTCAGCTCGAGGTGGTGTTCGAGCCTGGTGTTGAAGATCTCGCTGGCAGCGACGGCATGGCAGTGGATCGGCCAGCCGTCCAACGCTCCCCAGCCTCCTTCGATCCGGTGCACCTTGTTCGAAATCGTCACAGTCGTATATAGGTTCGGGTCACCGGCCCAGGAGTCTCCGTGGTCGCTCATCACCGCGATCACCCCATCGACAGCGATCCGGCGGTGACCGTCGGTCCCGCCACGAGTGCGGACAGCATGTGTTTCGAGGTAGGCCAGGGTGTCATCGATCGCGGCGTGCTGCGCTGCGAGGATCTGCTGCCTGATCAGGTCGGGTGCCAGGGCCCAAAAGGTGGACACCGACTTCACTGGGGAGCAGCGCAATCGATATGCGGCGGTCGCCTTGCTGGGCGGGGTTCGCAATGCCCGTGCGACCCATTGGGTCAGTTCACGATCATCCTTCGGTGGTCGGCCAGCTTCGTCGGTGAACATGCGTCGAGCCACTGCGGCGCGGATGAGTGCGCGTTCATCCTCGGGTATCTGTGCGTCTGGGGGGCGACCCTGATCGACGTTCCAGCTAACGTATGCGCGGGCGGTTTCGTTTCGGTAGGTGTCGTCGCGGGGAGTGAACTTGCTATAGGGCCGTCCCAATTGCGCGCCGAGTTGAGCAGAGCGCAGTGCCGCGGCGGGGTGTTCTCCCCGGGCGAGATACTGGGTGAGTAGATCGTCGATGACGGCGTCGGCATTGGGATGCAAACCATGTCCGAACAACGCCTGTAGCTGTCGCTGTGACACGGGGTCACCAACGGTGAGACCGAGTGCTGTAAGGCCGGATCCGAGCCACCGCCCGGATGTTGGCCCGCCAGTGGCGGCGTGGCCGGCGTGGCCGGGTCGGTTCGAGTTATTCGCCGACCGAGAAGTGAAGTGACGAGCGATCATCCGATATCCCGCCGAGGTGTTCGCTTGATCTGCGGTCAATTTATGCAATGACATCATCGTGCCGATGTTAGGAACCATCTCAGCGCGTGAATTGCTGTTCCGCACAGCAGGTGTGCCCCCACGAAGTGTGAATTGCGGATATTGACATCATTCGGTCAGGACACCAATAACTGCATCACCTGGGCGTATTGGTGAAATCAGGCGCGGTGGGCCGCCGCAGGAGATTTCACAACTCTGGTCAGGGCAAGGTTGCACCGCTCCCCTGCACGACCAATACAGGCATCCCGGATTGTTGGTCGGTTCTGATGTCGGAGACGGCCCCTACACTTCGCCGTGTGCAGCGAGATGAATACCGATACTGGTCCTCGGACAAGCGATTTCGTGATTTGGTCGCCCAGCTCACCTCACTTCAGTTGGGGAGCTGGGATATAGCGGAGGTCGAGGCGGCGGTATCGACTCTGGGGTGGCAGCTGCGGCCAGTGGTTCCGGCCCGCGCTGTGGACCCCGCGCTGTGGACCACACAGATCGTCGATTGGACGCTCGACCCGGGGCCACGGGCCGGTGTCGCTACCGTCATGGCCGCGAATACTGATCCGCGGCAAGCTGTCCTGCTGACAGTGAATCTCTCTCAGGGGATCGACTTCGATATGGATTACAACGACGGTCCAGAGTTCGCCGATGTCGAGTTCACGCAATCCGCGTGGTCGATCCTCGAGGAGATGCTCGGCGCGCCGGCGACGTCGTGGAGCGGACTCGGCCCGCGCATGCTGTGGGAGCGACCCGACACCAACCTGGCATTGCGACTGGATCGCGACCAGGTGGTATTGGAGATGATGTGCATGGCCTTCGACAGCGACGCACGACAGGAGCCCCGCCCGCTGTGGCACGCCGTCGAATCCGCAACGACCGCACTGCCCGCTGCTCGCGCAACGGTCACCAACTGGGACCATCTGCGCGACCGCTTGAGCGCCGGATTGCGCGCGCTGTGCAGCGATGCACCTCGGTTTCCAGCGACATTCAGGGTGCATCTGCGCTCGGCGGCTGATCCGACGCGGTACGTCAGCGCATGGAATGTCCATCACGTTTTGGGGATCGAATGCCCCGTGAACGCCACCGATAGTACGGAAACGGACCAGTTCGCCGCGCTTGGATGGATGCGCTTTGGCGACGTGTGGCGGCAGTGGTTCGACAACGCCAGATTCGAGCCGCAGCAAGCCAAGTGGGCGGCGGCCCGGCTAGTGGGCGGTCTCCGTACACAGCGGGTGGAACTGGCCGACATGTCCTGCCACGGATTGATAGACGGCCGTGATCGCGTGCTGCCATTGGACCTACCCGAACTCGGCATCGCCCGCTATACGCCGGACGCCTGTGCGGGTGAGATCAGTGATGTGGGGTTGGTATGAGAACGCGCCCGGTGATCATCGCCGAAACACTCTGGGACGGTGCGGTGCACGCGCGGGAACATCCGGAGCTTGTCGACCCCGTGATTGTGGCGAGAGCCTGGATGAGGTGCAGGGGGCCTGCAGCGCGCCGGGATGGCACGCGGACCCGCAAGCACACGAGCTGTACGGGTGGCTGAAACATGCCTCGCGTTGCCGCACCAGTCACCACTCGTATTTGAACAATCGCCCTATGAGAACGCCGAGTGCCATCATCCCCGTCGCGATCCAAAGGATCCACAATTGCTGTTCCCGAAAGCCCTCCAAGAACAGCGCCACGCCACCAAACACAAGCGCAATGCAGACCCATATCCACCTCGCGGCCCTGCGTGAACGTCGGCTAACCCTCTGCTCGGCCGCCTTCTCCTCCATGGTCGCCTCCTCATTCCCTGCCTCGTCGGCGGCGAAACGGATTTGCGCGAGTAAGTCGGCGATGGCGTGCTCGAGCGTGGCCTTGCCTTCCAGCCCATCTGGCCATGCGTTATAGACATTGATCAAGGTCTCGAGGTTCTCGAACCAGGGCTTGAGCACGTTCCGTCGCGCGACTACGGCAGTAATGATCGCAGCAAGCAAGACGCACGCCGCAGCTGCGGCCGGAAGCCAGTCAACCAACGCAGAGCCACGCGGTTGATCCGCAAGCCACGTGATCATGCCGAGAATCCTGCCAGCACCACCGGTTTCACGCTCGGCTTTCACCACGACACCGAACCTGGACGAAACCTGATGAACACCAACATCACTGAGGTCCGCGAATGGGTTCGCGACGCCGGACGCGCCGTCCAGGGAAGGTCGAGGTCGTGTCGGTCGTCTCGCTCAGCGTCCCTACAGCTCCGGCAGATCGTTAGTGCCGTAAATCCCGAAATCCTCGCCCCGCAGATACGCGGCATGTTGGGCGTCGGCACGGGCCGCGATCTGGGCAGCGGCGGCGGCCCGCTCCCGCGCCAGCTGCCACCACAGCAACCCGCCACACACCGCCACAGCGACGACGCCAGCAATCGAGGCCGGGAAGTTTTCGCTCGGGTTATTGGCGAGGCCCCCGATCACGAGGCCCAAACCGACCGCAATCCCGATGCCCGCGGACAGCTTCGGGAACGTCTTCACTAATTCGATCAGTTGCCGCACCCACTGCGGGCGGGCGTCCGGATTCGCCCACCAATACAGCACGAAAAACGGCCATGCGAACAGGAATAGCAGTATCGCCCCGGTGCTCGGCCCGCTACCGCTAGCCGGAGGCACACTGCGCATCGGGGCCACTGTTCTGTTGCGGGGCCTGCGGTTTCGCCGCCGCTGTGACTTTCTGGACTGCACCACAAAATGCTATTCCCGGCGGGCGTAGGGCGTACCGAATCTGTGGTGTTCGCTCCGCCGCGCCGTAGCACAGTCCGGCTCATGCCTAGAGGGTTCACTCCCCGCCGATCGCCGGGCCCTCTGGCCACAGCGCCATCAGCTCCGCGGGGGTATGCGGGGCGCGGTACACCGCGTGCAGTATCCGTCTGGCCGGTGCCCCCTTGGTGTCGGCCAGACGCACGAACCAGTCACAGCCCGCCGGGTAGGACCACAGGTAGGAGCGCAGAAGGACATCCGCGCTGCGATCGGTCATCAGGTCCGAGATCTGGGTGTCGGTCCAGAACGGGACCCAGCGGCGGGCCTGGTCGGCGATTTCGAGGATCGGGACCTCTGCGGCGAGTGCGATGTGCAGCTTGGCACGCACCAGTTGCTGATAGTGATCGAGCCGCACGCGCGCGATGAGCTGCTCGTCGTCAGCTGCGACGAACAATGGCAGCGCTTGGGCGAGGCCTTCGAACAGGGTCTGGCTGGGTGTGTGCACCGAGAACAGCCTGATCCACGGAACGTCCTCGGTTGCGCAACGGTCGGCGATGCTCGCGAATTGCAATGCGTGGCCGAGGATTTCGTGCAGCGCGAATTGTCGAGTGGCGACCTTGGTGTAGCGGGCGCGGCGCCGGTTCATTCGCAGCCTGGCTCGTCGGCCGACACCATCGAGCCAGTAGCTCCAGTAGGCGTCTTCGTCGACGGTGAGGATGTCGAGTTCGTAGGGCGCTGTGGTGCCGGTGGCCTCACGGACAGCCGGTTCGTACTCGGCGGCGGCGTCACGGATCGCGCCGGCCAGTTCGTCGGGGCTGAGGATGCCTTCGGCCGCGGCGAGGTCATCGGCGGTGTCGGGGCCCCATCCGACGCCGACTCGATCCATCATGTCGATCGCCAGGTCCCGGCGAGCGGTCAGGTACTCCTCGCTCCAGCCTGTCGGCACCGACCCCTGGGTGCGCGAGACATACCATTCGAGGGATTCGCGTTCCCCCAGCAGAGCGCTGCAGTAGGCGATGTGGGCATCGAGGCGGGTGGCCAGTGCGATGTCCCCGGCCGCGGTTGCGGATTCCTTGAGGGCGGTCAGCTGACGCAGAGCGTCGAGCCGGTTGGGCAGAGCGGGGATTTCCTCGGAGCTCGGGTAGCAGTCGTAGTCGATGATCGGTGGGGCACCACGGTCGATTTCGTAGCGGTTCCATGCCCGCAGGACGGTTTCAGCGGCATCACGCGTTGTCATCGTCTGGGGCAGGCTCCAAACCACGGTCGAACTCCCAACGTAAGGTCACGGACTGGGTGGGCTGTAAATAGTCGCGGGTCAACGTGATTTCAACATCATCGTCGCCGCTGTAATCCCACAATAAGTCTTCGGTCGCCCCGACCTGCGCGCCGCTGGGTTTGACTTCCTCCCCGGAACAGGTGACCAGCCGGTAGCCACCGGCCTGGCGCAGACGCATCGTGAATGCCCGTGTGAACCGGACGATATCTTGGCGCCAGTACAAATGGTCGACGAACCGGCCGCCGATGCAGGTGTAGCTGAGTGTTCCTGTCTCGCCTGGCTCGATTGCGGGCGAGAGTTGGCATGAGAACTTGGCCAGGGTGCCTGTGTCGTGGGTCCGGTCGATGGTGACCTGGCGGTGATCGCGGCGCAGCGGTTCGATGCGTAGCCCGCCGGGGTCGGTGTGTTCGAACCACAATTGGCGCGCGACCCGGGTCAGTGGGGCGTTGGACATGTTGAACATGTCGTGGGTGTAGGTCAGGCGAGCGCGACCGGTCTTGTCGACGTCGATCTCGATCCGGTGCTCAAGTTCGACGACGTTGCCGACAAGACCAGCCAGTTGCACGGTCTCAATGTTGTCCAGGCGCAGCACTTTTGACAATGCCGCCAGCTTCTTCCCGATCAGTCGTGTGTGCTCGGGCAGGTCAGCGTCACCGAGGCCGCTCGCCGTGACAGGCATCGGCGGGGTGTTCGGCATGGAATCCGCGGGCGGCAGTCGCGGTCTTCCCCACCCGGTCACGTTGATGTCGCGGATGGCCATTGCGTTGGCGACGGCGCCAGCGAAGCGGCTGTCGCCGAATTCGTTGTGGGTGCGCTGTTTGAGATGGCCGGCCACGTTATCCACAGGCGAGAACAGTTCCTCGACCGTCCATCCTGGAAACATGCTGGTCAGCACGCGACAGAAGCGTGATCGTGGCAGTCCGCCCTCCCCTCGAAGCCATCGGTGATATTGGGTGCGGCTCGGAGGCGCGGCTTCTGTGCCCTGCATCCCCAGACCGGTGGCGTGGCGCTTGTATGCGATGACGAAATCGGAGTACTCGTTCTGATGGTTTTCTTGCAGAAGAGTTTTGAGCGCGATGGATTCCGACACCGGCGAGACCGCCCTTCCCGCAGCATGAATGGCGTGTTGGTCAACCAACCCTAGCAAAATGGCACTAAATGGCACTCGACGGCACTAAGTCGGACTCGATGGGCGCAAGAAGGCACTGCGACCTGCGGGAGCATTCCGGTATGACCGCACAATCTGCTTCAGGTCGCCGCGATGTGACCTCGCTGCAGAACGCAGTCATGCCGCCATCGCCCAGCGGCACGCCAGCCACTCGAGGTGGTCGACCGAAATTGTGCTGCCCCGCCGCGCGAACGCTGCGGCAAGGCATACGACGAACCCCTCGTCCCTCAGCGAACTCCATTCACACCAAACAGATCTCACTTTAGGAGAGCCTCGATGACTATCGTGCCCGAGCTTCGACCGGCGCTACCGGACTGGACCGATCTGCTGTCTGCACTCTGGGAGAACACCACCGCACCGAGCGGCCACGATCATCCGATAGTCCGGGCAGGTCGTAGGTTGGCACAGCTGCACCGCGACCGTGAAACCAGTTGCGACACGGTGCAGTTCAACAGTCGTCGTGCCGAGCTCGTCAGCGACATCAATGGTCGCGTGCCTGTGGAGGTCCACAGCGCCCGGACTGTGGGAGCGACCATCGACAAGATCGCCGAAACCGTGGTCTTCGTGCAGAACCGGCTGCGCATCGAGCCCGAAGCAGCCCCCACGGTGCAGCAGTGGCTTGCCCAAATGAGCGACGCCTGGACCGAATTGGTCTCCGTGGTAGAGAACAGCTACCCCGTGAGAGCCGCCTACACCATCGCGCCGCTTGCGCTGGCATATGCCGCCGCAAGCTAACGTTCACTGCCTCCGGCAGGTCACACAACATGGTGGCCTGCCGGAGGTGCTCCACCTGCAGTGCGCCGCCGATTCCTCTGTCGCAGAAAGCATCCCAACAGCAGCAATCCCCAACAGGGTGACAGCAGCGGACATCACGATCGCCATGAGGAACCACACCGCACCCGCCCACGTCGAATCCTGCATGGATGAACTCGCGAAGGTCCTCCCTATCTGGCCCAGCCCGAGCACCGTCGCTGCGCGCTGGGATGCCGCGCGTCTGCGGATCCAGCTCCAGATCATTTATGGCCGCCCTGGACCTCGCCGCCGCGTGCAGCGGCTTTTACGTCAGGCAGAGCGGGTCAAGCCGACCAGTGTGTAGCCACTCCGGGGCGATCGGTCAGCGTCGCAAGAAGCTCGCACGAGTCACACAGGGCGCAAACCCACACAGCTGGTGTGCCCCCACGGCGTGTGAACGTGCAGCTCAGAACACCTCTAGCGCTCATACCGTCAGCGACACGGCGCACGTTGTCGCCGACCTTCGTACTGAGCCAGGAGGCATCCATTGGCCGCCGATGTCAACGCAGTTCAACTCACCACCACCTTGGTCGCTGCCGCTGTCCACTTCGATCTCATCACCGACGAGAACGCCGAAGAGACCGCGCGGATGCTGTGGACCGCGAACCACACGACCAGCGATCCCCGCGCGCTCAGCACAGCCGTGCGCGAGGGCGTGACCAGCCTCGTCAACGACGATGTGGATCCGGCCGCCGTATGCCTGGCAGTCGATGACTACCTTGCTGCCCCCCTCGCGACCGATCATCAATCACAAGCAGTCGTGTGGTGCGAAGCCCTGCGCAGTGCCGCAGAGCACGCGATGCTGATTGTCGACCGACTGTGGCGGCTCGACCGCGACGGGCAGCTGAGACCGGCATATCAGCTGATGCCGCCCTATCGTTCGGACAACACACAGCCTGAGATCGACAACGACGGGGCTCACGATCTCGAAGGCGATGTCCTCGGCGAACGCATCGACAGTCTCGACTGGGAGGGCTGGCTGTATACGCGGTTCGTACGCAAGCATGCCATCGACGCGCTGATCGATCTGCAGACATACCTCGCCGCAGCTGATGTGGTGGCCGTGATGGATTCACCAGAAGTAGCCGATGCGGTGGCTGTGCTGCGCACCGCGCTGTCGGAGCCCGGTGCCTTCGATCAGAGCGAGCGCCACCGCGGCGAGGAGGTCCTCAACGACTTGCTCGGGGTCGGTGACCACAGCGAACTGGTGGCGCGAGTCCTGGACGCCACAGCATTTGGTGTGTGGGCTAACGCCCACGCTCGCGGTGCGGACACCGGCGAGTGGGTCGCCCGCCTCAGTCCTGCCGACGGATTCGCCGACATGCCATGGCTGCGGAAGGTCCCCGCGGCCGATCAGCAGCCACTGTCCTCACCCGCGAAGCTGCTCACAACCTTCGGCTCGTTGGCTACGCACCTGGACACCCTGCCCAGGCCGGGCGCCGGGCAGGACAACCACATCGTGTGGGCATCGCAGGTTGTCATGTTGTCGGGTTCCATTGCAGCGACCTTGGAATCCGATCTTGTGAGCGCGGGAGATGCCTACCGTGGGCAGCGGATCCTGGCGGCGCTGACCCAGCAGGTGGTGACTCTATCGCCGTCACGGGTGCGGTCAGCGTTGACCGACTCGGTCGAATTCGACCTGCTGCGCCGCGACATAGTCGCAGCGATGGCCGTGACAGCACAGGACCACGACCTGCGGCGTGGCCGGATGCTCCGCGATGGATCTGTCCGTGACCCCGGATCAGTCGTCGGTGACGATCCGTTGGCTTCCCCTGTCGCGGGCAGCTTTTCGCGGCAGGAGCCGCTGCGTTCGCGTGATCAGATGCGTGCGTTCCTGGATCGTTTGGCATACATGACGCGAATGGCGCCTCCAGGCACAATGTTCGACGAACTCGCCGGTCCGCTGGTGGTCACGGCTCGCTGCACCGAGCTTGTGAGCCTCAGTGAATGCGACCGTCTCGAACTGGTTGTTGCCGCGCTGGCCTGGGGTGACCGGCTCGATGCCATCGGTGCCCGCAGTGCATGGACAGCGCTGGTGTCCGACAACCCGCTCAACGTCTTCGATCAGTGGTCGCATGCGCGTGGCCCGCTCGAGATGATGAGTGAGGTGAACGGTGCCGGGGCTCGGCTGCTCAACGCAGATGGCCGGTTCGTCGCGGCCCCGCGGCTGGCTCCGGGGCGCATCACCAACCTCGACTCCGCGCGCACCCTCACTCGCGCCGAGGTCGCGGACGTGCTGGACGTTATAGCAGCGGTGCCGCACACCCACCGTCACGTGCAGGCGCTCATCGGCGATGTACTCAACACCGCCCGCCACACCAGCAGCGCCTTCGATGCCGACGAGCGTCTCCGTTTGGAGCACACGGTCGCAGCGATCGCGGACGGGCAGCGTGTCAACCCGTGGGCGATGGTCACCGACGAGACCGGTGCTCACACACGGTGGCGGATCCGCGACACCGTTACGGCCATCGGCGCGGACCTCCGCGCAGGCCTGGGAGTCGATGCGCCCCTACCCGATTCCGAGTTGAACCAGCCTGTGCGCCCCGCAAATATCGATGTTGCCCACGACATCGACCCGACGGGTTTGGCGCGCTATCTCACCAACACTGGCTGGTCGCCGACGGCGACGTCGAGAGGTGCTCCGGTGTGGAAGCACCGCGATCACCCCGACATTCACATCACGGCACCCACAGAAATCGGGTACGACGGCGATCGCGAGATCCTTCAACAGGCGTTCGAAACCCTCGCTGGGCTGCGCAAAGATCAGGTCGTTGCCGAAATCCTCACAGAGATCGGCGAACTCGCCGCGCCCGCACCCGAACTCACCGGGCTGGAAGCAGTCGCGGCAACACGCTACTGCCCCACCCTGCCCACCCGCGACACCGTCGCGACGGCCGACCACCACCCGATCAATCCGACTAACACCGCGGAGGTGGCCGTTTCTGCTGCCGGCGCGGGCCATGGCATGTGAGAGGCCTCAGCCGTGACCGGTACACGGGCCGGTGTAGGTGCCCCGCTCTGGCTCCTGTTGTCGGTTGATGTGGTCGGCGAACGTGAGCACCGAGCCGGCGTCGGAATGGCGCTGCGCTCGTTCGATTTCGGGATCGAGAACTTCGAGGTAGACACCGACTGCTGCCTGCAATAGGTCGCGCAGGCACTGGTGAAGGCTTGCTGGCTGCCAGATCAGGTCGCCGTGGTCGTCGAGTCGGGCCAGGGTCAGCGACACAGCCTGCTCCACGGTGAATTGGGGAGCTGTTCGCGGAACGATCCCTCGGATCAGGTCAATGGCGTTGCGTTCTCCGTAATCATCGACCTCGATGAGGTGCCCACCGTGGGGATCGAGTACGGCGACAGCGAACAGCAGTCCGAGTTCGGTGTCGGGGGTGGCGGTGGATGTGAGGGTGAGGTTGTCGCCGTCGAGGCCGTGGACAAAGAACCCGAGCAGCAGTCCAGACCCACTGCGTGGGAGCGCGACCTTCGGGGGGCGAGAAAACACGATCAGCGGGTTGGTGGCTGGCAGCCGGTCGAACAGAGTAGTGGGCAGAACTTCGTCGAGGTCGACTGCGTCCTTGGCCATTCCAGGGTGGGCTACGGAGATTGTGCGGCCGTTCCACAAGCGGGCCACTGCGGCAGTGACGATGCTGCTGATTGCCGTCTGGGCTGTTTGGCTGTCGATGCCTGTGGGTAGTTGGATTGGAAGGCCTTCGGTGGCGTCGACCACTTGGTCGTTGAGGCCCATGGCCTGGATGCGAGCCTCATGGAACGCCCAGGTCCCTTCGATCTGTTCGTAGACGGGTTCGGCGGCCGCGGCTAGGTCACCGACCGGATCTGTTGAACTCATAGCGTCCCCTTTCGCATCAACAGTTCGAAGCGATACTCTTCCACATCGCTCAGTGATGCGCGGCAAGGGCTTTCGCGTGCTATCGGGCCTGTCCCGGCGAACTCGGATCACGCGCGGCCGTCACGGTCGGTTTGCGCGATCAGCTCGAGTAGGCGGACGGCGGCGTCATCGTCTGATTCGTCCGGTCTTCGAAACTGACGCACATGAGCGAGCGCGTCGCCGTAGGTCACCGCCGCGCCGTCTTCGGTCCGTAGTCGCATCGACAGTTGCACGATATGCGGGTTCGCCGGCATGAATTCTTCCTCCAGTCAGAGCCGAAAACGATTGCACCAGTACGCTATCCGACAAATCCGATTCATCGATCGTTCGTGGCGCGAACCACTCGCATGCCCCGCCATCGGCGGTGAGCCTCCCGCCGATGCGACCATAACGGCCGCGCCATTGGCAGCCGTAGCCGCGGCGAGATCACCTCTGTTGTCTCGCGGCTCAACGCCGATCCACTTCCACACCAAGCGTGTGGAACGGGGCCGTTGACGCACTGTCGCGCTCGTAGCGTCACCAGGCGTGATGCCTCGGCTCCACCAGCTGAATAGCCAAGCTGGATACGCAAACCACTACTCCCCCGCCCACCCAGTCCTGGCTGCCTACGAAATCGAGGCCGCCATCACCCGCACCTGCCCACGATGCAAGGCCGAACCCTTCGATGCCTGCTCTAACCCGATCACCGGCCAGCCCAGCAGGATCCCGTGCCTGGTCCGCATGGCCGACCGACGGGCCGAAACGCCTATCACTCAGAGGTGATGGCGGCGGCAAACACGCATTCGACAGAACGTGCGCGCGATCGATCAGGAACGATCGCGACGTCTCGGCAGCGGCATCCCTCGCCGCCGCGCGCCGGTAACGTGTCGAAAGCACTCGACCACAGCGGAATGTCGGCCCTCGAGCGTGGGCGAATCGACAATCAGTTGGCCGATGTCGTCGGGCGGGTTGTCGTGCGGCTGATAATCGCGCTCAGCGGCGGAGTGCAGTTCCCGCACCACGCCAGCGGCGTCGGTCAAGTCGTCGTCGAGGAGTCGGATCTGTTGGACTACCAACTGCATTTGCCGTGTCAGTTCGAATGAGTCGAAATCGCTCGGCCGCCGCGCTCCTCCACCGATCCCCGTCGTCCAATGGTCGAACTCGGCATTGAGATGCCCCTGACGACGTTGCGAGAGCTGCAGCAACGAGCTGGTCAGCTTGAGCGGCTCCTCACGTCGCCATTTTTCGGTTCCTCGCCGATCGGTTCGCCACTGCGTTTAGAAGAAGTTCGAGGCGGCCACGAAGACGGCCAGCCCAGAAAGAACAGTCGCCCACACCTTTTGAGAAGGCACCCGCCTTCTTGGTTGGCCGAGGAAACAAGCGGCGGCCTGCCCGAGCTGCTGCCGCCGGTCGATGTGGCGCAGGCGCGAACCCTGACCAGTGACCTGCGGGACATGAACGCAGATGTACAGCGAGCGGGTGCCGTTCTTGCTGAACAGGTCCGCCGGGCGCACCGTGCCCGGGTGCGGCCGGCGCTCACTTACACCTCGTGGGCCGACTCGCCCACGCTGAGCTCGGAATCAGCCGCGCCCAGGCGTACTGGTCCACGCCAACACCCTCGGCGACGTCGGGGTGGGCTCGAGGTGGGTTCGGAAGCTTCGGGTTCCGCAACTACACAGCGCCTGCTGGAGGCGGCTGCGGCGCCACGGCTCTGCCGCGACGAGTTCCAGCCCGGGACTCCTCATTTGCTGTTGGTGCCTCGTGGCAGTCTCGCCGTTGAGGCTGGGGTCCTGAGTCCGTATCTCGGACGGTGGTCGAAACACCGCAGGTCCAGCCCTTTTAGGGCTGGGCCCTGCGTGGTTGTCCGGTCAGCGCTGCCGTTCGATCGCCGTCCGGAATTGCTCGGCATTTGGGTCCGGACAATTCGTAGTTGACCGTGACCGGTCGCGACGGCCCGTGCTCATCATTGTTCGGTGTCGGGATTATCTGCGCGACAAGGGTCTTCAACTCGTCGAATGTCAGCGCCCGTTGTGGTGCGCTCGGGTCGAAATCGTTGATCATCCCGCGCTGGATCGGTGGTGTGCCCTCGCGCGGCCACCACACTTCCAGTGCCGAGAGCGGACCGGCCTCAAGGATCGCCAACAGCAGGTCTTCGGTGCCAATGCAGGTATCGCCGCGGTCGGTGACCCGCTTGGCGGCGCGATGTAGCGCGCCGATCAGCGCGGGCGCGACGCTGGTCACGGTCACCGAGGTTTCATCGCGTTCGGTGGTGGTCACTAGTGGACCCTCTTTCTTGCAGACGCCAATACGGCGTGTGTGGTAGGAACCAGGCGGAAGCCGGGGTGACGGCCCGTGGTGATCGCCCTTCGAGGGCCTCCATGACACTGCCGCCCCCGGCTTCCCCGAAACCGTGAAGCGATGACAAAGGGACGCGCCGCAGAGCGCCGGTTAGTGACCACTCCGCTGTCGGTTTCCTCGCCTCCGCCTGGTCCCTGCCTCGGGTTTCGAACAGGAAGGCGACGTAGTTGTCGCAGCAAGACGGACCGTTGTTCTTCGTCGGAATCGACTGGGCCGCAACCGAACACGCCGTGTGTGTGCTGGACCAGACCGGACGAAAGATCGCCGCGTTCACGATCGAGCACACAAAGGCCGGGTTCATCCGGCTGGCAACCCGGTTGGGCAAGCTCGGCCACGCCGAGCAGGTGCCGGTGGCGATCGAGCGCCCGGACGGGCGACTGGTCGACGCCTTGCTCGAGGCCGGGCACCCGGTAATGCCAGTGAAACCGACCGCGATCAAGACCTGGCGCGAGTCCGAGGTCCTCTCCGGCGCGAAGTCCGACCCCGGTGACGCCGAGGTGATCGCCGATTACCTGCGTGTGCGTATCCACCGACTGCGCCCGGCCGCACCGATGTCTGGTCACACCAAGGCAATTCGGACCGTGACCCGCACCCGCGGCGACCTGGTGGCGGCCAGGGTGGCCGCGACCAACCAGCTCGCCGCCCTGCTCGACGCGCACTGGCCCGGAGCCAAAGCCATCTTCGCCAACATCGAATCCGCTATCGCACTGGCGTTCCTGACCAGATACCCCACCGCCGCGGCCGCGGCGTCGCTGACCGAGAAGCGGATCGCCGCGTTCTGCACCGAGCAGGGCTACTCGGGCAAGAAACCCGCCGCCGTGCTGCTGGCCCGGCTGCGCTCGGCCCCGACCGGCACCAGCGACCCCGCTCTCACCGAGGGCGTGCGTGATGCGGTGCTGGCCCAGGTCAGCGTGCTGAGTGCGCTCAACACCGCGATCAAGACCCTGGAACGCTCCATCACCGAGAAGATGGACACCCACCCCGACGGCGAGGTGTTCCGCTCCTTCCCCCGCGCCGGCACGATCAACGCCGCGCAGATCCTGGCCGAATGGGGCGACGCCCGCGAGGTATTCGACCACCCCGACGCGATCGCCGCGCTGGCCGGAATCACCCCGGTCACCAAAGCATCCGGCAAACAACGCGGAGTGTCGTTCCGCTGGGCCTGCAACAAACGCCTGCGCCAGGCGATCACGACCTTCGCGGCGAACAGCCGCTTCTCCAGCCCCTGGGCCGCCGACATCTACAACCGCGCCCGCGCCTCGGGCAAAGACCACCCCCACGCCACCCGCATCCTGGCCCGAGCCTGGATCCGGGTCATATGGCGCTGCTGGCAAAACGGTACGACCTACGATCCGACCCTGCACGGCGGTGCCCGCGAGCGGGTCGAACAACAGGCCGCAGCCTGACTTCGATCTCGAGGTTGACACAAGGGGTGTCATGGTCGTCCACGCTACCGGCCGTACTTGGAATTGCAGCCAGTGTCGAACACTTCCATCGGCGTCCCGTCGGGCATGGTGTAGAACGTCGTTCCGACGCACCACAGTCGGATCGTCTTGCCTGGTGCCGGGCTGACAACTTTGTCTTTGTTGGTGACCGGTTGCTCGGCACAGCGGATCACCATGCTCCCGGCCTGCTCACACTGCTGAACCGTGACCGCGCCCGCGGGGCCTGCAGCCACGACGAGCGCGGCCAGCATGCCCGAGATCCCGATCATTGCCCGTCTGGTCAGTATTGCCGACATGGCGTTTCCTCCGATTCGGTTGTGGTGGAACGGTTGTGAGTTCCGATCGCTTCCGCGCGGGTGATCATCGCGTCGAGCAGTTCGGCGAGGGTGTCCGGCAGTTGCCCTGTGCCGGTGGTGTGCAGGGCGCGGGCCGACCCGACCAGCGCTGACAGGTGAGGATGAGTCGACCAGTAGGTGGCTTCGTCGCCGCTGGCGGCGGCGGCATCCAGCGCGGCGGTGAGGGTCACTGTGGTGTTGGCAGACGAAACCAGCAATGCGTCAGCACCTTTCGGTTCAGTCGCGGTCACCAGCTGCGCGACCTCCGCCGAGCAGCAGTCGGTGAGCATCGTGGCGAGATCGCCAGTACCGACCGGTGGTGCGAGCTCACGGGCGCGGTGCAGCAGCGCCGCCGCGATCAGTTCCGGCCCGGACCCCGGGGCGTGCGCGCTGATCGTGTTGGCCACCGCCACCGCATGCGCGAGGGCTGTGGTGCCGGTGGCGGAGGAGTGGCCGTCGTACCAGGTGCGGGCCAACCGCAGGGCGGTGGCGACGATGGGGTGGTCATGCAGGGGCAACATGGGCATTAACTACCGGCCTTTCGAGGGCGTGAGTGTGAACGGGTGCCGGTATCCGGCGCCGGGGGCTTTCGCCACCGGCCGTGTGGCTCACTGCGCGGGCTGGTGTGCCTCGAAAGGAAGGGGATGTGGGTGAGGCATCAGCCCGGCGCCGGATACACGCCTCAAGCCTCACCCTGTCGAGGAGCCCAAACCACCGACATCGCCCGCACGGTCGCCGTACGCTGACCGACACACCCACCTGCACACGAGGGCTCTCGGGGGATGAAGCCGATGATCGTGGTGACTATCTGGACCGGCGCGACCATCAAGCTGATGCGCACGGTCGCCCTACGTTGCACCCAGAAGGAACTCGCCGAACTGCTCGGCTACAGCGAGGACGTCGTCACGAAATGGGAACGCCGGGGCCGTGCTGCGGAATTGGAGGGCGAATACGCGGCCGCGATGGACACCCAGTTGCGGCGTCTCGACGAGGAACAACGGCAACGCTTCGCCCAGGCACTCGAGGAGTCCGCACCGGCCCCTCCGGTCAGCGTCGTCCCGGCAAATCAATCGCTGCCATCAGCGCTTGTCTCACCCACGGATCCGGCACAATGGTCCGAGTGGGTGGCGATGAATAGGCGTGAGTTGTTGTGGCTGTTCGGCGGCGCGGCAGGCCTGCCGGTGGCCGCGGCCGTGTACGGACTGGCCCCGGATTCCTTGGACCGCTTCGACTCCGGGATCCGGAGGCGCGTGGATGCCCGCTCGGTGCAGGACATCACCGAGATCGTCGCTCGTGCGTTTCGCCAGTACGAAAGCTACGGCGCCAATATCGCCTGGCACACCATGCGCGCCCAACTCGGCCTGGTCGACAAACTGCTGCCCAGCTGCCCGGAGCACCTGATGTCCCGTTTGCTCTCGGCGCGCGGAGCATTGACGCGCGGGCTCGGATGGATTGCCCACGACACCGGGAACACCGACACCGCCGCGGACTACTACGAGCAGGCCCGCCGCGCCGCGCACCAGGCCGGGGACACCGACCTCGCCGCCGTCGTCCTGTGCAGCATGTCGTGGCTGGAAACCACCAACGGTCAGCCCCGCGTCGGCATCGATCACGCTGTCGCGGCGATGAATTGGGCGACCAAAAGGCCCGACCACTACCTCGGTGCGTACTGCGCGGACATGGCCGCCGAGGCATACGCCAACCTCGGTGAAGACAGCGAATGCCGGTCCCTGCTCGATCGCTCGCAGGCCCTGACCGACACCGCCAGTGGCCCCTCCACGCACGCCTACTTCTACGACCCGGGATTGAACGCCTCGATGCGGGCGGGCTGTTTGCTCAAGCTCGGTGATGGCGCGGCCGCGACCACGGCCGCCGAACAAGCCGTCGCCCTGGTCGACGACGAATTCGCCATGATTCGCGGCTACGCGATGATCAACCTCGCCAACGCCCATACCGTCCTCGGGCATATCGACGCCGCCGCCGAAACCCTCACCCGCGCGTGCGAACTCGCCGCTGACTGCCCCTCTCCGCCGTTCACCGCCGAAATCCGGACCGCCCGCGACAACATCGACCACGTCGCGCCCGGATCGGCCGTTCTGCGTGAGCTCGACAAGGCTCTAGCCGCCACCGTGCTGGCCTGAATCCCGGGACGAGGATTCGATGGCGCGGCGGCTCGAGTCCGCCTCCCGCTACAGCCGCGGTGCTCGTCCGTGCGCTCAAGGCGGGGCTGATCCGCGCGAAGTTCGACGCCCTCTACCGCGAAGCGGACTGGCACGACGATGGGGTCCGGACTCCGCGAGAAAAGTCACGCTATGGAGTTCGACCTCACCAGGAGAAAGTTGCCGTCAGCACCGACAAACCGTCCGCTATGTGGTGGTGAGCATTTCATCGACCCGGACGTGGGTTCCGGGTGTGGTCTCGAAGAACCAGTCGTCGTCGGCGTCGCGGTGCACGGGCGCGTCGCCGATCGCGGCGAGCAAAGCGTGCAGTCGCGGGTAGGGTGCGTCGCGGACGCGTTCGACGATGCCCGGTTTGCGCCACCACTCCAACGCCGCGGAGACGAGATTGATCCCGCCGCCGCGGAATCGCTGTGCAATGTCGGAGGCGATGGCGTGTGCGCCGGTGATGATCACCTCGGAGCCCTCGATGACGGTGTAGTCCAGCGTCAGTTCCTCACGGGGCACGGCCATGTGGATGCCCGGGGTGAGCCTGCCCTCGGCCAGGGCCGACCTCGAAGCGGCGCTGCCGCCGACCGAGCCCGCCATACGCCCTACCACGGGCAACGGCATCGATGCGCGGACCTCCGGGTACTGCATCACGGTGGCGTCGATCCAGCGTCCGGAGCCGGGCAGCCAGAGAACGCAGTGCCCGTTGAAGCTGTCGCCGTCCCAGGATGCGCCACCGCCGCCGTAGCGGGTCAGCTCGCCCCGGGTCCGGTGGGAGATGATCAGCTCGACCGCGGTAGGCCGAGCCTGGATTCCGATCAACTCGTAGGCGTTGGCCAATGTGAGCGCGGCCGAGACGCACATGTTGGCCTGGACGCCGGCGGAGTGATGCAGCCACAGCATCGGCGGCAGCATCTCCACCAGTTGATCCGGCGGAGCGGCGGCGAGCATATTCGCGATGAGCTGTGGTGGGATTCCCAACTGGCCCGGGTCGTACCCGTTGCGGCCAAGGCTCGGCTTTTTGACCGCCCGGCTGGCGGGTTTCGGTTTGCGCCCTTTCGATTTCGGCATCGGCGAATCGACCCCCTTCATCATTTGATCGGCTTCGACCAGTATCGCCGTGGCCACCGACACCGGCGGCTCAATCGTCGTCGCGGGCACCGCGATCGCGCAGATGCGGGCCTAAGACCCCGGCTACACAAGACGCCAACGGTTCGTCAAGAGTAGGGCGCTGACCGGCGGAGACTGTCTTGCCGACGGTAGTGGTAAGCCCTGTGGGTGCGCTTGAGAATGTCAGTGGTGGCAAGCCAGTACCGACATTTCTGCGACGTTTTGGGGGCATCGCGCGTCAGTCGCTAGACGGAACTCTTCACGCGATCGAACCCGCGCGGTTCAGAATCAGAAGCCCCACGGGCCGAGCGCGTCGAGGTCTACGTGAGTCCGGGGTGGTGGTCCGCCGGTGGGTCGAAGCCAGCGGACCGGGATCCGCAGCGGTCGCAGTTCTGGAAGCGCGACAGGCCAATCCGTATCGTCGACGATCTGGCCGCGCACGCGATACCGGCCGTAGGGCAGCCCCAGCGCGGCGACTTGCTCATCGGTGAGCTCTATCTCGGCCCGCGAACTCTCGGTAACTCGCAGCCCCTCGACCATCGGTGTATCGCCAGCGGTGTCGAGCGCGGTCACAGTCAGTCGGAACCGGCAGCCCGTCATCCACCACCACGACCACTCCGGCGTGCCAGGCTGGGCACGGTTCGGGTAGCGGCTCGTCGGCAGCCGGTACGGCACGAACACGAGGTACGTGCCCCCGATCTCTATATCGCGGACCCGCATACGCCCAGCATGTCCACCACCCTGGCACCCGCACAAGAGATACCGAGCCTCTGGTACACGGGTGGTCGATCAAGTGCTCGATGGGGGGTTCATTGGCATCAGCTTCGGCGGCCTCTATTTTCGCTGTGGACGACGGCCAGGCCGACACCGACACCGCGGCAGGAAGGGCTTCTTCTGACTTTCTGACGGCAAGCCACAGCTGAGATGTCGGTGGTGCGGCTCCGCCCGACAGAGCGCTGAACTGGGGTTTCGCGCCGAATCCTCTCCACCCGGAGTCGAATTCTTCGCTGGCCCTGCGGATTCGGGGATACGCTGCTGGTCATGGGGAATTTCGACGAATCGATCGACCGTGAGCGCGAGCGCGTGAGGCGAAGTGATCAGGCGGCTAGTTCGGCCCGCGCCGCTGAGGCCGAGGCGGACAGGCAAGCGGCAGCTCTGGTTCGTGAGGCTACCGAGAAGTTCTCAGGCCTGGCCGGTGGCCTGAGGCTGGTGGTGGTGCGACCGCGCAAGCTGTTCGATCGCGGTACGCGCATCATCGGCGAGGGCGACAATGCTGGGATCTATGTCGCTATCGACGAAATGCGCTGCTGGGCACTGCCCAGCACTCGCAAATACAGTCGGGTCGTGCTCACCGAGCGCGGCCAGCTGTTCACGGTGGGCGTGACGACCCGCATCCGCACTCGCACTCACACCGACGTTGTCGTTTCCGAAACCGATCTTCGCCCCACCGACATCCGGCACGAGTTCAAGAACTCCAGTGATATGTCCGGCCGCGCTGATACGTACGTCGCGGGTATGAACCATGCCCTGGCCCAGGCCTTCGTGGAATACGAACGTGCCGCTGAGCGCGGGACCGCGGGGCTGGCGCATGCATTCTCCGGACGACACGAAAACTGGTAGGTCGCGCGGCCTAGCCGTGTCCGGAAGTAGCGAGTGCCAGCAAGCCGCCTCTTGAGGAGTTCGCTGGCCTCGGACGAGTACGCAGACCGCAGGTTCGGGTGTGTTCGGTTCCCAGTTGCGAACTTCCCTGGAAGACTGCGCCTGCCGCGGTCTTCGACACCCGCCGATGCCAGCAGCGTTTCATCCTGGAGTTGCCGCTAGCCGAGTTTGTGCAGCATCCGGAAGTCGGTGTGCTGCCCAGGATTTCATTTGGTTCGTGAAAGCTGTTTGGCCACTGTCTATTCCAGGTTTCAGGATGCTTGCCCGCACACTGTTCCCAATGTGAAATGCTGACTGTCAACACTTTTGGGATCAGCGGGAGGACGACATGGTGCGTGTGGGTGAAACCCAGTGCCCACAATCAGATCCGGTATTCACTGTGGGCCGGTTTGTGGCGTTGGCAGCCCGGATCACAGCAGACCATCAACGGAGGGTGGGGCCGAGCGCGGCGGCGCGAACGTTGGTCGAGTGGCTCAGTATTGCGGCGGTTTCGGGTGCTGAAATCGCGCAGTTCCACCGCCAGCTCGATGCCGACTTGGCGGCGATCGTCGACTGTGGCCGAAGTGCGACCGCGGCCAGCTATCGGCGGATCCTGGACGAGATCACTGCGGCGCTGCCAGGGCGAGCGATCGATGTTTCCGCGCCCACAGCCCGCCAGCAGTGGCGACAGGGGCTTGCGTGGCAGCGATCTACCCTTCCCCAGCTCGCATGATCGGAGATTGAGACACCCAACACGGCCATCATCGAATTCGCCTGCCGGAAACCGCAATTCCCGCTGTAGATGCCGGTCGCGGCGAGCCCATCGCAACACCGATCGTCAATCTCATCGGCCGGTGGGTGACCAGTCAGGTCTGGTCCTGTGAGGTTCGGCGCCGGTCCCGGCGGGGGTCGAGGGCGACTCCGCCGCCACGGCGGCTGTTGAGTACGTCGACGACGTCGCGGGTGCGGTAGGTGCGCCGATTTGTCCCGCGGTCTTCGTGCTCACATCGCTCGTCCAACAGGTCGCGGTACTGTCGAACGGTTTTGCCGTCGACGCCGAGGCATTTCGCGATGGCGCCGAGGGTACGGAAACTGTCGGGATCATCCGGCATGGGGTGTGGCGCCGGCCGATGCTCGGCATCCCACCGGGAAGCGAACGCATCGAGTTCGTCCTCGTCGAATAGGTCGAACGGTGTGCCGGCCCCAACGCGTTCCTGGGCGTCCTTGGGTGTCGGGAACCCGGGCCGCGGCACCCAGAACCGACGCACCGACGCCGCGTTGCGTTGATTCTTCTCAGCCCATTCCGGCAGCGTTACCAGCTCGCCCACGGGCCCTATTCTTACCGATCCGCGGACGTCGCCTGCGACTTCGCCGGGTCGAATGGTTTTCGCTCGCTTCAATGAGGCGTTTTTCACTACGCTATCGATGGCCTTGCTCCTATCACGGGCGGGCTTGGGCGGCCGGTATGTCCGGCCGTCGCGCCCCTGCAGGCGCGACGGTGTACCGGCCGCCCGTCTATTGCTGTTGCGGGTCCAGCTCCCCGCTACACCGCTGCCGGGGAGGTTTCCGGGTAGGGGCATCCGATCGGCCAGCGCTCCAACTCGGTTCCGCTGATCGCTTCGACCAGCGCGTTGAGGATGACCTCGGCGGCCGGTGGGGTTACAGCGTTGCCGTACTGGCGGACCCGAACCTTATTGTTCTTGCCGAGCACCTCATATCCGGGCAGGAAGGCCATCGCGGTAGCGATCTCCTCCGGCTTGAGCATCCGGAACAAGACATCGAGGATATCGATGTCACTGGCGGACTGAACCAGCCCGTAGCGGTCGTGGGTGGGGATCGCGCCGACCGGCTGGCTTGCCGGGCGCGCGGTGCCATTGCCGTAGTAGGGCGTCAGCAAGGCCCTGAGCATCGCGTCCAGCAGTTCTGGGCCCGCCCCAGGCGGGAGGGTAACTCCGTGGTGATTGCCGCTGGCGGTGACCGTGGCCAACGACTCGGTAATGGCGCGGGCATCGCTTGCCCCGCCACGAAGCTCGGTCACGAACGGAGCAAATGCCAGTCCGGTCTCCTGGCGGGTCGTTTGCGTGCGCAGAGGCGCGCGCACCGGCACTGCGTCCTTTCCTTCGCGACCCTCCATAGGGATTACCAGCGGTGGTATGACCAGGCCGTGGTTGCTGCCATCGGCGACGATTGTCGCCAAGGGGTTGTGCATGCCGATCGTGCGCGCCCGGTCCGAGCGCAGCAGCGCCAAGAACGGAGCGGGAACGGGAACAGCGAGACCATCGCTCTCCCGCGTAGTACGCGTGGGCATCGGCGTCATGATGCGGCTGGCGGAGTCCCGCCACGTCCCGCCGGTCGGCGTGATCATCGGCTCGCCGATGGGCATCGCGTACCGCTGCAGCCCCGCCTCGATCCGCGCCATTGTTTTAGGCGCGAGTCCAGGCTGGCCCTTGTAGGTGCGCTCTCCGAGCGGTGTGCCCAGGTCGGTCCAGTCGATGCAGGCGGCGGCCGGGACCACTGGCGGCTCGACGACGGTGTTGCCGCAGTCGGTCTTCGGGCACACGTAGTAGTACTGGGCGCGGTAGCGGCCCATATCGTTGCCGGGCCGTTTGAAGACCTGGACCGCTTGGATCCGGCCGTGGGCGGGGCAGTACGCGACCGGACGCAGCCATTTGTCGAAGTCGGGATCGCGGGCCAGGGACTTGTGCCAATAGGCCACATACAGCCGGTCGCGTGACTGGGGGGCATGCGGAGTCAGCGCTGGTTGAGCATGTGCGGAGTTCAGCGCGATCACTTTGGTCTTGTAGCCGAGGTTGTGGAATCGTCTGAGCCAGCGATCCCATTGGTCCCATGCTCGGACGTTGATGACGTTTTCAACGACTCCGGCCAAAACGAGCTTGCCGCGTGCGATGACGCCCTCGAGGTAGGCCGGTACCTCGTCCATCAGGGCGCGGCTGCGTTGCTCGGCGTCGCGCTTTTCTTTCTCGGTTTCGTTATCGGCGAGTGGGTCGAACAGCTCGCCTTGAAGGCTGTGCTGGTAGGTGGCCTTCTTCCCCTTTGCGTTGCTCCAGTTAGGGCATTCTGGCGAGGCCCAGAAAATGGTGCAGATCGGCCATTTGTCGACCGGTGCGTCGCAGATGTCGCCGCGCCAGTGATCGGTCTCGGGGAAATTAAATTGATGGGTGTTGATGGCCTGTTTCCAGTGGTTCGCGGCACGATCCAGCCGAATCCCGGGCACCGCGTGCGCCCCTTGACTGCTGCCCCCCGCCCCGCAGAACCAGTCCATCAAGGTCAGTTCCTCATGCAACCCGATCCGGTTCTGGATCATGATCTTGAGGAATTCGAGGTCGACGAGTGTCTGAGCAGGCGCGTGAACGGACGCGAGCCGCGCCATCCGGTTCAGGTGGCTGACAGCGTCTGCCGGTTTGTAAGCAAATGAAGGCATGGGCAGTGACCCTTTCGATCTATCACGGGCGGAGGCAGTGAAGATGTCGGGTGTCCGGCCCAACCATCTTCTACACGATAGTCTACCCGCTTCTATCGGATAGTTCACCCTCTTTCCGTTGCGTGAACTGATCGCAACCGTCCCGCGCCTACGGGCAGATGCCATTGGCGGACAGGGCTTCTCGCAGTCAGTTGAGCCTCGAAGAGGAGACTGCTAGATGCCAGAATGTCCTGATAGGTGACCAAGACAGAATGCATGACGGCGTTACAACCCGTCCAGCTGTTCAACGTCGTTCGACGCCGGGGATCACGACGCCCTCGCACATTTGGCGTCAGGACCGGGAATCCTGGTCTCCCGGTCGCGCGTGCGGCCAAGCGCTCTGGTACCCATTCGCCCCAGGAAGATCCGCATCACGTGTGGCTGGATCCTGCACTGGCTGGTCATTGCTGTCATCGCGCGTGCGCGGCTTCATCGCGAAGGCCGAAAGGGCCAGCAGGACAACAACGACTATGACCGCGATGAGTCCACCGACAACCACTGACACACTCCCCATGATTCCGGCGGCCCTGGCCGCTCCCCGATTGAGCGCTCCAATACCGGATAACCCACTGGCACAAATCTTTTCATGCCTATGCCGCCTGAATCCAGTGGCATAGCCCACATAGTCGCACTCCCGCGAGATCAGCCGGAGTGTGCTGCGACACAGCCGTGACCGCACTGAACATCGAGATACCTAAAACGCCTGTACCGCAGCGGGTTTCAGCATCGATGCTAAGAACCATCCGCCGACGTTGGCTATGTCTGGACTGGCAAACGAGGCAGCGGCGCAGCGCTCGACCGGCTCTCAGCTCCGCCAGTGCCTCGGCGAGCGCCTTGCGACCGGCCAATGACTTCATGTCTTAGTTTCGCCGATGCCGTCAGGGGTCCGGCCGCGTGTCGCGCGGAGTCGTGAGTCGTCGTTGCGGAAGTCCGATCGGAATTGGGTCGGTGGGCTTGTGTGATCGTCATAGGCTTTGACGGCGTCAGCATGGTGGGTGCGGACGGCATTGCGCAGTTCAGCTGGTTCTTCGATGACAACGTCGCTGCCGAAACTGGCGACGAGAGGGATCAGCCAGTGCCATCGGTCGACATAGAGCACGATGCGGGTGGTGCCGTCGGGGTTGTGGTGGACTTCCGAGTCGGGTTTGAGTCCGAGACGCAGCATTTCCTCGCGGCTTCCTGGCATTACGTGGATTACCACCCGGTTTGGGCCGCGACCGAAGTCGTCAAGTGCCTGTCGCCACCATTTCTGTAGGTGGAATGTGTCTTCGGGGTAGGAGAATTTGAGATCTGTGGTGGTCAGCCGGTCGACGTTGTTCAGTTGGTAGCGCTGTGGTTCTTGGCGGGGTGGCGCGGCCACGAGCCACCATTCCCCGCCTTTCCACACCATGCCGTAGGGCTTGACGACCAGTTGCTGTCGTTCGTCGGTGTATTTGGCGCGCAAGGTGATCTGGATGGCGGTGCCGGTCAGCAGCGCGTCTCGTAGGGTCGCGAGGTGTCCGGAGCCCTCGTCGCGCCAGTACCAATCGATGGTGTCGAAGTAGATGCGTTGACTCAGGCGATGCAGAAACTTCGCGCGCGATGCGGTGACGTTGGATGTCGATGGTTCCTTGCCGTCGGTGGACTCGTCGTCGACGAGCGCGAGAGCCTGTGGGCTGCGTTCGAGCAGGCCGAGGATGTAGAGGCGCAATGCGTCGTCGCTGTCGACGATGAGCGAGTCCAGCGGCTGGTCGCTGCTGAGCCGGAAGCCTCCGTTGCGTCCAGTGACCGATTCGATAGGGATGCCGTGGGAGATCAGTTCTTCGATGTCGCGGTAGATGGTGCGAACGGTGACATTGAACCGGTTGGCCAGTGAGGTCGCCGAAACCCACTGGCGTGAGCGAAGTTGGTGCACGATCGCGGTGTGCCGAGCGTGACGGGAGTTCGGCGGCATGCGCTTCCTACGGAGGTCTGTGCGGTTGTTGGTCAGACCGAGTGGAGCGCGGCGCGGTGGTAGACGTCAAGCAGTCGTGCGCCGACCGGCGCAGCGCTGTAGCGGCGCAGCAGTGCTTGCACGGCGGCGGGGTCCGGCCGCGGAGTGTCGCATACCTCGACTATGCCTTTGGCCATGGCGTCCTCATCGTGGGGATCGGCGAATACGGCCAGGTCTGCGGTGACTTCTCTCAGCACGGGTAGGTCTGAGCACAGCAGTCGGCATCCTGCGGCGAGGGATTCTTGTGCTGGGATGCCGAATCCCTCGAACAAAGTTGGGAAGACGAACGCGCTCGCCGCAGTGTAGAGCGCGGCGAGTTGGTCATCGTCGATGTGGCCGAGCACGGTGATCTCAGGGTCCTGTGGTGAGGGCAGACCGCGTTCCCAGCCGCGGCGCCCGGCCAGCAACAGCCGCGGCGGGACGAGGTCGGGTGCCGCGGCCCGCGCGAGCCGGTAAGCCCGAGTGAGCCGGGGAATGTTCTTGCTGGGCATGTACACCCCGACACCGAATAAGAACGGTGTGTTCGGTGCGAGCTCGTGGGCCGGGCTGCGGAGTCGGTAGGCGAAGTCCCGGCAGACGAAATTGGGGACCACCTCGAGCGGTGTGTGGTCGAAGGTTCCGAGCGCGCCGATAATGTCGCTGCGGGATGTTTCCGAGACGGTGATCACCGCCCTGAGCATGGGGTCGTCGACCATGTGAAGCAGCCGAGGGTTCTGCACGTCGCGTACTTCACGGACCATCTGCTCGGGGAACAGGTACCGGCCGGCGTCGTGCAGGGTGAACACAGAAGGCCGATGGAGTCGGGCGGGCAAAGAGAACGGGTAGTGCACCAGGTCAGCGTCGAAATTGTCCACAACCCGGTGGAGGTGGTGTTCGCGGCGGTCCGGCACGGTCAGGACTCGCACGTCCCGCTCGGTGTTGGCGGCGGTGTAGGCGGGCGCATGGTTCTCGGTCAGCACGACAGCGAGATCGACTGAGGTCGGGGTGGCGGCGAGCGCTTCGGTGAGCAGGTGCATGTAGCGTTCGACGCCGGTTTGGATTGTGGCGCGCCAGTATCGGGCGTCGATGGCGACGCGCAGCGGCTCAGGCACGGGCCCCGGATTTCACCCCGACCTGGGTGCCGAGTTCGGCGACCCAGGTGTCGGTGTCGGTGGTGAGGTAGTCGAGGACTGTTTCGCCGAGCTCGCCCCACCGTTGGTCGATGAATTCGGCGACTCGTTCGGGTGCGGGGTTGGGGTTGTCGAGGTAGAGGCGACCAATGACATCGATGACGTAGGTGTCGACGTGGGCGGCGCCGCCGGTGCCAAATGACAGGTTGACCGCGAGGTTGGCGGTGTAGGGGCCGACGCCCTTGATGGTGAGCAGTTCGGGGATGACCTCGGCTGGGCCTCGGTCGCGCCACTCGTGCCAGCTGTATCCGGCCTCGGCGAGGGTGGAAGCGACCGCAGCCAAGCCCTTGGCACGGTAGCCGACCTTGCACTCACGCAACTGCTCGTCGCTGGCTGCGGCCAGCCGGGTGGGGGTCGGGAAGGCGTAAATGGTTGTGTCGTCGACGGTTTCGCTGGTCGGCTCGCCGAATGCCGTTCCGAGGTTGCGCATCATCGCGTAGATCCGGTTGAAGTTCGATTTCTGCGCGCATACCACTCCGCACAGCGCCTCGAAGATGTCGGGGTAGAGCTTGCCCCGTCCCAGACCTCGGTGGGCGACGGCCGCGGCGAGAACGGGGTCATCTTGGGTGAGAGCTTCAACCGCGTCGTAGGGATAGTCCAGTTGCAGGCAACGGGACAGCATCGTGCGGACGTCCGCAATGGTCTCGGCGGTCAAGTCTTGCCCGGTGAGGGTGGCGCGCAAAGTGGTTGGGCCGCTCTGGCGGATGCGGGTGGTGGTGATGGTGGCGTCGCCGGGCCCGGTGCGCATCGGGCGCACCAACTCGTCGCCGTCACGCACCCATGGATAGATCATGTAGGTTTGCAGAGCGTGAGCGAAGTCGACGTGCCGGTCGAGATCGAGGTCGATCGCGGTGGTTTCAGGGCTCATGTGGTCACCAGGTTCTCGAGGTAGCGCAGCACCGGCTGGGGGCTTGTGAGGTCGAGCTGGGCGGCCATGCCCAGCGGCAGCGGGAATTTTGTTGAGGTGTGGCCGAATTCGGCGTTGGTGACGACGGGGAAACTGCCTCCGACGCAGCGTAGGATCAGCTCGTCGTAGGAGGTGTCGGGGGCGTCCTCGCGGTCGCTGTCGACCGGGACGGCGACCAGCAGGCCCGCGATTCGGTCGAACACCCCCGCAAGACGCAGATGGGTCAGGGCCACGTCCACTTGGACCCAGGGCACGAACACCTCTTCCAGGATCAGCAGCGCCCCAGTGGTATCCGGCATCCATGGTGTGCCAACCAGCGCACGGATTGTGCCCAGGTGGCCCCCGACCACCGGCCCATCGAGGCAGACCCCTGATCCTCGTGCGACTCGCCAGCCGACACCGGGCACCTCGACGTCTTTGACCGGCCCGGACACGATGCGCCAGAACGCCTCCGCGGTGGCCTGGTTGATCGTGGGGCGGGAGAAATCGAACCCGGTCGGGCCGTGCAGGGTGGCCAGCCCGGTGCGGGCTGTGATTGCGTTGGCCAGAACCACGGGATCGGACAGGGCGGTGAACACCTTCGGGTGTACGGCGATGGTGTCGTAGTCGAGCAGGTCCAGCAGCTGCGCGGCGCCTTTGCCTCCGGTGGCCGGCACGATCAGTCCGATGCTCGGATCGGCGAACGCTGCCATGAGGTCGGCGGCGCGGTTGGCGGGATGTCCGGCGAGGTAGCCGGTGGCCGCCCGTGCGTGCGGGGCGACGGTGACCGGGTGGCCGCGGTCGGTGAAGTAGGCCACGACACGGTCCAGCTCGTCGGCGGGGATCGGTGAGGAGGTGGAGACGATCGCGACGCCGGTTTCGGGCGTTACCGCTGGGGGTCTGATCACGGGGCGGGTCATCGGTGGTTGTCTCCTGCTCGTGTCGTTGTGTCGTGATCGGTGATGTCGCGTACCACGCGCACGCCCACCAGGTGCCCGCACTTCTCGGCGGGCTCCATCGGTCGCACGGTGGTGCGCAGGAAATACGTATTGCAGGCCACGTCTCCACCCCGGTAGACCGGGTGGCCGCGGTAGGTGTCTGAACACCACTGCCACACATGCCCGGTCAGATCGTGCAGGCCGAACGGTGATGGCCCGTCATCTCCGTCGTCGATCGTAGACAGGGCGGAACCGCGCTCTAAGCATCGCGGCGGCCCCGGCAACGCTGGCCCCCAGGGGAACCAGCGTCCGTCGCCTCCGCGGGCGGCGTACTCCCATTCCGCCTCGCTCGGCAGCCGGCCACCGGCCCAGCTCGCATAGTGTTGCGCCCACTCGAACGGCAGCACAACCGGTTCGTCGGCCCGCTCATCGCAAGACACCCCGAAGCCGTTGTGGACGGTGAATCCGCCGCCCGCAGCAAGCGATCCGGCGCGGGCAGCGTCAACATCGAGATCAGTAAGGAGCAAGGCGAATTGGCGGCGGGTGGCCGGGGCGACGCTGATCCACAGCGGCGCGATATCGACGGCGCAGTGTCCGCGCTCCCCGACGGGCTCGATCCCGAAAATCGCCCGCACCACATCAGCGTCCTGATCGGGCAAACCGGGGGTGAAGCGGGCGCCAGGCACCCGAACCTCCCACGCGCCGTCGCGGTCGCGGCGTCGTCGAACAAGCGTCTCTGTCGATCTGCAGGCGATCGGGCGGGCGGCGAGATAGTTCGTCAAGACGGTGAGTAGGTCAGCCGGCGCGATCCCGTCGCGGGTGGCGGTCGGCCCGGTGAACCATGCCGTCTCACCGTCTGCGCCGTGTGACTCGGCCCACCCGATGTCGGCGAACCACTTTGCGAAGGCGTCATTTCGGCCGTTGGGCCGGTAGAAGGCGGTCATCCGCTCCACGCCGCGCCGGTGCGCCGCGTCGCGGACCAGGTCCAGCATTCGCTGGTGCGTACCGGCCCACAGCAGCCGACAGCTGGCCAGGAAGGAGTCGAGACACGCGCGGCCGTCGGTGTAGGCGAGTTCCGCTGCCCCGACGATCTCTGGCGCGAGCGCGGTCCCGTGGTAGCGCACCTCGAAGGCCAGCACGCTCCAGTCCGGTTTCATAGCTAACGCGAGCAGGTCCGCGGCGCTGCGGCGAGGACTGGTCATATTGAATTGGTTGCTGCGCTGATGCAGCTGGGCCAAGCGAGCAAGCACCTGCGGATCGTGGGGATCGGTCAGGCACACCACTTCCGGAATCAGTTCACCGGCGGCCTTGGCCGTGTAGAACACGGTCCGCGCGGCGTCCGACGCTGTCACCGGGCCAACTCCGCGGGGCGGCAGCTGGGCGAGCAGGTCACCAATCAACAGCGGCGGCCCGGCCACTGCGGGCACCCGCACATCCGGCCAGGCAGTGCGCACGCGCTCCTGCTGGGCCGGGTCGTCATCCACGAACACCGCTGTGTCCGCGCCGATTCCGTCGAAGAATGTCAGAATCTCCGGCACGCTGGCGGCCTTGTCGACATCGGGCGCAGCCCACAACCCGGCGAACCCGACGCCTGCTGCGTGCTGGTCCAGTGCCGCCTGCGCCGCCTCGAAGTCGTTGCGCGACAGGCCCGCTACCAGAATCCCGTCCGCGCGCCGCGCCGCGAGGACTCCGCGCCACACCTGGTGCGCCTTGGCGAGTAGCGGGTTGCCGCCGTCGAGGCCAGCCGAGCCATCCTCGGCGAGGGTGCCTGGCCACACCACACCATCCAGATCAGTGACTATGGCCTTCGGACCGGGAAACGCGCAGGCGGCGATCGCGTGCCAGTGCATCCACGCGAGATCCACTACCCGAGCCCACAACGCCACCGCCCGGGTATCGCGGCCGACTCCGCGCAGCGACCGAGCCACCCCTGGATAGTCTTCGGCGGCGATCAACGCATCCAGTGAGGCCACCCGATGCACCGCAATCACCCGCACCGGCGCTCCTGTCGTGGCGATGTTCTGGATGCTGGTGTTCGCTTTCTCGATCACCGCGTCGATCCGCTCGTCACCGCAGTACGGCAGCGTCTGCACCAGCAGGTCCGGATTCGAGGAAGCCACACCACCAATCGCGTCCAGCAGCGACGCGACCTCGCCCTCGTTCCCGGCATAGACCGCGGCGGCCTCGGGCAGCGCGGCAGTGACTAGCACGCTCGCCGAAATTCCTTCGTGTCCTGGCGGGGCGAGGCGATCGGCGATATCGGCTAGAAGTCGCTGCAGCGCAGTCAATTCCACGGATGCGGGCACGATCCGCAGCCGCATCCTCGCCTCGGATTCGGTAGGACCGGCCTCGATCGCGGCGAGCCATTCCAGATAGGTGGTCGTCATCGTTTTCCCCTCTGCGGGATGTCGGCGGCCAAACGCACGATCTGTCCGGAGGCGTACTGCCATGCCGCATCGCAAACGACATTTACTGCGGCCTCGGCGACCTCGTCCACGCCCAGGGCACGCCCCCAGGGCAGGCCACGGTAATAGCTCTCGGCATCGTGTTCGCCTTTGAGTGCGAGCACGCGCTCGGCCTGCGGTGAGGCGATCAACGACGGAGACAGGACATTTACCCGCACGCCGTGTTCGGCTTCCTCCTTGGCTAGAGTCAACGCGAACGCCTCCAACGCCGCCTTCGACGCGCTGTAGGGGCCGTTGCGCGGAGTGCATGTTGCGGCCGCCTGGGAGCTGATCACCAGCACCCTGGCCTTGCCCGCCCGCGCCGCCGGGCACACCGCCCGCCACACGGCGAGCAGCCCCACCGCGTTGATCGTGAACAGTTCCGCGCTCTCTGCAAGCGGTGTCTCGGCCAGTCGAGCTTTGCTCGACGATGCCCCGGCCGCATATACGAGCACATTCAGTGGCTGACCGAACGAATCGATTGCCCGCGCAAGCGATGTGGCGTCGCCGTCGCGGGCATCGAAACGCACCAACTCCATTCCCGCCGTCGTGCTGCGGTCAACGGGGGTAGTGGATGTGACCACCACGGAGTGCCCCCGGTCGCGCAGCAACAAGGCGATCTCAGCACCCAGCACGCCGCTGCCACCGACGACCAGGGCCGAACCCGGCGCGGTCATGATCCGCGCTCCAGATTCGCAGTATCAGAACTGGACACGGCCGATAGTGCCGTGTCGCCGCGTCGGTCGTCGACCACGGCCTCCCCCGACGTGCGGTTAGGAGCTGGGCTGTGACCGCTCGGCGCACCGTCTAGCATCGGTTCTGCTTCGGAGTCGGGGTGGTCGATGGTGAACATCTCCTGAAAGCGCATCTGCCGATCGGGGATTCCATACAGTGCGCCAACGCGACGTGCTGTATCGGCGGCGGCCTCGTCGCCCCGTGGAATTTGTATGACGCACCGCGGGAAGATCACGATCATCATCCTCTCGTCGACCAGGTGCGCGTAGAAGCCTTGCGGCAGAAGCACACTGGCCAACCGGAACGCGACATCGCTGGCCCGGTAGCTCGTTACCTGGAGTTCGAGCACGTTCACCGGGATGCGCCGATCGAGTAGGTGCGGATACCGACGCACGACGATCGCTGGCAACTCAAGCGGCAGGTTGTGGCCGGGCAGGCTTTCACGAAGGACGATTCCGCGCATCCCGCTCACCTGCCCGCGCCAGGAGCTTTGACCAGGCGGGTGTACGCACGGGCCCGCGCTACCATTTCCGTGCCGGTCCATGGCGTCTGGGAGTCGTAGTAGTCGAAGTTCGCCCAGGCCTCCAAGGTGGTGGGTGCGGCGAACCCGCGCTCGAGGGCCTGATCGAACAGTGGCGTGCCGGGGAATGGCCCGAACAGATGCACCCGGGTCTCCGGGCGCGGATCCAGGGCGCTGATCTGCTCGATCAGACTGTAGGTCTGCTCGATCTCATCGTCGGTTTCGTCCGGGAACCCGACGATGAACGTGTAGGCGCCCAGAATTCCGTGTGCGGCGATATCGGAGGCCACATCCAGCGCCTGCGCGCTGCTGATGTCCTTGCGCACCACCTCCCGCAACACTCGGTCGGAGCCGGACTCGATGCCCATCAATAGTCGGCGACACCCGCTGTCGGCGATCGCGGGCAACAGGTCGAGTTTCTGTTTCCGCGAGCGGAGTATGTCGTTCGGATTGATCGACGCAGCCCACGCCAGAGCTATGTTCCTTTCGGCTTTGAGGCGGCAGAACTCGGTGGCGCGGCCGATCTTGACGAACCAGTCCGCGTCGTAGAACTTCACCCCGCTGATGTCGTAGCGGTCCGCGAGATCGGCGAGGTCGTCGAGCATGGCACCGGCCTCCATCGCACTGTATTTGCGCTGGTAGGTCAGCTCGTAGCAGAACTGGCACTTGTACACGCAGCCTTGGGAGCTCACGTAGTTGAGGGTGCGCGGCGCGACGGTGGGATCGTCGCGGATGTAGTCGGCGACGGTGAGTAAGTGCCAGGGGTATCCGCCCAGGTTCCCTGTCTTCGGTGGGTTGGCGGGCCCTCGGATCGTGCGCGGCCCGTCGATCGCGAGCAGGCCAGGCACCGTCTCCCAACTCCGACCGTTCACCTCGGCATCGACGAACGCGGGCATCGAGGCCTGTCCCGGACCGATGAGCACCGCGTCGACCAGTTCGTGGCGGGCGGTCTGCTCGGCCAGCACGTTCACATGCGGGCCGCCGAACACCAGTGGCGGACAACCAGGGCGCTCCTGGGCCACGGCCGCCATGTCCAGGGCGTGGCGGATCTGCGCTCCGCCGGTCATGATGCTGATCCCGATGCAGCAAGCCCGGTCCAGGTGTTCGTCCAGGAATCCCGGCCACTCCTGGGCGGGTCGCTGGTTCCCGTCGAAGATCACCACATCGGCCAGTCCGTCGTCCAGCAACGGCTTAGCCAGGGTGAGCAGGGAAAACGGCATCCAGTGATACAGGTAGTCCTTCTCGTGCTCCACCTGCGGGTAGACCAGGATCACCAGCGGGCGCGAGCGAAGCAGCGCGGTCACGACGTCACCGCCACTACGGGAAGGGATCGGACGGGCCGGGCAGGTTCGGTCCCGGGTACGGCCGGGCGGAACTGCGCGGTCGCGTAAGTGTCCAGCGCCCGAGACAGCACGCTGTCCAACTGCTGGGGGTCGCAGAGGATCTGCTCCAGCGGGACCGAAATCTCTTCCCGTAGAAGGCAGAACTGCAGACGCCGGTCCGCTGTCAGGCGCAGTGCCATCAACGCGTCGTGACACGGATAGAAGCGGCAGTTCGTGCATACATCGCCGTACCAGGCACCGGCCCGGCTGTCCTTGAGCACGATCTCGAACCCAGAGGTCAAGGTCATCACCGTCATCGGATGCCCCAACCCGCCTTGGGAGCGCGACTCGACCGATACCGCCCGCGCACGCAAACCCGCGGCCACCTCGTGCAGCGGGACGTACAGGGAATCGATCGAGGCGCCGCCGCGGGTGATCTTCAAACGTTTCGCGAAGGACTCGGCGCCTGCGTCCAGGTCGCGGATCACGTCCAGCAGTTTGAGCGTGGTCACCCCGGCGTCCTCGCACCAGGACGCCAACGCCTCCACCTCGCCGTCGTTGACTCCGGCCATCACTACGGTGTTGATCTTCACCGGAACGCCCATCGAGACGCACTGGCGCATCGCCTCCTGCACCGCCGGAAGATCGTCTTTCCCGGTGATCTGGCGGTGCAACGCGGGATCGAGGGTGTCGATGCTCATGTTGAACTGGGTGACCCCCGCCTCGGCGAGCCCGCGGGCGCGCTCACCGATACGCGGGTGACGCGAGATCACCTCGACTTCAACGAATCCCGCTGTCCTCAACCGCGCGACGGCCTCCTCCAGCGGCTCCCACAACGCCGGGTCACCGCCGGTGAGCTTGATGCTGGTGATCCCGTGAGGCACGAGCGGAGAGGCGACGGCCAGAAGGTCGTGCACCGTGAGCTCCTCGCCGGCGCCGGTGGCCACCGCCTCACCCGAGGGTCGGCAGAAGAAGCACGCCCGCCCGCAGCGGGAGTTAACTGTGACACGGAACTGCGGCAAGCGGGCCGCGAAACCTTGACGTTCGGACATCGCATCCATAGCCGCAATCATGAGCCCACCTGCGATGAATTAACCAGTGTTCCAACCGAACTCGATGTCAGTGTTTTGACACGAACATCAGAGATACCCTGACATTCAATCTGTGCTGAGAGCAGCTCGAGCACTCTAGGCTCGTCCCCATGCTCAAAGGTGTGCTCATTGCCGAAAGCCTCCAGGTGGATGCGAGACTCGAAGACGTCCCGCTCACGATCACCGGGCTCTACCGTGTCGCGATCAACGACGCGACCAAAGACCAACCCCCCGTGTGGACCATCATCTACTTCGAAGCCCGCGAACAGGACACGGGCCTGCTCACCGAATTCTTTGCTGCGCAACTGGACACCCCGGGCTGGTATGCGGACATGCATACCGACGCCACGATGTTCGTTATCTTCCCGCACAAGGTTTTCGCCTACCCCCGCGGCGATAAGGACGGGCGTGCCGAAGCCATCGCGTACGCCCACACCGTCGGCGTACCCGAAACCCAATTCTGGAGCGAAGACGACACCACACCCGACCCCGCACTCAGCTAACGCACCGACCACCACCTCTACCGTCTGCAGGGCAGAATGCTGCGAGCAGGTGGTCTGCGCACAGCGGCCGGCGGCCCTCGGTGTTCGCTGTCCATTGAAAGACTTCCGAAAACGGTTTCTGTGCTGCATGTTTCGCCTACTCCTACGAGAAATTCCGCAGCCGGCGGCGGTCCCCGCTTCCCGCCGGGGGCCTACGTCGTGGCTGGATAATGAATCGATCAGTCGCTGAGGATCAGGATTGGTGGTCCGCCGGGAGAAACCCCGATATCTGATGACGCATGGCGGTCAGGTTCCGCTGGCCTTGCCGCATCCCAGGCCGACTTCGGCTGCGCCGAAGCGTACAAACTTACTGATCATTTGCTTACACTTCCTTTCATACTTACGCACCGCATTTCTTTCCTTGCGAAGCAATGCGATTCGAGCGGACAGCGCCGACGGCTGCCAGGAATTGAAGGCAGACGTTTTGCAAGACCAAGCCGATATGTGTGTCTGGTCCGTAGAAATCTTTGCCTCGCAGCAGAATTGTGCACACGCAGTGCCAATTCCGCGGTATCCGATCGCATGCCCCATGCATGTCGCTGACAACGCACCCACGCCGGTTGTTAACGAGCATCAATCACGCTGTAGGGCGGTTGGTGGAACGGTGAACCCGGCCAGCGTGCAGTAGTCCGGAGCCACTGTTGTGACTTGTGTTGTCAAGCCGAACAAGAGTTTTGTGGGAGCACTCTCAGCGCCCGGGAGTTCGACTTTGAGGTATCTGTCTAGGGCTTCGGTTTCGAAGGCGTCCCACATTCTTTCAAAGCTCGGGTTCACAGCGACGCATGTCCGCGCAATACTGCGGGTGCGTTCGCTTTCTCCGCGTTTGGATATGCCGGCTACCCACCAGGTAAGAAGGCCTTGTGCGGCGGTGTCCCAATCGAGGAATGATTCGCGGGCGGCTGGGTGGCAGAACGTCCACTGGATGACATTCACCCCAGATGTGAGCTCAGTAAAGGCGCTCTGCCAGCGTTTATTGAAGACGATGACATCCCAGTCCATTGTCAGGTTCGCAGCGGGGCCTGATACGTCGTCGATGAACACCGTGCTGGTGGCGGGCAGTGGTTTACCTGGGAACACAATCTCACTTTCTGTGATGCTGCTGGCCACCGGCACCGCATCAGACCACCTGTCCCCGTTTCTGTTCGGCGCGGCCTGGCGGTGTGGGCTTGTTCGGGTGGCTGGTCAATGGATCGGTGCTGGCGAATAGCGGTGGATGTCGGCTGTGACATCGGCGTGGATCGCGGCGCGGCGCGGACCGACCTGAACCCGCGCTGCCGTCGAAACACGTCCGCGTGCTCCGCGTCGAGCTGCTTCTCATGCACAGGCGGCAAGCGACCCACCATCAACTGGGGCCGTTGTCGCCCAATCGATCCACGCCGCGGTGCAGTTTTGAAACCGTGTGGCGTTCGGTGCAACGGTGACCGCGTGACCTGCCTTCGGCACTACCAAGGTTCGCAGCCGCGCTGCTGGCGCGAAATAAGGTCGTTCCGCTTCGGTGAGGCTCGAATTCGACGCACACACCGCCCGCGCGCACAGCAGGTCCAGTTCACCATTGACGATCAGGACGGGAACGTCGATATTGCTGGTCAGGGGCGGGATAGTGCTGGTGAGCCCGTCGCCCATTTCCACCGGGCTGAAGGTGTCGGCGACCTCGGCATCGTCGACACCGAGCACGACGGGGTCAGTGTCCGGACCTACGAAACTGGCTGCCCGGGTGCCTGGTCGGGTCGTCAGGTAACCCGGGTCGAGGCCGAGGTCGAAGAATCGTGGATCGGTGAAGGCCGGAACGAACGTGGCCACTGCCCGCAATGTCTCGAGTGGGTTCACCGAATGCGAAAACCCTTGCAGTAGAACACCATCGACATCGTGATAGGTGCTCGCAGCCATCGCGGCAACCCCAGCTCCTAGCGATACCCCACCGACGATGACCGTCCGGAATTCGGGATGCCCGGCGCTGCCGTTCCGTAGCGCGGTGACGATCTCGTGCACGCCCTGAGCCTGGAGGGTGGAGGTTACCGCCATGCTGGGTGGTCGCGTGCTGGTCCCGGTGCCAAGCAGATCCAGAGCGAGCGTCGCGTAGCCAGCGGCATTCAAAGCCCGCCGGAAGCTGTAGGTCTGCGGCTGCACCGGCCAATCCCAATACCTGGAGCTGGTTGCCGCACCGGAAAGCAGGATCACGATCGCGCCCGTCGAGCGGGATGGCTGACATAGCGTGCCACCCATCGCGCCCAGCGGCACCGGCCACGATGTGGCCTCGCAGCTCGCGGACTCGGAACGGGGTTGTTCGGCGTGGCCCACAGCCGGTACCGAACTCAACAGAACTGTGATCGCGGCTCCCACCACCAAGACGGCACGCCAGGCTCCGGCACAGAAGTTCACCGCCACGTTGGCCATGTCAGCCTCCTGTCCCGTCGTCGAGATCCTCGACACGACCGACCGGCAACCCGCACCAGCACGCGGCGAGGATCACAACGAGCCACCACACCGCCACCACGGCATCCACCACTGGCCATCGACGACCGTCGTTGCCGCGGTGCGCCTTTCGCGCAGAGGCGTCCGGTTCGGTCAGCCATTGCGGCATCGATGGCTGGGCGGGTGTGGACACCGTAAGTCCTCGTTTGGTGATGGACGAAAGACCGAAGTCAGTATCTGTGGGATCGAAATCCGGGGATCGGGGATTCCGATTGTCGTTGTCCATCAACACCATCCGTTTTCTGGCACCGGTGCGCTCGAGAGTTTGCCTCCGACATCGCGACCGATGGCGGTGAGCGTCCACACCCGCGCCGATTCCGAGTTCGTGCTCTCGTCGACGAGTTGCCGCGCCTGCAAAGAGGTGAGCCCTGGCACCACGGGCTGGCTGCGAGCCGAGCTGGTGGCGGCTGCGATTTCGGTCGTTGTACGGCCATGCTCGGCAGCGGTGAGGACCTCAATGAGCTGGACCTGAAGATCGCTGAGAACAACCTTGACGCAAGCTTCGCCGACGATCGATGCGGCGTTGGGGCGTACTGGAGTTCGCATCATTGCCGCCCCGACCGCTCGGTTTGCAGCGAAGTCGTCGGCAATTCCTCGTAAGCGCCGATATCGCCGTACCCACCGCTGCAATCCAGCCCTTGGACCCATTGCCCCATCGCTCGCACAGCTACGATCAGCACGGCACCCGCGAGCACCGCGCAGGCAGCGGTCAGTGCACGGGCGGTCACGTTTGTGTTCCTATGGTCTCGCGGCGCCACTGCAGACCCGTCTCGGTCAACGCGTAGGCGGTCTGTCGCGCGTCGTCGGCCGCAACTGCGACAGCGAAGTCGTTGCGGGCCATCCATTTCAGGGTCTTCACGATCCCACCGCGCACCCGGAAATCGTCACCTCCTGGCAGATCGATTGCCCGCAGCGGGCGACCAGCCTTGGCCAACGCTGACACCACTCGCTTCTGTGACGGGGTCGGATTCTGTGCCATCACCGATCTCGCGGCTCCGGCTCGGGGCCTTCGATCCAGGTGCGGCCGTTGACCAGCATGCGGTAATCGCGTTGCGTGGCAACGACTTGGCGGCGAGCCCGTGTGATCCACTGCTGGATGCGTGGGTCGTGCACGGCGCGTGTGTCGGGGCGCCACGCGCGCCGCCACTCCCAGTGTGCGCGGGCGATAGCGTCGATCGCGTGACCGATGCGGTAGTTGTACCAGCCTCCTGATGCCTGGTTGATGCGGTCGATGATGGTGATCCGGATCGGGTCGCAGATGTCGGCGATGCCGATCTCTGCCAGGACTTCCGATCCGGCGGAGTCGTGGTCGTATTCTCTGGTGTCGTCATAGTTCTCGCCGCCGACGACCACGCTGTCGGGGTTGACCCACTTGGTCACTGTGGTCAGCATGCGTGCGCCCAACAGGACGGTGCGGGCTGGATGCTGCTCGGGCACTCTGCCAGCCATCGCCGCGTGCAGTTCGATCACCGTCGGCAGTATCGGCGGCCTCGGCCGGTGCGGTTGTTGTTTGTCGGCGTCGTCGAAGTCGACGGCGGGGATCGGGTGCAAGACTGTCCTTTCTGGTTCAGTACGGTGCGATTCGAGACGTCTTGTTGCAGCGTCCATATGGGTGCTTGCTCCTTCCGAGCTGCGGGTGCGGTTGCGAGCGCCGTTGCTCACAGCCGCATCCATCAGCCACCAGCGCGGCCGCCGGGCCGACTGGCGGCGGTCATGGTGTGGTGGCGGTGATGAAGCTGTCGGGGGTCCAGCCGGTGAGTTCCTCGTAGGGTGCGAGGTAGTTGTCGCCGCTGAGCGGTGAGCCGGGGAGGTCGGGGACGTCGAGGGCTGCGCATAGGTCCGGTATGTGGGCGATGAGGAAGCGCTGGCGCGTGGCGAGTGCTTCCTCGATCGATGCGTTGTGCTCGCTCCAGCCCCGGACCGGGTGGGTGTTGTACCAGCCGCTGTGCAGGTAGTAGATGAGGCCGAGCGCGAAGGATTCACCGACGGTGATGAGGAGGTGTTTCGCGAGGGGGTCGGTGGTGGTGGATGCGGCGATGATCGGGGCGACCGCCATTGCCCGGTCCCCGGCGGCGACCGTCATTGCGATGGCCGCCGTGCCCGGGCCCACGACCGGCCCGGCCGCCGTGAGATCTCCGCGGCGCAGGCCCTCGGCGATGGCCCGCTCCCGATGGATGAGAAGTTCGACCGGCCATGGCAGATCGTCTGGTGTGCCTGGCAACTGCGGGGTGGCGTCGCCCGATAGCGCCTTTCCTGCTTTGATCTGCAGGACTTGTGTCTCCCCCTCCGCGACCATGGCCCCGAAAATGTTTTCGTGCCAGGCGCCCAGGCGGGCGAGCACGGTCGCGCCGTGTGAGGCGGTGCGCATCCGGCACATCAGCAGCACTCGTTCCGCGAGCTGTGTCATCGCGGTCTTGGCGAGCATCGACCACAACCCCATCGCAGGGTCGCTGTTGGTGGTCGCCGCGCGCATGTCGCGCAGCTGGCGGCCCAGGATGCTCGCGCTGTAGACCGCGGCCAGCCCGGTCGCGAGGTTGTCTTGTACCGCATCACGGTCGGCCATCACTGTGCCCGACCCTGGTCGGCGTTGCCGGGCGAAATTGTGTACGCCGTGCAGGGCGGCGCGAGCGCTGGCCACCGAAGCGTTCGCCAAGTCGAGACGACCATCTCCCAGTGCACTGATGGTTTGATGGAAGCGTTTGCGTGGGTCAGCGATGTCGCATTCGAATTGCCCGTCCTCGGTGAAGCGGGCCCAATCCCCTACCAGCACTGCGTCTTTCGGGACCCAGTAATTGCGGAACCGGATGATCGCGTGAGCCATCGGCGAAAAGTTTTTGTCCGGCAACGGCTCGATGTCCACTCCCTCAGCCAAGCCGTCAGCGGTCCGCAGGCGTATCAGGAAAGCGAAGACTCCCTGATCCTGGCCGTGTACGTAGAGGCGGGCGATGGCCACCACGATGTTCGGCACGTCGGGGTCGGCGAGATTCGGCATCGAGTACGCCGCGAGAAGGTCGGGGGTGTGCATCCAGCACCCGTTCGTCGCGGGATCCCAGATCGCCCGGTTGCGGTGGTCGGCGCCGTTGGTGCCTCCGAGCTCGGTCGAAGCAAACACCCCCACCGCGTCACCGGCGTCGAGATCGGTGAGGCACTGCTGTTGATACGGGGTGCCGGTTCCCAGTGTCAGAATCGCTTGTGTCACCAGGTCGATGTCCCCGGTAAGAAGTGGCAGCACGTGGGTCGCGCTGACGGCGGTCTCATCGCAGAACACACCCCGCAGCTGGGGGTCGGCAGCGAGTGCCCGCACCGGTATGCCGAGCTCCTTGATCGCCGAGCGCAGCTTGACCGGCCCGCGCGCTGCGTGCTCGTTATAGGTCAGGCCCGACACCGGGAGGTCCTCTACTGCCGTTACCGCGTCGCGGACCCGTGCCCGTTGCACGGTGTCCGGGCCGAACAGCGCGGTCCGCAACGCGGCGATGGCAGGTTCGTTGCCGACGTGGTCGCGTGTGGTGGTGAGATCGATGGTCATGTGGGTGCTCGCCTTCTCGCCAGGCGACGCGCCCTCGGCTGTAACCGCGGCGCGCCGCCGAATCATGTTGGGTTGCGACGCCTTTCGTGTGAGTTCGGATCCGGGGAATGTCATCGGTAGGCCGAAAACGTCGTGCCGCCGGGTCTGTGTGATCAGGGCCAGAGACCGACGGCTTGGAGGGCTGAGACCCCGTCGCGGGCGACTGCGCGGTGCCGGGTGATGGCACCGAGTACGGCGAAAGCCTCTGGGGGACGCCAGGATTCGCACACCCTGGCCAATACGTTCCAATCAGCGCGCCACCGTTCGGCGTGGTGCGCCACCATGGCACCGGCACGGACCCTCGTCGCCATGGCGGCACCGGGGTGGGGCCACCACCGGTGGTCGAACCGTGCGACGGGTGTGTCGATGACGTCACACAGCGTCAGCGTCAACACCACCGCCTGCTCCGGATTCCACACCCGGCACGCGGCAGCCAGCTGCTCGTCGAAGAACTCCAGATAGAAACACGGGTCGTCATCAAGAGCCTGCAGCTGCAGCGGAGTTGGGGTTCCGCTGCTGCGGTGGTGGTCGATGAACGAGCGCCAGTAGGTGTCGAGGAAACGGTGAGGGACCTCCATGCCATCGCGGTCGAGGGCTGGCGGGCGCAGTACGTCGATGGTCATCGGTGTCCTTCGATGGGCAGTGGCGGAGCGGGATTGAACACGACCGGGAATGCGGCCAGGGCGCGATGGAACGGTCCGGGACGCCAGATGAGTTGCTCTTTCGGGCGGGCCGGTACCAGGTCGGGTAGCGCGTCGAGCAGTCGTTCGATGGCGGTGTGCGCGATCATGCGTGCCAAAACTTGTGCCGATGGGAAACACGCGTGTGGGCCGGCGCCGAAGGCCAGATGCCAGTCGGCCTCGAAGAACTGGTCGGTGTTGTTGACGGTGGGATCGTTGTTGCAGGCGGCCATGCTGATGACGACAGGCTGATGCGCCGGGAGCCAGATGCCGTCGACCACGATGGGTTGCGGCGGGTAACTCAGGCAGAGGTTCGTTATCGGCGGGTCTTTCACCAAGATCTCGCCGATCGCATCCTTGATCGGGGTGCCGAACGACTCGCGGCTGGTGAGGAACCGGTCCTCGGTCACCATCAGCAGCACTGTGTTGGTGATCAGATTCACCATGGGCTCGATCCCCGCGGCGTAGAGGGTGACCAGCTGGTTGATGAGTTCCTCGTCGGACAACCTGGAGTGATGGGCGAGCAGCCGAGTGGTGATGTCGTCACCGGGGTGGGCCCGCTTGTCCGCGATGTGACCGCCCAGCGCTTGGACCAGTACCTGGTTGACTTTGTCGGTGTCGGTGGTGGAGTCGAACATCCTCGCCAGTGCCCAGGCGACATCGTTTCCGACGTCATCGGTGCAGCCCAGCATCGTGTTCATCACTGAGAAGCAGAGCGGCCGCGCGTAGTCGACGATGACATCGGCTTTTCCGGCGCGACAGAACTTATTGATCAACGGAGTGGTGGTGGCGATCACCTGATCGCGCAGGCGGTGCGGGTCGACGCCGTCGAGTCCACCGGTGTTGGCACCGCGATAGCGAGCATGCGCGAGGCCTGCGCTGCGTAATGCGTTGGGTCGCCACTCCAACATCGGCTTAACCGGGCTGTCGGCAGGAATGGTGTCCTGCCATCCGCGGGGGTCGGCGGGAAAGTGTTCGGGATCGGTGAGGATCCGCCTTGCGGTGTGGTAGCCGATCACCAGCGTCGCGGGGACGCCTGGCGCGAGTTCGACTGGTACCAGCGACCCGTACTTCTCCTTCCGCATCTCCCGGTAGGCGGCGTGCGGGTCTTTCGCGAACTCGGGGGTATGCAGCAGGATTCGGGGACCGACCTGTTCGATCGGTACCCAAGCTGCCCGCGCAGGGGCAGCAGCAGCCGGAGGGATGTTCTGCATCACGGCAGGGGTCTCCTATGGAAGCTCGAGCTGGGGGCAGGGGCGGAACCTGACCGGTAGCGCGACGACGGCGCTGAGGAAGGGGTTCGCCACCCGCTCCAGGCTCTCGGCGGGGACGGCCAGCTCGATATCGGGTAGTGCGTCCCACAGTTGAGCGAGGGCCTCGCGCGCGATCAGCGTCGCCAGCGACTCTGCCGGGCATCGTTGTGCTCCCGCACCGAACGACAGGTGCGCGCGGTTGCCGCGACCCGTGCGTTCCTTGCCCACCGCAGCGGGATCGCTGTTGCACGCCGCCAGGCCGACCAGTATCGGTTCGTGCTCGTGCACCGTGCCGCCGTCAAGGATCTGCATCTGGAGCGGGAAGCGCGCGAACGCGATCGCCAGCGGCGGATCGCTGTAGAGCACTTCCTCGATCGCTTCCTGCGGCGACAGTGCGCCACCGACAGCGTCGTCGCCGAACGGTTCGTCGGTCATCGCCCGCAGCACAGCGTTGGCGATCAGGTTCCACGTCGGCTCGGTGAACCGGTACAGCATCGCCAGCTGGCAGATGACCTCGTCGATCGATAGTCCCGACCGATGCTTCAGCAGCCACGACGTGACATCCACGCCTGGCGCGGCCCGCTTGGCCGAGATGGTGTCGCTCATCGCCTCTTCGAGCATGCGGTTGCCTATTTTCACCGACGCGGGATCAGTAGCTCGCAGCGTCATGATCGCGTTCAATGCGTGCTGTCCCGCCTCCGGTGACAGGCCCAGAACCTCATGAACCACTTCGACAACCAGCGGTCGCGCGAACTGGCCCAGCAGATCCGCTGAATCCCCGCCACAGAAGCGGTTGATCAGCGCGACCGCGACACGTTTGACCGTGTCCTCTAGAGCGAATTGATTGACCTCGGCAAGGGTTTCGCTGATGGCGAGCCGGTACCTCGCGCGTGTGGCTCCCGAGGTGTGTAGTGCGTCCGGGCGCGGGCCCAGGATCGGCAGGGCAGGGCAGCCGGGAGACACCTGCTGCGCCCAAGTCGTCGGATCAGTTGGATACCGCTCCTCGTGGGTGAGGATCTCCAGTGCATCGCGGTAACTGGTGACCAGGGTGGCTGGTGCCCCGATGTCCACTGGGACCAGAGACCCGAAGCGCTGCCGCATTTCCCGGTACGCGGCGGGCGGGTCGGCTGCGAATTCCGGCTCGTATATCGCGACCTGGGGCAAGGAGGTGTCGACAGGCAGTCCGTGGTTGGCAGCCGTGGTGATAGGCCATTCCGTCTGCTGCTGGGGCTCAGGGGGTGAGGCGGTCAAGCGTCATACTCCAAACGTTGATCATGGGGACAAGGCGCGCGTCTCCTGCGAAAGGCATGAGGGCGTCGGAGATCCCCGACTTGATTGAGGCGTGTCTGCCCTGTTGAAGCTGCGCGCGCTAGCACGGACCGGGTTATGTCGCCGCGTCAGGTATAGGCCGCTTCGACAGGCTGGCCAGCGAGCGCGGGGGTCGAGACACGATCGAGCCACTGGTCGTAGGCGAGGGTGGCGGCCAGAAAGTGATGGACGGTGGCGGGCTCAGCGTTGACCACCCAGTACACGATCCTGGCGGCGAGCAGCCCTGGCCTTGATTGCCCGAGGTCGAACGCATGTGCTGCGAGCTGGTCGAACCGTTTGGCGAAGCGGAAATCCGCTGCGGCAGCGGCGGTATGGATGTCCCGGGCCTGCTCGAGCCCCAGCAGTGCGGGCGGGGCAGCGCACCGCTGGATGATCTCGCCGTGATCGCGGTACATCAGCGTCAGATCACACACCAGGCTCAGCACTGGATGCGTCGATTGACCACCGGCGCCGAGCAGGGCGCCGCGAACAGCGGCTATCAGCTCACCTGCGTTGGGCCACCACTTGGCCGAGACTCTGTCGGTGCTGGTCATGAGGTCCCCGCGAGCGCCGAAACCGACTGTCCTGCAAGGTTTCCCAGCCGCACGGTCCTCGCAGACAGCGTGAGCGCGACAGTTTTCGTTGCGGAATTGCCAGGTGACAAGTGAGCCTGCGGGGCACCCTGAACTGGCTGTAGCGCTGATTGGTCGATGAATCCTGTCGCAGGGGCGTCGATCTCGACGCTATCGGTAGCACCGCCCGGCTGTTGCCCGGCGCGGGCATGAGCTTGCAGGCAGTTGCTGCCGTGGCCCGCGTGCACGCTCCGGATGAACTGCGCTTCGGCGTCGGTCAGGTTCTCCTGAGGTGGTGTCGCACAGGCTTGCGCCGCCAGCAGATCCCGCTTGTCCGCTGGGCACAGATACAGCGGTGAATTCATCGGACCTCCCTTGCTCAGGGCATAGGGCATCGCCGCGCAATGCCGTTCGACCGCACGGAGAACCGCGTCGAGGGCATCGCTCGGTGAGGGGTAAGTGAAATGTGTCCCGACTGGAATCCCGGAAATGCCTTATGCCATAAGCATTTTCAGCGCGGTTGACGCTGCTGCACAATAGGCCGACGAACCCTATCACTTGTCCAGTTGCTGGGCACGCAGGTCACCGCCGGAAAATGATTCCTGCCCCAGCGATAGCCAGGATGTTGGTCGCGCTCTTCGAGCGACACGCCCGATTCACAGGGAATGCCAGAGTGCGGGTGTGCTCGGGTGCCGCAAACTGCGGATGCGGTACTGCAATTGATCATCCGCGAGGAGGTCTCCGTGGGCTGCCCGGCGGATATAGCCGGTGAGGGTGTGCAGGTCACGCATCTGGAATAGAACCTCAGCTCCATCCCAGCCGCGGTAGTCGGCCAAGCTGAGGCCATAGGCGGCGAAGAACTCGGCGAGATCGTCTTCGCTGCTGCCGAATCGCAAGTCGTGGCAGCTGTTATTGAGGTCCAACTCCCTTGGGCCCCAACATGCCTCGTCCCAGTCACCGAGGATTACACGGTCGCCGTCCCACAAGCAGTTGCCTACGTAGGCGTCGGCGTGGATCAGGCCGTAGCCGAGGCGGGAGTCGAAGCGGCGGTAGCGGTCGAGTAGGTCGTGTGCGCGGGCGTTCAGCCAGTCGAGATCGTCGTGGGTCAGTGCCCGCTGGAATTCGGGGTTGGCCAGGGTCGCGGTGAATCCCTCTAGCGGCGGGTAGTCGGGCAGGTCGACCGGTGGCGCGGGTAGTGCGTGCAGCTGCGCCAGGATGGTGCCCAACGCCTTCATCGGTGGTTCACCTCGCGACTCTTGGGGGTAGTAGTGCCAGAAGGTGACGGTGGTGGTGCCGATGTCGATGGCCTCGTCGAGCAGCGGCTCGGTCACCGGCACCTGGTGAGCGGCGAGCCATCGCACCAGGGTCAGTGATGCTCGTGACCGCAGGCCCTTGTGTTCGTTGTGGCCGATGCGGACCACAGCCGACTCGCTCGGTAGCAGCCAGACGCTGTTGGAGTGAGCGCGAATCAGGTGCGCGCCAGCGGCGTTGAGCCCCGCAAGCTCGCAGGCGGCGATCAGTGTCTCGCGGCCTGCGAAGGGACCGGTCATCGCGGCACCAAGCTCTGGCGTGCGGCGTAGGCGGTGATGGTCTCGGCGAGGTTCTTCGCGACTGGGGCGTCGGCGTGGGGGTGGATCTGCAGGGCGGCGGTGACAGTACGCATCCCCTCCATGATGGGGCAGATGCGTTGCTCAGGGGGAAGTTCGAGCACGGGTGTGAGAATGTCGTCGGCTCCGTCGATGTCGCCGCCCGCTATGCGGGCCAGACCGACATCGATGCGGGCCAGGGCTTCATCGCCGTAGGAGCGTTGGTCCGCGGGCCCGGTTGCGTAGCCGGTGATCGCTTCCAACGCCCACTGTTCGGCGCGCCGATGATCACCGATGCGCCGCATCGCACTGCCCACATAGGAGGACAGCTTCGGTAGCGGGAAGGTCAGAGCGCCACCGAAAGCGTTCACCTCGTCGACGACGCCTGCCGTCTCTTCGGCGGCACGCACGGCGTTGTCTGCGGCGGTGTGGGCGAGGTCGGCGTCGCCGACGCGTGCGGCGCACCGCGCCTGCAATGCGTAGAGCCGGATCCGGTGGTCACCGGGTGGCGACAATCTGGTGGCGTGTTCGAGGATTTCGAGTGCGTGGTGGGGCTCGGGCGACCATTCGACTATCAACGCGCGTGTACCGGCGATCCATGCCTCAAGTCCGGGATGGCCGGCGTCCTTCGCCAGCGATTGCGCGGCGGCGACGTGCTGTAGGGCGGCTGCGGAGTTGCCTGCGAGATCGTCGGTGATCTCCCCGAGGAGCTGAACGGCGACGGCGCCGAGCAAGTAGAGATCACGCGCTCGTTCCGGGCGAGGGCCCAGCTGCAGAGACTGCTGGATCCGGTCGCGCACTCGAATCAGATCATTCAACAGCGGAATCGGTGGCTGGTGAACGTAATTCTGCGCAATCGAGGCCAGTTCGCGCGCCAATCGGTCGCGCGAGAGCCCGCTGACGGGTTCCTCGCGCGCCAACCGCGCCAGTGCGGTCGACTCGTGTGCGGCTGTGTCGAGGCGACGCTGCAAGGCCTCGGTTACTGCGAGCGCGAGTAGGGCTCCGTCGGCTTGAAGAACAGCATCCAGACTTGCCGCGAGGTCCTGCGGCGGGTGGCGCTCTCCGCGCTCGATAGCTGCAATATGGGTGGCTGCGTAGTTCGTGAGCGTGGCGAGTTGTTTGAGCGGAAGTCTGCGTTGTTCCCGCCGGTTCCTCAATTCGGCGCCGAACCCGCGTGCGCCGCTCACCTGGCTCCCCCGACCGCCCCAACCGAGCAACAGCCATCGGTGGCAGCGGGGCGGCGATGGAGGTCTCGGCACCGCCGCTGGTGCACTTGCTCTGTGATCGCACTAAAGTCGGCTGCGCCACAAGGGGACTGGAGGGCCGATGGCAGCATCGGCGACCCAGTGCGCAGCCAGGGGCTCGGGCGCGAATTGTGCATGACAGCCATGGGTTCAGTCGATGACTCGGACGTCTTGGGCAAGCAGACCTTTGTCTCCCATGCCGACTGCAAACTCGACGCGTTGCCCCGACTCGAGGTCCCCCCCATCACTTTGGATCGCCGTGTAGTGCACGTAGATATCTGGGCCGCCATCATCGACCTTGATGAACCCGAATCCTTGTTTGCTGAAGAAGATCACAGTGCCGGTTTGTGGCCTCGAAGATCTCGTCATCGAAACGTCCTATTGGTATCGAGTGCGTACTCTGTTCTGTGCCAAAGCCATTCGGCTCCGCCTCTGGTGGCACCCGAGGCTCGCGCTGGGATCTGTCAACCGTTGGGCTGTGAGCGTGGCCTCGGCGGTTGTGACGGTGTCGCCAGACATTGAGCGGCCACCCGCGGATAGAGCTCGCTCGAGATATCTGTGATCGGGCAGGTATCCGAGGCGCCGATATCTGACAGGATCGGCGGGCCGTCGAAGGCTCGACCGTGGTGGATAAGGACCGGGCCGAACCAGCGGTGGAGTCCGATTCCGCTCGGTGTGGATGTCCAGTCCGGACCGCTGTGTCGGCGACGGGTCCAGATGCGGTCGATGTGGGCTTGGTGGCTCCCCCACGGCAGCGACGGCTTGCCCGGATGCTCGCGGTCAGACGGGTTCAGGGACCGAGCCTGGAAAATGGTCGCGCGTTCGGTGAGCTGGTCGAGAACGCGGCAGGGGTCATCGACGGCCATCTTGGGGCCCGCGAGCTTGCTGAACACGGCATCACCGCGACGGAACGCCGACAGCGGGCAGCCCGCGCAGGCCGACGTTCGAATTCCCGGCAGCGCGTCACGGCAGGATTCGGTGAACGCGAGTAGCCCGTCGAGGGTCGTGCGATCGAAGATGTCGCCGCACTGTCCGTCGAAGGGGCGGCCAGCATCTCGGTAGAGCTGGCGAATCTGATGTGCCCAGAGTCGTTCGTGGGCGAGATCGCAGCTATCGAGGATCACCACAATGTCGATGCCGGTGTTCGATACTTCGGATTCGGCGACGAAGGCCGCGGAAAGGTCGCTGTCGAACACCTCGCGCGCGAGCTGCAGCATTCGTGCTGCGATATCGGTCACCGGCACGGTCTGACTGGTCATCAGCCGATCTCTCCAATTCATGAGTTAGGTTGGCGCACAGACAATTTCAGTTCATACGGACTCGGCGACTCTGTGGCCGCTCTTGCGACTTCGACGGTTCGCGGCGGATCCGAGTCGCTGCCGCTTATTTGCCACCGACAGCCGCGCGATGAGCGCATCCGCGGGCTGCGCTCATCGCGATGATTCATCCGACTTTCCCGACCACCGCATAACAGGCCTGCGACGGCGCATTGGCGGGCCGCCGAGGCACGCCGCTGACGTCCACGGCATGGGGGTGCCAATCGCGGGGCGGAACGATCCCAGGGTCGACGAGAGCACAGTCCGCTACCAGGTCCTCAACATCGGTATAGGTGCGTGGACGCAGCTGGATTCCGTGCGAGCCGTAGATCTCGGCGGCACGGACAGCCAGATCAGCGTCGCCACTGAGGTGGCTGATCACCACGTGCGATCCCGCCGCCAACGCGCCCACCAGCCCCTCGACGACCGCGGTGGGATCAGCGACGAGTTCGAGTACGAGCGACAGGGAAACCGCGACCGGCTCATCCAGATTGATCCTGGACTCAAGTTTGTTCAGGAGACTGCCGATGTCGGTGAAATCAGCCCACACAATGGATGCATGGGGGTTCTTGTGCAACATCACCCGCTGATTCGCCACGACGGTCGGATCGCTGTCGACATACACCGTCCGCGCATCAGAGACCGCGGCCGTCACAACCTCGTGCACGTTCGGCGGGCAGGAGTACCCGCAGCCCAGTTCGAGGAACTGACACACCCCCGCCTCGACGGCTGCATATCGGCTCGCCCGCAGCAAGAATGCGCGGGCTTCTGCGACAACCTTTGCGAATCCGGGACATTCGACCTGAAGGGCATCAGCCAACTTCGCGTCACACGCGTAGTTGTCCTTGCCGCCCAACATCCGATCCTGGACCCGGCTGCTGTGGGCTCGCGACTGATCCCCCACCCGCCAGGCGATGTCACCGGTCGGCATGCTGTTCACCTGCCCCTGGCGTTCACAGCACGTGAGGTGACCAGGCTCAGTACAGCCCCCCTATTCAGTGATGCCGACGTGGACGACCGCGGCGATCGCGGTCGAACGTGGCTGCCACTCCCTAACTGGTTGGCCCGATTGGATTCGAGGGCCTCGACCAGTTCTTCCCAGGCATCTGCGAGAGCAGGTAGTGCCAGATCGCTTTCACACTGGGTGGTTTCAGTGCGCAGCCAGCGCTGTGAGAACACCAGTGTTTTGACAACTCTGGTCACCAGCCCACCGACGCGTTCGATGTTGTAGCCGTGCCCGCTGGTCCAGAGGTTGACATCGGAGACGAACCTCGCGCACCGGGCATCGACATCTGGCTCGGTAGCCTCGTCGCCGTCCCATTGTTGATAGATCTGGGCCATCGCACGCGCGGCCGCCAGAACCGGATGATCATCGTGATCGTCATCTGGGTCGCGGGCCCACACCGCCACTGTCAATTGCGTCCAGCCCGGCAATACTGGCCGTATTTCGCTCATCACGGTCACTAGGGACTCCTAACCAAATGCGTCTTAAGGGGAAAGCTGTTGCTACTCAATGGCATTGCGGAATCGTGTGGTTGGGCGCGCGCCGCGCTGTCAAACCGCGTCTACAGACCGCGGGCGTCGGCCATGGCCCGCGCAGGGCGTCGACCGCGTTGAGCACGACCATCCCCGACGGCCGGTAGTCGCCCTCTGGTGCGCATGACCAGCACCGGAACCCGAGATCGCTGCGGCGCCGTTCGGGAGACGGCAACGTGATCTGCGCGCCGGACCGCGCCACTGACACATGGATCCGAAACAGACGCGCGGAAGTCGCTGTGTCGGTTGGGATGTCCGGGCGAATGAGGAATGTCCACCGCGACGAGCGTGGGTGGGAGATGATCGGGCCGAGACGCACCCCCAGGCGCAGCAAATGAATCTTGACTTGAGCGCCCAACTCGGCGGGCATCGTGACCGCTCCGAGTGAGTTGCTGGCGAGGACGATGATGCTCTTGAGTTCTGGTTGCATCCAGGCATCAATTCCACACCTTGCGCGGTAGTGCCTACACCAAGAACTCAGTGAGTCATCCGGGTTCGGCAGTATCGTGCTGACGTCGGCAATAGTCATGATGTGGTCCCCTCCAATCGCCCGCGCGAGTCTCCGCGAGGCACGTTGACGTCGGTGGCAGAGATCAGGCACTTCGCAACCAAGTCGGCGAGCACCGTGTCCGACATCTCGCCTCCGTCGCTGAGTTCGGCTTCTTTGCTTAGCTCCTCGGCGATCTCCGGCCTCAAGTCGGTGACGGTCATTGGCTTGCCTCATCTCCGATGTGGTTGGTGTGCAAAACGTTTCAAGAATCAGTGGCTGTGTTCACGACGATCGGCGGACCATCGGCGCTCACCGCACTCGTCTGAATGCACGGATTGCGTCGATCACCGCAGTTGGTGACGGCCGGTAGTCGCTGGTTGGCATACCGTCCAGCCAGCGAGGGCCCAAGTCCCTCGGATCAGGCAGCTGAATCTCTTCACCGTTGGACGGGATTCGGGCATCAACCGCACACAACATCGCGAAGATCGCGAAGTCCGAGACCAGTTCGTCGGCTCCAGGACTGGTCAGCAGCGTCCACCGCATTCGGCGATCGCTGCCCTTGCCCACAACTACTGGGCAGCAGCGCCCCAGTTTCTGACGCACAAGATTGCCGAGTTGCGGAGGCACCACGACCGCGCCAGCCGCGCCGATGCGCATGAAGATGCACGCACTTTCTGGCCGAACAAACGAGTCCAACCTGCACAAGTGCCGATAGTTATCGCTACGGCGAATAGCCAAGTCCACGCGCCGAATCTTCAGGCGACGCATCTCCGCACCCCCATGAGATACCGCGCTCCGGTCTCCAGGGAACAGGGCAGACTCGCGGCCCACCGTCACATCCCAGCTGATGGTCATGATTCCTCGAAAAGTCGGTGACACGGCAGCAGGTGCATCCCTGCTGATACCGCCGGGTCCAGCCGGACCACAGCCCGGCTGTGCCAGCGCGCCATGTCGATCAGAAAGGCTCGGGCAGCGGATTCTTCGGCGCGGAAGTGCAGCGGCGGCAGAGCCGGAAACTCGACGGTCACGTGTAGCTGCATGTCGGTGTGACCTTCCTTTCCGCGCACACTCAGTCGCCTAAACCGGCTGAGACGTAGGCGTGCGCGGCCAGATAGCGCCTGCACTCGGGCCATTCCCAAAGATCGGTCGGTCATCCTCTAGCTCACCCATGTCGCGGCTCCAGTCGTCCGAAGTCGGGGGACTTGGCCGCCAACGTGTTTGGCCCAATCGGGTGATCTCGTAGCAGCCCGGCGAAGATCAGATCCCGGCGAGTCAGATCGGCAATCGTTCGCCGGGTCATCCACTTCGCCAGACCCGCCGACGCTTCTATCTGCCGGTTGGTGAGCATTCCGCCGCAGCGCAGCGCCCTGAGAACGCGCGCCTGAGCGATAGAAAGACTGCCGTCGTTGTGCTGCATCAACGCACCTCGGGCTCGGAGTGCGTCGCTCTCGCTTGCCATGTTTGCCCCTTGGCGTCCAGATGCGCGGAGCGCCAACGCACTCCGCATCGGTGTGTGCCGGCCGCTCCTACCAGGGGTGATAGCCGACACATTCACACGATAAGTGACACTTTCTTTAAGCGTCAATATTTCTGCTGAAACTCGACAGAATCCAGATGTTAATTAACATGAGAGGTGGCTAGATGGGTGTGCGTTGAGCCTGTATCGTCTACTCGCGCATCCGCTCATCCCGACTGGAGAGGACATGCTGTGGCACCAATGTCACCGACCGTTGCGCGTTGGGAACTGTTCGAGCGGTTGCGGCGCAGGCAGACCGACCTTGGGTTGGTCGGCACCAACATCGCCAAGCAACTCGGGTACGCACCCAACTACTGGTACAAGATCGAACGCGACCGCATGGTGCTGCCCGAGGAGAAGCACCTGGCGCTGCTCGATCTGCTCGAAGTAGACGGCGACGAACGCGAGAAGCTGGTCGAGTTACGTGGGCTGGCCAAGGCCCGCGGCTGGTGGGACGAGTACGCCGGGCTATTCAATGCCGAACACACTCGGCTCTGGGGACTCGAGTACGGCGCCGAGGAGATTTCGTCGTTCGAATCGGTGCTCATCCCCGGTCTACTCCAGACGGAGGACTATGCCCGCAGTCTTATCGCTGGCGACCAGGTCATCGTCCGGCGACCCGAGGTACGACGGCGCGTCCAGGCCCGTATGAAACGGCAGGAGCGAATAGGCGGCGACAATCCAGTCCGGCTGAACGCCGTCATCTCCGAAGCTGCACTACACCAGCAGATCGGCGGCATCGACACCCTGCGCGATCAGTTGGAGCACCTGGTTAAGGTCATCACCACTTCCGACACGGTCGAGGTACTGGTCCTTCCGTTCAGTAGCTCCAGTGGTCCCGCTCTCGGTGGTGCCGCCTTCCACATTTTGGACTTCCCTGGCGATCAGGCTGCGCCATTGGGCTGGCATGAGTCAGCCGTGGTCGCTGAGGTCATCGAAGACCCCGCGACGATTGAAACCCTCACGGCGGCCTTCTCCTCCGCCGCACAGGCGTCGCTATCGCGCGAGGACTCTCTTGCACGCATTCGCGACGTCATCACACAGATAGGATCAACCTCATGAGCAGCACCAACACACCCCGCCGCGACTGGTTCAAGTCCTCGTTCTCGGCATCCTCGAACAACTGCGTAGAAGTAGCATTCGACGGCGATATGGTGCTCGTCCGCGACGACAAATACGACGGCCCCGCAGACCTGCAACCCACCATTGCCGTGCCCGTCACCGCCTGGGCGGCATTCCTCAAGGTGACCCTCGGCGCCGACATCCAGGCTGGCAGCATCGCTGTCCCCAGCATTGCTACGGACAGCCACGGCACTGTAGTCCGCGATGCTGTCGGCACCGCTTTGGAGTTCACCCCCGCCGAATGGACTGCTTTCGTCGCAGGTATTCGCGCCGGTGAGTTCATCCCGGCCTCAGTCTGACCTCATCCCGATGCAGGGCCTCACGCCGCGCTTCCAGCAAAGGAGATGAAGAAGAAATGACCGAGAACGTAAAGTGGCGCAAGTCCTCCCGCAGCAACGGGCAAGGTCAATGCGTCGAAGTCGCGTTCTTCGACAACGGCACCATCGGTTTCAGTCGACCCTAGTCTCTCGCGCAACAGCGCACACAAGTCTCACCGAGTCGAGTCCCGACTCGGTGAGATTTCTGCTTCTGCGCCCAACCAGCCCTACGCCAAGGAGCGATTCAGCGGCTCAACAACGGCTCAACAACAGAGCCAAGTTCCACTCCGAAACCCACTGGGGCGCAAAAGAACTCGTGATGGTTGGCGGCGACCCGATAACGGGTAGATCGTCATCTACGCATAAGCAATCTATTTCCCTCTGGTCCTTTGCTATCCGCGTCGGGCCGCGCAACCGCACGGCATCGCAGGGGTGGGGTGCCGCCAGATGAGTGGACCTCCTCCAGATCTTTGGCGGGGTCGGACTGTAAGATGCATTCGGGCTGTAGCGAGCCTCAACCGTGTCGGATGGACCGCCTACGCCGGACCCCGACGTAGCGGCCAAGGTCCCCCGCGGATCCCGCGAGCCAATCCCCGATGCCGAGTCAGTCGAGGCACAGGGCGTGGGACTGTTGCCGTGAGAGAGCCGACATGACTTCCTTTCCGGATCGCAAAGCGCGCATCCGCGCCTACATGAACCTGCACCCGGGCATGAGGTACGGCGAAGCCGCTCGCCGCCTTGACGCCGGAACCACAAGTGGCACATCAAAGTTCACCTCTGCCGTCACTCTCCACCGCCGGATCCCGAGGATGAACCCTGGCAATCTGCGGCGACTGCTGGTGCGTGCGCTCAGGGATCTCCATAACACACCGGACACCGCGCCGCCGGTGATCCGGCTCGCCTGCGGCATGGGTGCGTTCGTGGTCGCCGGACATGTCAGCGACCAACTGCGCAACCACGCGGTGCCACCGCGGGACAACTTCGTCACTGTCGGGCTCGCCTGCGCGCGAACTGTCGCCGACCTCGGTCTGATCGTCGGGCCATATCTTGCCCACAAACACGGGCCAGACACGCAGTGGATCGATGACAGCGCAAACGATCCCCGGCTCTTCCTGATCGGTGCTGACGCCGACAACGTCGCGCCCGGCATGGTGACCCTCGGCGTCAAAGCGCACACCGTGCTTGCGGGAATTGCCCACGACGAGGCCGCGCTGCCTGAGCATCGACGAGCCGCGACCAGTTCCATGCAGACTGCGGCACTGATCTGGAGCCACTACGGCGGCGACGGCGGCGGCTGGTGATCGCCGATCTTGCATGCAGTCTGGTATGAAGCCTCCCCAACCAGTCCTGCCATGGTCGTTCGCCGCGCCGAAAACATCACAAGCTAAGCGCATTTCGCCCGCCCGCGTCGACAACGTCGAACAGCCACAACACGGCCTGCAGTCGGTGAACGCAGCTGATCAACACCCGACACGCAAAATGGGCGAAACCTGTTGCAGCGCAACAACGTCGACGAGAACATTGCCCCACTGCCGTCGACTTGCTTGATCAACACAACACCCGCCAGAGGTCTCGTCCTGTTCCAGATGCCCAAACCGATATCGTCGCGGTTGGACCACCGAACCGAGATGAACAAAGCGGCGTCTGACAAAAACGCGCGAGACACCTGACATCATGGCTGCGTGCAACACGATTTGGCTCGTGTAGGGTCACACGGTTTCCAGGACCTGGCCGCAGCGTTGGCGATCACCGCGTTCGGTCCGCAGGTGCAGATCCTTGGTCCGGGACGCGATGGCGGCCGTGACATGTTCTGCAACGGCACCATCATCTGGTCAGGTGCCAAGGGTGAACCTGCCGAGGTGTGGGAGGGCTACACCGTCTTTCAGGCCAAGCACAAGCTACGGTTGGAGACCGAACCCGCAGACAACGCTCGGTGGCTGTGGGGTCAAGTACGCGCCGAGCTGAGTGCCTGGGCTGATCCCAAGTCCGGTCGCGACCCTGTACCGCACTACTTGGTGATCGTGACCAACGTGCCGTTGACACCGACACCAGGGTCTGGCGGGTTCGACTGGTTGAACGCGCAATTCGAGAAGTACATCAAGGCCCTCGCCGATGCCTCACGCGACGTAGATTCCGGAGCCGAACGCAAGGCGAAGCAGCGGCGCCTGAGCCGACTGCGCAAATGGCGCATCTGGGATGGCCACCAGGTCGACGGCTTGATCACCAAACATCAGGGTGTGCGCCGGACTTTCGGGGCGTTCCTGACGGTGCCTGATGTGTTCGCGCATCTGGCCGATTTCACCGACAAGCTCCCTATCCACGAGCTGGAGGGCGGGTTGCGCCGGCATGCCAGGGCTGCGTTGATTGGGGATCGGTCGATCTATTTCGACGAAGCGGGATCGGGAGACGGTGGCGGCACCCCAATCGACCAAGTCGCTATCGACTTGCCGATCACCCCGGGCCCGGATGGTAAGCGCCGCACCGTTTTCGGGCACATCCTTGATCGGGGCGAGCAAGTTCTCAAGCCCGTTCTGGGCTTGCACACTGGCCCGAGGCACGTGGTGGTTGCTGGTGGCCCGGGCAACGGTAAGACGACGATGTCGAAGTTCCTGGTACAGGCATACCGAGCGGCTTTGCTGGACGGAGCCTCCGACCTCGGGGCCGACCATCAGGCCGTGATCGCGGAAACAGCCCGAACTCTGCGCGGTCTCGGCCGTGACGGTTTGCCGAAATTCCGGCGATGGCCAATGCGCATCGATCTGGCCGAGTACGCCGACGAACAAGGGCTCAGTGAGGACTCGACCCTGTTGCGGTGGATCGCCCACAAGGTGTCGAAGCGGTCGAACGTGGGCGTCATTACCGCCAGCACCCTGGATTCGTGGATCAAGCAATGGCCGTGGTTTCTGGTTCTCGACGGTCTCGATGAGATCACCGATCCGCGCATCCGCAAGCGCCTGATTCAGCAGATCACCGAATTCGTCAGCGAAGCAGACGGCGACAACTGTGACCTGCTGGTCGTGGTCACCACCCGCCCCACTGGGTACGTCGAGAACATCTCACCGACCCAATTCGAGCGAATCGACCTGTCCCGCCTCGACATCGACGAAGCTGTCCGTTACGGAGTCCACGCGGCCCGGGTGCGACTCAAGGGCGATGACGAAAAGATCGAACGAATCGCCAAACAGCTGAGCCGTGCCGCGGACGACGACTCGCTTCGGCACCTGATGCAGACACCGCTGCAGGTGCTGATCATGACGATCATCGTCGAGGGCGCCGGCCGGATCGCTCCGGACCGCTACAGCCTGTTCTGGGGTTACTACGACACCGTGTTCAAACGCGAGCGACAGAAACAGACAACGCTCGCGCAGCTGCTACAGGACCACGCCTCCACCATTCTCACACTGCATCAGCGTGTCGGGTTCGAGTTGCAGGTCCGCAGCGAAAGCGAGAGTTCGACAGCGCTGATGCCGCCCGACGAGTTGCGCGAGGTCGCCTGGACGGTCCTGCACGACAACGGGTACCGGCCATCGGATGTCGACTCGGAGCTACTGGCCCGCATAGTGCTCGCCGCTACCCACCGGCTGGTGCTGCTCACACCGATATCCCGGGGACAAGACGGCCTCGGGTTCGACGTTCGATCGTTGCAAGAACTCATGGCGGCACGATTCCTGACCACCGGTCCGATCGAGCAGATCATCACACGCCTGAAAACAGCAGCACCGAACCCCCACTGGCGCAACACCTGGATCTTCGCGGCAGGGCACCTATTCGCTGACCCTCAACCCCACCAGCACGGAGAATTGACATCTCTGGTTGAACAAGTCGACCAGGACGCCGCCCATCGCCTCGGACGCATCTGCCCGATCGCGCCCGGGCTGGCCCTCGATCTGATCGACGACGGCATGACCCGCTCCCACCCACGATTCCACAATCGACTGCTCGCTGTGGCATTCGAGATCTTCCATGTTCCGCTGCTGGCTGACCCACTCTCAGTGGCACGGGTTCTCGTGCGCGCGGCTGCGGCCAGCGAACAAGTGCGCAGCACGATCGCTCAAGCGCTCAGAGATGGGCTCAGCGACGTTCCACTGACCCGGGACACGACCCAAGCAGTCCAAGACAAGATCACGATCGCCTGCCGTGAAGCTGGAGTTTCCCAACATGTTCGCGGCCTCGCTGTGGTGCGGGGCAGCGCCATCCGTAAGAAATTGCCAGTGACACGCGAGCAGGCTTGGCAGCAGTACCGCGAGATCCTGACCGAACTGTCAAGCTCATCACAACGCATTCACACGATTGAGCAGGTCGATAGTGCGTTCTGCGCCATCGGGGAGTCCGGCTCTATAGGCGTCGACGTCGGCCCAGTGATCGAGGCACTGTTCGATCGTGACACTGCCGAGCTTCTCGAGATGGCGTTGGAGAATCTCGTTGAGTATGAAGCGGAGCTGATGGAAACACTGCGGAACCTTGTGCTACCGATGATGCATCGCAGTCCGGTCGGTGAGCTGCTTCGATAGCTCCTCAAGAAGGCCAGGCATAGTCAGCGGCCATATCGGTCGGTGCCCGCCATGGTTCGGCCTGACGACTTCGCGTCGCCTCATGCGGTGGGTGGGCTGAAGGGTCAGCCACAGCCCACCCGGCGGGGCATCCCGTCTTGGCGGGACGGACCCCGACCCTAATCGATCTGATTCCTGTCGCATGGGGTGACCTGCGCGTTGGCGCGCCCAGATGTCCGGCGCGCATTCCGGTCACGCAGTACCTGCTTTCAGTTGATGACGGGAACGGCACGGCCGGGATCCCGTCGGCGTGGCACAACAGATCGAGAGGTTTCCGATTCCGCAACCACGTCGAAGTCTCCGTTGTGCCATTGCGCGGTGAGATGATCAAAGCTGAACTGCGCACTGCGCGAAGCGATTTCAGGGGGTATGTCTGATGACATCGATCGACCTGCCACGTCACAACCACGACTGGGCGGCCGAGGACTACCGCATCGTCGTCACCGGATGCTTGGTCGGGCTATCCGACGCTGAGGTCGCCAAGGGGGCAGGTCGAACTCTGGCCGCGGTGCAGGCGCGGGCCCACTTTCTCATCGAGCCCGACTCGTCGGACTCACGTGCGGCATGGTGGCGGCTCCGCGACGAGCTCGTCCTGAATCCCGACTACGACTGGGAATCGGTAGTGCGCGCCAAGCATGCCGCCGAGCAGCTGCCCTACTGGGACGAAGCCGCCGAGGAACATCTGCATAACGCTTGGGTCCGAACGCTTCCGGTCGAACGGGGTTGGCTGCGGCGGTCCAGGCGCGCGAGCGGGCCGAGGATGAGCGAACTGGAGGCCGAACTCGGCATCCACGAATTCGATATCGCCCGGCGGCTGCGCTATCGCGGATGGGCCATATCGCTGGCCGAAGTCATCGAACGGCTTGGCGTGACACCTGACGGCGCGCTCGCAGCCAAGGTTCGAGTTGCCAGCGACCGTGATGCTACGACCCTGCACGTACTGATCGTCACCGACGACTCTGGTGCTGTGCTGCACACGTCCGTGCATCCCACCCAAGCCACGGCCGAGACCGCGACCAACGCGCTGGCCGCCGAATTTGCCACCAACCCGTTGGCCATGTGGACGATCAGTGCTCGCAGCGTCGGCGACGGAGCTATCGGCCCGAAGCAACTGACTGGAACATTCGTCGGCACCGACACTGCCGTGCCGGACCCCGAAGCACCTACGGGCGTCATTGGGACGGAACGCCGAAGGAATAACCCGCTGGTGCCTCCACCGTTGCCGCAATCTCTACGCGACATGCATCGTCGACCGAAGTAGGTCGCGTCCAGGAAAGATCGCGCGGTTTTAGCTGGCTACTGGCCGCGATCTGGCAGTTTGAGTGGCGGATGCGCAATATTCGACGCTGCAGTATTCGGTGCCCTGGGGACGCCTTGTGCTGCAATCGCTCTTCCGCAGGCCCCGTTCGCGCTGTCATTCGAGAGTCATGCAGTCGCAGCGGTGGAGTGGTTGATTCGAGCGAGCAGGCTCCAAGGATTCTAGTGATCGGATTTTGGCACCGTGATCTCGACAGTGGAGCGGTCGAAGCGTTGGCCGCGCCACGTCGGATGGCGAAGACCGCCCGCAGTCAGCTCCTTGTACTGGACTTCGCCAATAACGTGTGGGGTCACCCACCGGGCCTCGGAAGCGATCGATCGCGGTGCCGGCACATCGAGGGGACAGTCGGCGATAACCAGCTCATCGAGTTGGCGTTGCAGCGCACGACGCGCGGCATCGCTGAAGCCGACGCCGACACCGCCGACGAGCATGAGCCGATCCGAATTGTCGTACGCGCCCAGCAGTAGTGAGCCGAACAGCCCGCGCAGGCCACTACTGCGGCTTGGGAGCCAGCCCACAACGATCACCTCGGCCGTTTTGAACAGCGAGATCTTCCGCCAGTATTTAGTGCGCCGACCCGGATAGTACAGGGAGCGAAGCGCTTTCACGACGACACCCTCAATTGCGTTGTCCTGGGCCGCCTGCAGCATCCGCGAGACCGGAACGCCCACGAAATGCGGTGGAACCATCAAGGCTGGTCCAGGTAAGTCCAGTGCCATCAGCTGTTCTCGGCGTTCCTGATAGGGACACCGCATCAGGTTGACGCCGTCTAGGCCCAGCAGGTCGAACAGATACAGCTGGGTGGGCACCTCGGCCACCAGGGCCGCGCTTGGCCGAATGACGTTCAGGCGACGTTGCACTCGCGTGAAGCGTGGCCTGCCAGCAGCGTCCGGTGCGACGATCTCCCCGTCGAGAATCATGTCTCTGCCCGCGGTAGAGGCAAGCAACGCGTGAGACAGTTCCGGAAACGCCGAGGTCAGGTTGTTTCCGTTGCGACTGATAATGCGGCACACTCCCCCGCCGAGTGCGGTGATCGCGCGGCAGCCGTCCCACTTCCATTCGACGGCGATGGTTGCATCGTCGTCGGGAACCGGCCCTGCGCTGGCCAGCATCGGCCTCGGCACTGACACACAACCAGCGTATATCCAGCTTTCCTGCGCTGTCGGAACTGAACTTGCTCAACCACATGGGTTTTTATGACTCACTGAGTATCTCCTCGCAGTCGAGTCCAGATTCAGTGGCGAATTTTCAGTTATCAGAAGGCAGCACTGCGCGATCCGGTAGCGGATTGATTGCCGGAAGCATGCGGATCGCCAACCTCGAGCTATTCTAATCGAAACTTCGTTCGATAGAAGCAGGTGGTGGCGGACGTGAGGTGAACCATCACGAGCGAGAAATGCTGCTACTTACAGTGCGTTCGATCTAGAGGCCAGAGCATTCCCAGCCGGTCCACTCACATCGACTGCGCCACAAGCATTCCCAAATAGCTCGCCGATGCCCCTTGCCGGATCTTCCGTGGCCGAGGAAGCTATTCGTTAGCAAACTCTTGCGACCGGGAGGGCCCTGCGATGCCGGGTTGGTACGTGCACATGGACGCCGCTCGACTGACGGCGGAGCGACTCCGCGCTGGAGAGGTACCTCCCGGTTTCGGCGTCGATCCCGCCGAGGCGCAGGAACTCGGCGAGTTGTGCCACACCTGGCGCAACTACCTGGCGCTGGGCGCCCTAGGACCCGACCTGTTCTACATGCTCCCCGACTTCGCGAATACCAACGGCTGCGTGATCCGACAGGTCATCCAATGGGCGCTCGATGTATGGAAGGAGATCGACGCGGAGTTCGTCAGCCGGTGGGAGAAATGGATCGAGCCCATCAGCACAAACGCCTCCCAGCTCGCCTCGCAACTGACAGGTGGGCTGTCCGCTCAGCTCGGCCAGATCCTGGACGAGCTCGCATCCGCGATCATGACGGCGTTCAAGGGGCTACTCGCCACGATGGGCGACTGGTTCGGCGTACTGACGTCCGGACCGCCGCAGGGCTATTCGGACGAGGCGTTCTACTGGAGCGACGTCTTCCACTACCGCAAGACCTACCAGTTCCCGTTCGTTCTCTACCGGCAGGCGCGTAAGGCACTTGCCGCAGCCGGCGACGACCATGATGCGCGTAAGGACGCCGAGGCACGGATCGCGTTCGCCGTCGGGTGGCTGACGCATTGCGCGACCGACGTGACCGGCCACCCGTTCACGAACGCGAAGTGCGGCGGCCCATACCGTGACCACTGGCAACGCCACCATCTGGTCGAGAACCACTTCGACTCGCAGAACTATGACGCCACCCATCCAGGACCGCTCTTCGGCGAGTACGGCACCAGCGCGCTGCACTTCTGGGTCGCCCTCCGGCATCGCGACGATGCGCCGTACGACGGTCGCGATGATGCCCCCGCCTACGACTACTTCACGGGGTTCCCGGCGTACGACAACGCCGACGGCCCTGCTCACGCGGCCGCTCGCGCGGTGTTCTTCGACCTGGACTCCGGTGAGCTGCCCGAGCACCTGACCGACGCGTTGCTCGACGCGATGGCGACCGTCCACCCGCACGGACCCAAGATCCTGACACAGGACCCGCAATACTCCGCCGACGATGAGCTGGGCGACCCTGACGGGCGGCCCAACGGGGACGCGATGGCCCAGATGTGGGCGACGGTGTATGGCTACCTGAAGATGACGTGCCGCGACGGACTCTCTCCTCGCATGCCCGCACCGCCGGACGTCTTTACCGACCACTCGTTCCCCACGCCACCAGGCGGTGGCGGGGGCGGTGTGGACGACGACCCGTCACGTGGCGCCGACCTGGACGACGACGACGGTTTCAGCCTCGTCGACCTGCTGCTGGCAATCTTCGCGTGGGCGGCCTACATCGCCGAGGTCGCGCTGTGGCTGGCCACGGTGCTGCCCGGCCTGATCCTCGATATCGCCACCTTCCCAGCGCGCGAGGTCATCTATTGGACGGTGGTTGTCCCAGCGTGGAATCTCTACATGCTGTCGCGCCGGGCGCTGGTCATGTCCGGCTTCCTGATGCCGAAGCCGGAGGAGATCGCCCTCGGGCTCACGCGGCTCGGAACCACGGGGGCGTTCGACATAGGTGCTGCGCTCGACGACCCGTTCGGGTTCGGAGGGTCGGCCTTCGTCCTCGACGAGCCGTCCGGCCGGCTGTCGGCCACGTCGTCGCACAACATCGATCCTGCGTACCCGCGCAACGTTGTCCGCGACCATCCGGGTGATGTGTCTGAGCCCGACCTCGTGGCGGCGCTCGGGCTGACGGCGAACCTGCGGTACGCCGGTGACGGTAACCAGGAGTTCAAGCCCAGTGAGTGGGTCGCGCCGTGGCAGTACCCACTGCGGAACCGGGCCGGGCAGGGGGTGCCGCAGGAGGGTCCGGCCACCCACGCCGGCCCCTATGTGGCCGGGGAGGACAGCACCGTTCTGCTCTCGGCCGTGCCCGGGAACGCTGACGCGCGCGACGAGCTAGAGAAGGCAGGGACCCCGGCCGAGACCTTTGCCGCGCTCACGAACCTGCTCGCCCAAGACCAGCACCTCGGCGCTCCGGTCGACTATTCGACATACCTGGTCATGTGCCTGTTGCGTGACCGCGACGAGGAAGACTTCCGCGTCCCGGACTTCAACCTGGACGCCGACCGCGGCTACGCCTGGAAGTGCTGGGACTGGAGTCGACACAACCTCCGCGACGCGGGTGACCTAGGGGCGCGCGGCGCGTGGGAGTGCGTCCCCGACTTCACCGCGACGCAGCAGTCGGATTTCAGCTATCCCCAGCCATGCACGCCACCGCAGCAGTTCCACGCCAAACACGACAACCCGCGGCAAGAAAGCGGCGGCGTACCCCTCGACTCGCAGTGGCACGACCCGCACCTCGACCTCGAGGTGCACTACCTCAGCCGCGCGGATGCGCCGCCCGAGCCTGACGGCGACGACCCTTGTCAGAAGCATCCCCGCAAGCCCGACCTGGAGACCGGGCTGGATTGGCAACGCCGCGTCGCAGCGGAGGGCGGGGGCGGATGAGGGGCCAGAATCGGGACCGAGAGCGTGGCCAGGACCCCGCCGTCGTCGTCGGCGCAGGCCCGGAGAAACCTGAGTGGCGCGACCCCGATCCTGGCTGGCAGCCCGAGCCCGGCAAGGCCGACGAGTGGCGAGGCATTGCCGCCGAGATCGGCCGCGAGCGGCGTCCGCCGCGCGAGCAGGTCTACCCGTACTTGTTGATCCGCGCGGTCGTCGGCGACCGTGGGATACGTCCGACCTGGCCGCCTGCCTCCTGCTGGGAGTCGCCGGACATCCTGCTGATCGACGCGTCGTATCCCGGCGAGTTCGACCCGTCGCATCTGGTGATCTCTCCGGTGGCGGGCCGCTCGTACCGTGTTTTCGTGCGGATATGGAACCTGGGACTCTTCCCAGCGTACGGCGTGCACGTCAAGGCCTGGGCGGTGAATCCCGGCTTCTTCGGAGCGTTCAACCAGAACGACCCCTACTACCAGCAGCACCTCATCGGCGGCCGCTGGGCCGAGCTCTCAGACCGGACTCGGCCGGACTGCACCGCCGTCATCGAGCTCGACCGACCGTGGAAGCCCGATCTGTCCGAAGTCGGCCACCACTGCCTGCTCGCCGAGGTCGGCTGCCCGCTCGACCAGGCCGGTGGACCGTTGCTCTCGAACTCGGATAGACATGTCGGTCAGCGCAACCTTGAGATCCTTACCGGCGCTACCAGTCCCATGACGCTGGTCGGGACCCTCGGAGGCCTGGTACCAGACGGGTTCACCCTTGAGGTGATACACGCTGGTCCGGTGATACTCAAGACCATGCAGGCGCTCACCGGCGGCCGGCTGGAGGGCCGCAAAGAGATCGCGATGGCCTCGCTTGAAGAGCTCCGGTACGGCGTCCTGACCAAGACCGGCCGCCACCTCCTGACGGCCTTCGCATCTGAAGGACGTTCGGTGCTCGTGTCCACCGAACGCCTCATGGAACTCGGCGGCACGCGGGTTCTGGATCATGCGGGCGGCGTACGGCGCTTCCTTGGTGAGATCGGTCCCACGGGCTGGGCTCGAATCGGCACGACAACCGATCGGCCGCTTGACGAGGCGCTGATAGAAGGCCTCGCGCGGCTTGTCGACGCCTCCTTGGACGTGAGTGCCCGTGAGTTGGCGGAGCGGCTGGGTGGCCGCGAGGACGCCCTCCACGCATTGCGCTTCGTGCTGACCGATCCCACCGGCGGGCTCGTGGGCGGCTACACCGTGATCGTGGGATAGCACCCAATTACTCTGGCCGCGCTATCCGCCGACGGCGCCGCCGAACGGTTCGTGATCGACTGTTTCTGGCTCACCAACAGCAGCACAACGCTTTTGCGCGACTCGACTCGCTCATCTCCGCAGATCTGCACCTCTGCGCTCATAGCAGCGTTCACGATGACAACCCGAATCAGAGCTGGCCACACGACGGCGGTGCCAAGCCCGTAACTTCAGCCCACAATCGAAAAAGTGTTCTCTAGGGTCTTTCGGGATCCGTCCTCGATGTAGCTGACCGTCTGGTTGGATTGGGTGCGAACGGTTATCCCGGGCATGTCCACGACGCACCGGCCACGGTTGTGTTCGGGGGAAGTGAGAGTCGTAGCGCACCGGCTGCGCCGACTCGGCGACACCCGCGTCGTCGAGAAGCGATGGTCTGACGAATTTGCCGATAATCGTCTTGCTACGTGGGATCGTTCATCCTGGCCAACGCTGCGGCGATCTGCCCGCGGAGCGCCGGCGCCGGATCGCTCGCGTAGTCATTGATCACCCGCTGGTACGCGGTGCGGGCCTCCTCGGAGCGGCCCAGCGCCCCGAGAGCGTCGCCTTGGTAGACCAGCGCCCTGGCCACCTGGTTTCGCAGTGCCGGCGCCGGATCGCTCGCGTAGTCATTGATCACCCGCTGGTACGCGGTGAGGGCCTCCTCGGAGCGGCCCAGCCCCCCGAGAGCGTCGCCTTGGTAGACCAGCGCCGCGGCCACCTGTTTCCGCAGTGCCGGCGCCGGGTCATCGGCGTAGTTGCGAATCACCGACTTGTATGCGGCGATTGCCTGATCGGACTGGCCCTTCTCCCAGTGCAAGCGGCCCACGCAGACCAGCGCCTGGGCGACAAGGTCGCGGAACGCCAGTGTCGGGGCGCGCATTGCCGGTGTTGCACCGAGCGAGTACTCGAAGATCACCCGCTGGTACGCGGTGATGGCCTCCTCGAAACGGCCCAGCACCCAGAGCGTGCCGCCTTGCTGGACCAACGCCGTGGCCACCTGCTTCTGCAGCGCCGGTGCCGGGTCATCGGCGTAGTCGCGGATCACCCGCTCGTACACATCCAATTCGTCGTCGAACCACAATGTCGCCGACATGCCCTGGCTGACCAGCGCCGTTGCGACCAGCTCGCGTAGCGCTGGCGCCGGGTCGCCGCTGTATTTGCTGATCATCCGCTCGTACGCTTCGACGGCGTCCTCGAACCGCCCCAGCGCCCCGAGAGCATTGCCTTCTTCGACGCGCGCCGTTGCGACGAGCTCGCGTAGCGCTGGCCCCGGGTCCTGGCAGTATTCGCTGATCATCCGCTCGTACGCGACGACGGCGTCCTCGAACCGCCCCAGCGCCCCGAGAGCATTGCCTTGTTTGACCAGCGCCTTGGCGGTGAACTCCCGCATCACTTCGTGCCCCGATACGGATGCGCGTGTGTAGAGGGGTATCTGTGCGACCCGCTCGTATTCTTCGATGGCCTCCTCGAAACGGCCCAGCCCGCCAAGTTGGTCGCCTCGCTTGACTAGCGCGATGACAACCTGATGCATTCGTGCCATGTCGATGGCGAGCTGACTGCGCTGCCGCTGTACCAATGCCAGTCCGGAGGCAGTGTCACCACCGCTCGATCGAGGTGCAGGACAGTTTCTCCCTTTGAGCTTTTCGCGCAGCAGCGGAAACACATCCGCCATCGATAGAAAACCGTCGGCAGAGGGCCGGCCCGAGCGGAGTACGTCGAGGAGAGCACTTGTGAATGCAGTACATCCGTCGTGACTCGTGGCGTCGGCGAACTTCGTTTTGGTGTCCGTTGCGGTAAGAACGTAGGTGCCGTCGATGACCGCGAGCTGTTCGAGGGCTTCGTCCTGATCACCGCCAGCAAGCGTGCCGCCACCGAATGCGCGACCGGCGTGGCAGCAGTCGAGGATGACCACCTTGACAGTAGCTCTCGACGCACGGATGCCGTCGCGAATATCCGAGTAGCGCTGCGTTGTGTTGCCCGGCCGACGTACGCGGGAGCAGGAATGGGTCAGGCCGAGATCTTCTCTACCAACGGCAACACCGTGCCCGGAGTAGTAAAACAGGAGAAGGTCTTCTGCTTCATCAATCGCGGGTTCCAAAGCGTCACTGAACGCTTCGGCACCGTCCGGGTCGACCACCACCGTCACGTGGCGTAACCCGGTCTGTCTGCGGAGGAAAGATGCGAACTCGGTCAGGTTCCGGGCGACGGTCGGCAATGACGCGAAGCCGGAATCCGTTCCGTAGGTGGATGTTCCGATCAGAACAGCTCGCGATCCCTCGCTATCGGGCAGCTTCACCGATTGTTCCCTGGGCGATCTCGAATGCCCGCCGCACGGCTGTCGTTGTCGCAACGTTCACACCATCGGCAACGACCTCTGCCTTCCCTGCCGGACCTTGGACGGTCAGTTTGAGCGTTGACTTGCGAGATTGCAGCCACGACTTCGTGCAGGTTGCGAGGGCGGCGATCAGCGCGGTGTTGTCCAAGACGAGGCGAATGACGTCCTCTGCCCCCATATGACCTGCCTGCGGCTCGCCAGGCACGAGGGATTTGCGAACCGTGCGTAGCTGGTCGTCGTCGATGACGACCGCATACAAGTCATGCAATGCGTCGACGTCATCGTCTGTGCCGGTGACGGAAATCTGGAACTCAGACATACGCGTCGCCTCTTGGAAGGTTCCCTGGATGGGTTGGTGCGGAAAGTCTATTTCGCGATCCACAGTCAAGCGTAGGCGTGGTGCAGTTGTTCGGCCACGTGCTCGGCACGGTGCGTAGTTCGCACAGCGGGACGCGGGTATGGGTGCGTCGAGAAGCGATCTTGGGCTCAACCGGTAGGAGCGTCACTTGTCGGTGCCAGTGAAACCCGGGACGGCGTCTAGCGGAAACGCTGGGCGCCTCGTGTCAGAAACCCGTGCCGGGAATCAATGTCGAAAAACGTCGAACTGTGGCGCGTAACGCATCCATTGGACCCTCGGCGCGCTCGCCACCAGCGACGATAAACCGATCAACTCGCTGCGACGAAGACACCGTCCATGACGCAAGCCCGCTGGTCCAGCCTGCGGTGACACGCCGAACCCAGGGGAAAGTTTGTTCGACATGTCGCTGCAGCTGGGAGAAACCATCACATGGTGGGCGGACAGTCACCGGCGCGGCGTTGCACCCGAGGCCCCGGCGGCTGTGCGCCGCACTGGCACCATAGCTGTCGTGCACCTTAGCCCGATCGACGACAGTCGGGTGGTCGCTTACAGCGTCGGCAGCAACCCACTCGGCGAATACCTCGCGATCGTTAGGCCGGACTACGGCCATCGGCCTAAACTGGCCGACCAACCAACGACCAGCGGTCAATATATTGGACACACTCCGACTCCGAGCGGACGCGGTGATGCCCCAGTATGGACGGAGTTGATCACGAGCGCCGGCATCGCGACATCAACGCTGCCCGCCCTAGGCGCCTCGAGTCCATTCGGTCGTCAGCCAGCAGACAAACACCCAGCTGGGGCAATGCCGAAGAAGCATTCCGGGCGAGATCACCTGAGCCGCATCGCTGAGCACATCCACATCGCGGCCAGCACAGCACCGGCGTTGAAGTTCAGCCCAGGCTTTGAGGCAGACGCGACGAAGAGTGCTGTTTCAGAATGAGGCTGATCGTGGCGATGAGAGTGTCGGTCGAGGCTTCCGGGTTCCACGCCCCGATGGAGACCGAGCCGTAGAGGTAGGTGAGGATCATCGCCGCTAGCGCCTCGGGCTCGTCGGGCTCGGTGTCCGGCTCTGAGCTTCGCGGGCCACGCGTTGCGGTTATCGCCTGGGCGAGCTTCGTGCGGAGTAGCGCGATGGAGTCGTGGACTACTGGTTCGCATCGGCTTTCAGCGGTCAGCTCCATATGTAGCCGCACCCATCGCAGGTCGGACAACACACGGGCCAACGCGTTCGCGGGGTCACCAAGTTCGTTCCATGAGTAGATCTGCGCATATTGGTCGACATGGTCGGCGACCTCACCTACCCATTCGGTGAGTACCGCGATGCCGAGCAGGAGTTTTTCTGGGAAATGTGTGTGCACCCCGCCGTGGGTAACATCAGCTCGTTCTGCGACCGCGTTGATGGTCGCGGCGGTATATCCGTGCTCGGCGATCAGTGCTCGCGCGGCAACGAGCAGCCGCTGTCGGGTCATCTCCATCGTCTGTGCGCGAGTCGGCCGAGTTGGTTTGGATGGCCCTGCGTTCAACGCACTCATCTCGCCGATCAATTTCCTTCTGTTTCGATAGTGTTCACCATGACGTGTCATCGGAGTACCGAATGTCGGCGACTCGTCACCAAATGACCGGCTTGGTGAGGGCAACCCGGGAATGTTTGATGCCAAGGCACAGTCCACGCTCCGCACCCACCGGTCGCTGGTCAGCAGTGACCGAAACGCCCTCTGGCGAGGCCGCGGAGAGGTTGGTGGAACTGTGGGCGATTCAGCTGATCAGCAGCTGCCAAATCGGCAGCAGGCATAGCGACAAGAGGGTGGATTTGAGGACTGCCGAGGCGGCCAGATCGACGTCGGTGTCGTAGGTTTGGGCGAAGGTGAACAGGTTCTGTGGGGCCGGCATGGCAGCGATCAGGATCAGGTAGCCGCGCCAGGGGTCCGGTATTCCGGTGATCTGCAGCGCGCCCCACATCAGCAGCGGGAACCCGATGCATTTGAACGCGACGAGGCTGTTCTCGTCGGTGCTGGCTCCGCGCCAGCGCAGGCCTGTGCCGCCGACGTAGAGACCGAGCGCGAACAAAGCGACCGGGGACGCGGCGTCGCCGACGAACGACAGTGACGTCAACATCAGGCCTGGTATCGGGACGTGCAGCGCGTTGAGCACGACACCGGTCAGGCATGCCAGCACAACCGGTGTGGTCAGCGACCGCCACACCCCACGGGTGATTCGCTGCCCCGGTGAGCGGTCGAGGTCGTCATCGTTCGGGGCCGCTTCCATGATGGTGATCACGACGACCGTCAACACCAGCACCTGGAACAACAAGATCGGGAAGATCGGTGCAGCGTCGCCGAACACCAACACCAGCACCGGAATCGCGAAGTAGGCGGTGTTGACCTGAACGCCGGCCATGATCCGCAACGCAACACCCCGAATGCTGGTGTGGTGCACCAGCCGTGACCAGATCCCTATCGCAGCCGCCGCGACCAGCGCGGTGATCGCGTACACCGTCAGCGATGCGGGATCGAACAGCTGCCGCAGGTCGCTGACGTAGAGTTTGCCGAGCAGGTAGGCAGGGATGGCGAGGCGGAACGCGAACTCTGACAGCACCCGCGAATCGCTGGCGGCGATGATCTTGCGGCGGGCGAAGTAGGCGCCGGCGGTGAATATCAGCACGATCGGGGTGACCGGGCCTAGGACCTCGCCGACCACAGCGACTGCGCTCACTCGTGTTGCCCCCTGCCACGAGTTCGGTTTTTGGTCACAGGTGCAGGCCTCCGATGTCCAGCCACAGCTCGAGGATCAGGATCGACCACAGCAGGTTGGCGGTTCCTGCGGTGGGAGTGTGCGAGCCCTGCTGGGTGAACAGGGCTTTCACCACGACCGGGTCGAACAGGCCGCTGGTGTGGGTCAGCGGGAGCACGATATCGCCGACCATGTCGTAGAGCGGTTGGCCGGGCACCATCATGGCGTGCACGGGCAGGGTGAAGGGTTGTTTGGGGCGGTCGATGATCCGTTGCGGGATTACCGTTTTCGCGGCGGCCGCGACCGGCGCTTTGCCGATGCCGTCCGCGAGTTTCAGGTGTGCGGGCAGTTGATGCGCGAACGCGACGATGTCCGGTTGCAGGAATGGGATGCGGGCCTCGACTCCGTGGGCCATGCTCAGGTGGTCGACGCGGCGCAGGATGTAGTACGGGAACCGCTCGATCTGGTCGTAGCGCAGCAGCATCTCCAGCTTGCCGAGCGCGCTGGTTTGTGCCCTGGAGGCGAGGTCTTCGGCAATCTTGTCGCTGAACATTCCTCCTGCCGCGGTGAGTGTCGCGCGGTAGTCGGGGCTGTAGAGGCGTGTGAGGGTGCTGGTCGCGGCGGCGGCCAAACTCGTCTGGTAGCGGTGATGCCAATCTGGTGTGTGGTCGGTGGCTGCGGTGTGGAAGCGGGTGTATCCGGCGAAGAGTTCATCGGCGCCGTCGCCGGTGATGGCGACCTTGAACCCGGCGTCACGGATCGCGCCGAAAAGTCCGTAGGTCGACAGGCTGTGCGGGGCGTTGTTGGGTTGATCGAGGTGGGCCACGAATTGGTTGATCAACGTCGGGAACTGTGCGGGATCGAGTTCGACCTGGGTGTGGTTGGCACCGCAGTGGTCTGCGACCTCGCAGGCATAAGCGCGCTCGTCTGCGGGCCAGTCGCCGGTGTAGGCGACGTTGAATGTCGGGACCTGGCCGATCAGCTCGGCGGCGACGCCGGTGAGGTAGCTCGAGTCCAATCCGCCAGAGGTAATGACGCACACCGGGACATCTGCACGCAGCATTCGGTCCATTTCGGTGCGCATCAGCTGGTGTAGCCGGGTTCCGGCGGTGGCCACGTTCATGCCATCGACATCGAATGCTGGTGCCGCGGGCTGGGTTTGGCGTTCGCGGAGCTGCCCGGCGGCGGTGAAGCTGATTTGGGCTCCCGGCGGGAGAGTTTCCACGGTCGTGAACATCGTGGTCGGCCCCCACACTGCTCGCCCGCCGAGGTAGCGGTCGACCGCGAGTGTGTCCAGGTCGGCGGGGAAGTCTGGGAACTGTTGCAGGGCATGTAGTTCGGAGGCGAACCGGATCCCGCGTCCATCGCGGGTGCGGTAGTAGTACAGCGATTTCATGCCCGCATGGTCGACGAACAGTTTCAATGTCGGTGCGCCGTAGCGGGAATCGACGACGGCGATGGCGAACATTCCAGCCAGATACGAGGTGAAGTCATCGCCGTAACGTTCGTACAGTGGCAGCAGGATGTCGCCGTCGCAGTCGCCTTCGAAGTGGTAGCGGCCGTGCACACGGAGTTGGCGTCGCAGTTCGTTGTGGTTGTAGATCATGCCGTTGTAGACACACCACAGGTGCTCACCGAGCTGGAAGGGTTGGGTGCCGCCGTCGATGCCCTGTACGGTCAGGCGGGCGTTGCCCAACGCCCACCCGGCCCCAAGATGCACCGTTTGCGCGTCAGGGCCGCCGTGGCGCTGCGCGGCGGCGACCGACAACATGGTGGTGCGGTCGATCGGGTCGCCGCCGAGGTACCCGTGGATGCGGCACATGCTCACACCACCCCCACCGTCGCGGTGGGCAGGGTGGTCGATTGCTGGAGGTGGGGGCAGTATCGCTTCATTGTTTCGGTGACGATCTGTGCCTGCCGCAGCATGCCGGTGACCTGCTCGGGTGTCGGTCGGGTGCCGTGCCCGTCCATGACGCCGTTGCCGGTCTTGAGATACACCGGCGCGGCCGCGGTGACGATGTCGGGGACATCGAGGGTGCGGATGAATCCGCCCGAGGACTTGGGGTTGTCGACATGGATGTCCAGCGGCACCGTCACCGCCTGCCGCAGCGAGGCGATCGCCGGGATCGGCAGGTCCCGCACAGGGTTGATGCTGTCGGCGCCGAGGTTGGACAACAGCTGCATCGACGCCGGATTGCCGTGCCCGCAGTGCGCCGAGACTTTCAGGTGGACTTGGGCGGGTAACTCACCGAGCGAGCGCAAGGTGCCCAGCACCCGCAGCAGTCCCTCGTCGTAGATGACGAACCCGCGCACACCCAGTTCCAGCCCGCGCAGAAGATCAGCCAACGCCTTTTCCAGTTGGTCTTGTCCGCGCAGCCTGTTGCCGTTGCGGGCACCTTCGGGTGTGCGCACGCTCGCGCCGATGTCGTAGGTGGCGCGAGGACCGATCGACATCAACACCTGCACACCGTGCTCACGTCCCAACCGCACATACCGCTCGATGTCGGCGTCGGGATGGCAGAACATGCCAAGGGTTTCGGTGATCCGGTTGATCGTGATCCCCTTTGCCGCTGCCCCTTCCAGCAAAGTCTGCGCTGCGGTGGCTGAGTTGACCGTGGGCACCTCGATGCGCCACTGGCTCCCATCCTGGAAACAACCCGTATCGGCGGGCTGAGCGGGTTCGCCTTTGAATACGCCTGCGGTCACCAGCAGTGCGCGAGCTTTTGTATATGACGTCATGATTTGCCTTCCCACAACACCAAGTGGTGTGCCGAGCGTCCCCGCGCCGATCACGTCGAAGACGAGGCACCCGAAGCCCTGCTGACCGTCGTACAGCGGGCGTCACTGAACGCGGATGGTGTTGTGTCACAACATCTGTGGCGGGTCCGCCAGGCCTCGGGTGCCTGATCAGCCTCGCGCAGATCAGGTGCGCAGCAAATCGCGCAACGCTTGCGTTGTGGTGGCGTAACCTCGGCGTGTCGATCCAACAGCCACTTCAAGGCGAGGACACGGGGATGATCATCGGGCGCTCGTGGACCGGGCAAACCGCCACCGACCTGCAAACCGCGCTGCGGTTGTCCAACAGGGCATTCAGCGCGCTGCTGGAAGTGGAACAGACCACCGTGGCACGGTGGCGCGCGAACCCCGGGTCGGTGCCCAAAGCAAAGAGCCAGCACCTGTTGGACGATGCCCTGCAAAAGGCGGACAAACCGGCGCAACAACGCTTCGCCCAACTACTCACCAGCCGCGAACTCGACCCACCGGATCCGACGTCCGGCCGCGGCAGCCCCGGTGCGACTGAAATCGACCGCGCCCGTGCAGAACCCGACCAGATGCACAGCAGTTGCACAAAGCGGCAATCAACGGTCGACAATTTCCTCGACCGGCATTGGACCGCCGAGTCCGCCTTGCGCGCGATCGGTGCTGTCGCCGAGTCTGATCACATGCAGCGACGTCAATTCCTGACCCTGTTGGGCGCCGAGCTCAGTGCACCAGCCCATCAATGGCTGCTGGCCCACCCGATGGGCGACCTCACCAGCCTGACCGGGACCCGCGTACAGATCAGCACCGTCGATGAGATCGACACGATCACCGCCAGTCTGCGTCGCATGGACGACCAACTCGGCGGCGGCACACTGCTGACCATGGTGGGTACACATCTGCGCAACCCGCTGCACCTACTGCGCCACGGCACCTACACCGACTCGGTGGGACGGCGCTTGTACAGCAGTGCTGCAGAGCTGCTTCGCCTGGGCGGCTGGTTGGCCTTCGACAGCGGACAGCATGCCCTCGCGCAACGCTATTGGCTGGCCGCACTACGCGCCGCCCATACTGCGGGCGACAATGCACTCGCCGCGAACACTCTCGGGTTCATGTCCTGCCAAGCCAAAGACCTCAATCAACGCCGGGAAGCCACACTGCTCGCCGAATCCGCGCGCGCCGGGTACCGCGGCACCAGCCCCCGCGTAAATGCGATCCTGCACCTGCGGGCCGCCGAGGCGTACGCCACCGAAGGATCGGCAACCGAAACCCGTCGCGCCCTAGATGCCGCGTTTACCAGCTTGGACACCAATCCTGCTGCAGCGGAACCAGATTGGTCATACTGGATCAGCCAAACTCAAGCACATGCCCAAGCGGGGTTCTGCTTTACACGGCTCGCGCAGCCCTCCAGCGCCCGACACCACCTGCAGCAGGCGCTGCGCCTGCAAGACCCCACCAACACCCGAGAAACAGCGCTGCGCTACACGCTGCTGGCCAACACCCATTTGCAGGAGCCGGACCTCGACCTCGACCAGGCCCTCGACTACGCGGGGCGCGCGGTCGATATCCTCGCTGACGAAGTCACCTCAGTTCGGTGCGTCGAGCATCTTGTTGCCATCGCCCAAACCTGCGCTGAACATCGCGGTCGCCCCGCGGTGCGCGACCTAACCGACCGAGTCCGCAGCCTCCGTTCGCTGACCGCCGCACGCACCGAATAAGCCACCTGGACATGCCCTCGAAGCACAGTGCAGAACCGCAACCACTCATGGAGATGGCGCTATGACATTAGCGGCGCGAAGCTTTGTTAATAACGTGTTGAAGTCGGCAACGAGTTCGGCAATGTTGGTCGCCGTCGAGTCGGGCTGGCCGGCCGCCTGTTGGGGAAGCGGCTCCAGAAAATCATGGTCTACACCCCAGCATTCCCAGAGTTGGTCCCCGTCAGGAACAGTAGCGCCGGAAGTGGTTAACCACTTTTCCGGTTCTTTTGCGTCCACTTGTGCGGTGAGGGTCGCCCGATAGACGTAGCCGTTTGGTTTGCTCGGAGTGATGACGGATCCAGCATGATAGGCCGCTTCGGGCGTCCATTTCGAGGCCTTCCCGAACGCGTATGGGATGCCTCCTCGCGTGCCTACTCGCCACGCCCATGGTCCTGTCGGACCAGGATTGAGAATGAGATCGCCGACCGAGTAAAACCCTACAGATCCTGCGAGCCTCTTCGGTCCATTGTGTGCGACGGCGATGCGGCGCTCCTGCAGCCCATCTCCTACCCATATTTCGGGGAAGCACTGCGCACCATGCCGAGGATAGGTCCCGTCGTCAACGTACGAGCAGGCCGTGTGTGGCGGATTGTTCCACCACGCAAGCTGCCACCTGCCATCCTTGACGGGAGTAAGTTCCAGCCAACTCTTTGGATCGACGCCTCGTCCCCACCCGAATACTCCGCGGAAACTCGAACCCGGCCATCCGCCAACGCCGACCGAAGAAGGTTCGGCTTCCTTGAAATTCGTAGAGACGCATTTCCACTGCACACCACCATCGGGAGTTAGATCACCGAGTGTTGTAGACCATACTGGTTCATAATCGAGATCTGATCGGCCTTCATGCACACATTCATACTTACAGCCGTTAGGAGCTGTGGGCCGCGTGACTTCTCCGACTAGATAGTTCCTTCCGGCATACCACCCGTCGAGGGCGCCATAATTGTTGATCACGTGGAAAGGTTTGGTCGAACCGTGTGTTGAAATGAATCTGGCGCGGGAGTCACTAGTGATATCTTCGATCATTACCCCGACGACGACAATACTCGGGCCAATGAACTTGGACGGAGTATTGGCCTCACCGTAGCAGCCCACGTATGTAGATGCCCCGACCGTGCGTTCGGACCTGTAGTTGAACCGGGCGTTCGACTCCGAAAGGCACTGAAAGAAGGAGATTCCCAAAGTGCTTTCGTCCAGAAATCCGCAGTCGCCGTTCGACGTGGCATTACATCTGATCAGGGCTCCGGCATTCGCCTTGTCGCCCAGGATATGGTAGCCGTGCGTGCCATTGCCGGTAGACTTGCAATCCTCGAACAAGAACCCGTCGCAATTCACTGAGAACTTAGGAAGGTCATCCACCGCTTTCACGTATATGCCCTTCCGGGGGAACCCATCTATCCATACCCGGTTCAGCCGCGCGCCATAGCATCCGACATAGATGCCATCGGCATTCGGGTTTTTGATGGTCTCATATGCGCCGGAAATGAGTACGTCGCGGATGGTGCAGTAATCAGCCGAGCTTGCGCCCGCTGCCGGTCCGGTCGTATCACCGAGAAGTGCGATGGCAGCGCAGATTTCCTCACCATCGACTATCAGCGGGCCTTTGTTCTCCGTCGGATAACGGACGACGTCGAGGTCCGGATCGGCGATGATCACGCTCGCGTCTGCGCTGTCACCCGCCCCGAACACCGTCAGCGCTCGATTCAGCAGGAGGGGTCTCGTTATCCGGTAGCGGCCGGGGGGAAGATACACCGAAGAACCAGAGCGGCCACGCTCCTGGCGTTTTCCGACGAAATCGCATGACGCGACGTCGATTGCCGCTTGGATAGCGTCGGTGTCATCGGCTTTTCCATCACCCGCAGCTCCGAAATGCCGCACACTGTAGAATCCCTGGATGGTATTATCGAGCGCAAGCGAGGCAAGCTCGAACGATGCAGGCGATGCTTGGAAACCTGTCCCACATTGAGCGTGGACGTAGAGAAATAGGCCGGGATCTGGCAGGTTCGTGTCGATTGTTTCGTTGAAGAGCAGCCTGCCCGACGCTTTGTCGACAAGTCGAGCATATATGAACTTTGAGTTCGGTGGCGCATAGATCGTCGCCTCGTATAGAGATTGTGTATTGCGCCGCGCCCGTTGCGTGCCGCTCGATCCGTCGAGGCGCGTCTTCGACGAGGTGGATCCAGAGCCGCGGGTAATGAAGTACCAATAGCCGACGGGTTCCGACTCGTCGAACCCGAAACCAATTGTGTTCGGTTCATGGCGGGGGTTGACGGCGCAGATATCGGTTGGGCGTGCCGAGAGGCCGCAGAACGCCCGGCCGCCAATAGGGTTGGCGCCCAACCCGAATAGTGCGCGCAAGCAGAATCCGCCGCTCCGCGGTTGTGTTCCGCGCCAGCAAATTGTATGGGTGCTTACGATACCCGCGACAATGTTCTTTTTTCCTTGGCTCACCCATTTTGTTCGCCGAGTTTGCGACAACGGGTCTTTCGCAGTCTGGCCGGGATGCGACACGACGCCTGTACTTGAAAAGTGCCATCCGTTTGCATCGCCCGGGACCGCGCCGTCGACTGGGCGCCACAAGGCGCTTGGTTCATCAGAGATGTCGAACACAATGCCTCCTCGGTGTTGGATAACATCGACTAGACACGCTCGGCCAGCAGTCTCTTGCCAGTTCTCAGTTTTTACAGGGTAGCTCAGCTTGTCATGAGAATCGCCCTCATGCGCTGCGCTTGCGAAGGATATGCCGATCCGCCGCCCCGGTCCGTAGGTCCGGCAACCGATCGGTGTGTGGCCTGCGGGCATGCGGACTTCTGCATCTGCCCCGTTTGAGTTCGGCACCGATTACGTGCAAGTGGTGGTGTTAGGCCACTCAATATCCGACGAACTCGCCCTATGCGCCACCGCGCACCGTGCCGAATACACAGCGTCGACAATAGGTTTCGGGAAAGACTTCTCGACACGGCTGGGCATGAAGCGAGCGCTTGGCTTTGGTCAGCGAGGCCGTTCCTTCTTATTGGTCTCGACACCAATGACCGAGCCGAACCTGTCAGGTCACTTCAACGCGAAACATCACGGTGTTGCTCATAGCAATGCGCTCTCGTCATGTGTGGCGGTGCATCGGACGACAGCTAGCCAAGACGACAGACTTCCCTGCGTTGACAAAGAAGGGCGAAATGCCGATTGTCGAATTCCAGTTCCGCCAGGAGGCGTTCGCACGGTTGGTTGCAGCGTGATGTCGTCAGGGATGCGGCCGTTGTGGTGCGCGAGTGAGCGGTTCGCGGACAGGCGGCCATCACGGATCACCATTCCGCGGAAGGGGGGGTCCGGCCCGCCCGATCCGCGATCACCATCGGATGTCGAGCTCCGTCGCCAACGTCCTGAGCCGCTGTGCGTCTTCCACTGTCGCTGGCTCCCAGAGATCCGTCGTAGGAAGCAACATGGACTCCTTCCGCCGCTCACGGTCGATCTCGATGTCGAATGTAATGCGGCACAACAGATCCCCGGCCTGGGTCACCGCCATCTCTATCAACTCACCCGGCAGGACCTTCGACAGTTGAACGCCCAACGCACGCTGCCACAGCGGCGTGTCGGCCCCGAATCTCACCCGCGTAGGTGGCCAGATCCGCATCGGCCATACCAGGACCCGCACTGGCGGCACCACCGGGCGCACACCCCGGTACTCCACTGCTCTCTTGGCGGTCACGGTTCACCCCGTGCCTGTAGGAAGTTCGACCGTGGTCACGGCTGCTTCGACTGCTGCCCACTCCACTCTGCCCGGTCGCGGATCCTTCCGAAATTCCCCGTGGATACGCTGGCCTCCCTTGGGGGTGGCCTCCACCGAGTATGTTTGCGCTTTCAGATAGCCGCGGCCGTGGCGGCTCAGCCCCTCGGCATCAGTGCAGTGTGCGGTTAGATGCAGATCGGCGCCTGGGCATTGCTGTCCATCTGTGAATACCAGTGTGCACTCGCCGGTGTGCGCTCGGGAGACCAGAATCCTCGATGTCGACGGTGTCAGCCGGGTCCGGCCGAGACCAGCGACGACCAAAGCCATGCCATCGAGGAGCCCATGAACGGCCGTCACCGGCTGTGCCTGGGCATCGAGTACGGCGATGTTGCCCAGGGTTCCACCCATTTCGTGCACCGCCAGCAACCCTGCCTGCAAGTCTTCACGCGCAGGAAAATCGACTAGGGCGACCGGAAGCTCCGCCGCAGACGCCGCGGCCACCATCCCGAGCACGAACGCCACCGACCCGCGATAATTCGCCACAGCACCGCGCCCCAACCCATTGGGCAGCAACCGATCCAGTGGCGCGATCGTCGGCAAACGCCCCCTCGGCATCCAACCATCGGCCTCCGCACGGGTGGCGAGACGCCTCTGCACCACAGATCTGGCCTGGACTGGCGAGAGACCCACGAAGTCGGCGTGCTCGACCCGGATCATGTTCGAGTTCTCCGTCGACCCGCCACACGATTATCGCACATACGTTCGACTCTAGCGCGAAGCGAGCGGCAATGACACAGTAGGGCTATCGATTGGCTAACTCGATGTGGCTGAAGCCGTACGGCAAGTGATACCTGGAGATTGGTGACAGACAGGTCACCCAGGCTCGGATAGGGTGCGAGGGCGATGGTGTCCTCAAGTAGAGACCGTTAGCTCACAGTGACGACGGGTTCATCCGCGCCTTCGGTCTCGCCCATTTCCTCGGCGATGCGCATGGCCTCTTCGATCAAGGTCTCCACGATCTGCGCCTCCGGCACGGTCTTGATGACCTGCCCCTTCACGAAGATCTGGCCCTTGCCGTTGCCCGAGGCGACACCGAGGTCGGCCTCGCGCGCCTCACCCGGACCGTTCACCACACAGCCCATCACCGCGACGCGCAGCGGCACCGCCATACCCTCCAGACCTGCGCTCACCTCATTGGCCAAGGTGTACACATCGACCTGGGCGCGGCCGCAAGACGGACAGGAGACGATCTCGAGCTTGCGCGGGCGCAGGTTCAGCGACTGCAGGATCTGCCCGCCGACCTTGACCTCCTCGGCCGGCGGCGCGGATAGCGACACCCGAATCGTGTCACCGATGCCCTCGGACAGCAGCGCACCGAATGCGACAGCGGACTTGATGGTGCCCTGGAACGCCGGACCGGCCTCCGTCACACCCAGATGCAGCGGGTAATCCGACTGTGCGGCCAATTGGCGGTAGGCCTCGACCATAACCACCGGATCGTTGTGCTTGACCGAGATCTTGATATCGCCGAAACCGTGCTCCTCGAACAGGCTCGCCTCCCACAGCGCCGATTCGACCAGCGCCTCCGGGGTCGCCTTGCCGTACTTCTCCAACATCCGCTTATCCAGCGAACCGGCATTCACGCCGATGCGAATCGGGATGCCAGCCGCACCAGCGGCCTTGGCCACTTCGCCGACCCGACCGTCGAATTCCTTGATATTGCCCGGGTTTACGCGCACCGCGGCACAACCCGCATCGATGGCGGCGAAGATATAACGCGGCTGAAAATGGATATCCGCGATCACCGGGATCTGGCTCTTGCGCGCGATGGTCGCCAATGCGTCGGCGTCCTCCTGGCGCGGGCAGGCGACGCGCACGATATCGCAGCCCGAGGCCGTCAGTTCGGCGATCTGCTGCAGGGTGGCGTTGACGTCATGGGTCTTGGTGGTGGTCATCGATTGGACCGGTATCGGGTATTCGCTGCCCACTCCGACCTTGCCGACCATCAATTGGCGGGTCTTGCGGCGGGGGCGCAGTGTCCGCAGCGGGGTGGTGGGGGCAGGGAGTTGTACGGGCGCATGGGTGGTCATGGCGCGCTCCAGGTGACGGCGGGCGGTGTAGTCGCGGGGGCGTGATCGGGCAGCGCATCCAATAGCGTGCGGCAGTCGTCGATGATGCCGGTGCTGGTGAGCCCACAGTGGTTCAGCAACTCGGCCCGACTCGCGTGCGGGAGATACCCAGCGGGTACGCCGAGGGTTCGGATCGCGACCGGAGAGTGAGGGGATCGTTCGGTGACGGCGTGCACGATGCGGGCGCCGATGCCGCCATCGACGTAGCCGTCCTCAACGGTCACGGTGGCGCGGTGGCGGGCGACGAGCCCGACCAGCGACGGGTTGACCGGTGTCACCCAGCGCGGATCGACGACGGTGACTCCGGTTCCTCGTGCGGTGAGGTCGGCGGCAGCGGCGAGGCATGGTGCGGCCATGGCCCCGACCGCGACGATCAGAATGTCGAGGGGCAGGCGTGGGCTGCGGAAGAGGATATCGATCCCGTCGATCTGAGCGATCGCGGGAATATCCTGTTCCACAGGGGCTTTCGGGAAGCGCAGAGCGGTCGGGCCGTGAACCTCGACTGCCTCACGAAGCAGTGCGCGCAGGCGTTCGGGGTCGCGCGGGCAGGCGATCCGCATTCCGGGGACGCTACTGAGCAGCACCAGGTCCCACAGGCCGTGATGGCTCGGTCCATCGGGACCGGTGATCCCGGCGCGGTCGAGCACCAATGTGATCGCCGCCTGGTGTAATCCGACGTCGTAGAGGACTTGGTCGAGCGCACGCGGCAAGAATGTCGAGTACATCGCAACGACGGGATGCAGGCCGCTGCTGGCGATGCCCGCAGCGGCCGCAACCGTGTGCTGCTCGGCGATCCCGGAATCGAAGACCCGGTTCGGATGCGCGGCCGACAAGGTGCCCAGTCCAGTCGGCAACCGCATCCCCGCTGTCGCGGCGACGATTCGCGGATAGCGCTCGGAGAGGGCCGTGAGCTCTCCTTCGAACACATCCGTCCACGTTGGTGTCGGGGGTGCGGTCGGTTGGCCGGTGGCCGGGTCGATCGGTCCGCAGGCGTGCATCCGGTCCGCGGCGTCGGTCTCGGCTGGACCGTACCCTTTGCCTTTTTTCGTGATTGCATGGACCAGGGTCGGTCTCTGCGAGTTCTGTGCGCGTTTCAGCGCGGTGGTGACCGCGTCGATGTCGTGGCCGTCGACAGGCCCTACATACTCGAATCCCAGCGCTTCGAACAAGTTTCCGGCTCCGGAGGTCCCGTCACGGAGCTGCGCGAGATGGGTGGCGATCCCACCGACGGTCGGGTCGTAGCTTCGGCCGTTATCGTTCACGACCACGATCAACGGCAGTGCGTCGGCCCCGAGGATGTTGAGACCTTCCCACGCGACGCCGCCGGTGAGTGCGCCGTCACCGATGACGACGACGACCCGGCGGTCGGTGTCGCCGAGTAGGTGAAAACCGCGGGCGAGGCCATGGCCTCGGGCGATACTCACCGAGGCGTGCGAGGACTCCAGCCAGTCGTGCTCGGACTCGGCGCGGCTGGGATATCCCGACAGCCCTCCACGCCTGCGCAGCGTGTGGAACTGTCCGGCGCGGCCTGTGAGCATCTTATGCGCGTACGCCTGATGTCCTGTGTCGAAAATGATCGGATCCTTCGGGGAGTTGAAGACCCGGTGCAGGGCAATGGTCAGCTCGACCATGCCAAGCGACGCGCCGAGGTGTCCTCCGGTCACAGCGACGGTGCGGATGAGGTGCGCGCGGATTGCGTCGGCTAGCGCACGCAACTGTGCAGAGTCGAGTCGCGCGATATCCTCTGGCACCGAGAGAGAATCCAGCACAACAGGTTTCACGTGTGCGGACCCGGTGGCGTGTGTGGCGGTCATGATGACGCCCCTGGGTGGCCGACGAACGCGGCGTCAAGTGTGGGTGCGGTCATGTCGACTGTCCTTGCCGCTGTGCCGGTAGTTGCCTGGGTGGGGCGAATCGCATGGTCTCGGTGGTGGTCTCGCGTTCGAGCACCTGCACCGGTCCGCGGGCTCGCAGCACGTCAACGACCTGATCGACGAGCTCGGGCGGGGTGGATGCACCCGCGGTCACACCGATAGTCGTGGCATGGGCAAGCATGTCAGGTTTCAGGTCCGCGGCACTGTCGATGAGGTAGGCGGGAGTGCCGGCGCGGAGGGAGAGTTCGACCAGGCGCTGGGAGTTCGACGAGTTGGCCGAGCCGAGGACAAGCAGGATGTCGGCGTCGCCGATGACGGCACGCACGGCGTTCTGCCGGTTGGTGGTGGCATAGCAGATGTCTTCCGACGCTGGCGTTTTCAGCTCCGGGTAGCGGGCCCGCAGAGCGTCGATCACTTCGGTGGTCTCGTCGACGGCTAACGTCGTTTGCGTCAGCACCGACACCGGCTTGTCAGCGGGCAGATCGAGGGTGGCGACATCCTGCGCTGTCTGCACGAGCACCGTGGCGTCGGGCGCCACTCCGAGTGTGCCCTCGGCCTCCTCATGCCCTGCATGACCGACCAGAACTATCGCATCCCCAGCACGAGCGAATCGCTCAGCTTCATGATGAACCTTGCGGACCAAGGGGCACGTGGCATCGATGACCGCCAGACCGCGACGGTCGGCTTCTGCTCGCACCGCAGGTGAAACCCCGTGTGCGGAGAACACAACCGTGGCACCGTCGCCTGGTGGGATGTCGTCGAGCTCGTCGACGAAAATCGCTCCGCGCCTGGCGAGTTCAGCGACAACGTGGAGGTTGTGCACGATCTGCTTGCGGACGTACACCGGGCCAGTGGCGTGCTCGAGGGCGCGTTCGACGGTCTTGATGGCCCGCTCCACCCCTGCGCAGTAACTTCGTGGCGAGGCCAGCAGCACCGTGACGGTAGGGTTCTGGTTCATCACCGACTCCCCTTCTCAGCCAATTCCTGCCACCACCAGGCGATTTCAGGATGTGGCGGTGGAGTAAGGTTGTCGCGGTCCCACAGGATGGGGGTCTGGGACAACGTCACCTTGGGTGCCGTGCCCGCGGTGCTGGTGCCGGTGAACTCCCGGTAGCGAGAGGTGGTGGCGGCCCAGTGGATGCCTGCGGGTATCCAGGCGGGCAGGTCGGCGGCGAGCCGTGCGACGGCCGGGCGGGGATCGGCGCGCAGCTGCTGCTGGAGATGCCATGCCACGGAAACGATCCGCTCGTACAGCTGCCAGGCTTTGATCAAAGCGGCTGCGGTGTCGAGGCCGTGCGCGGCGGCAAGCACGGTGATCAGATTCGTTTTCGCCGTTCCCGCGTCGCGCTCTTTAGCGGCGCTGCCCACGTCGTTGATGATGGTGCAGGCCCACATCACCGCCTCGATGAATGCCCGCACCGGTGGGTCGTCGAGCTCGCTGATCGGCAGCTCGCAACCCATCGTGGCTGCAGTGAACGCAACCAGTGTGGCGGCACCACATTTCGCCCACCGCATGCCTAAATAAGTCCCGAGATCCGGTGTCGCGCCGTGCTGGAGTGCGGTGTACCAGAGTTGACCCTCCAGCCAGGCCGCGACCTCGCCGCGGAACCAGACCATCTCGGCGGCGGTCAGCACGGTCTCGAGCTCCCGGCGTAGGTCGCGCAGGCTTGCCGCCCACTCATCGCCCGGCCGCAGCGGCGCGTCAGATCCGGTGTACATCACGCGTTGGAGTGCACCGACGTGGGCGACCATCTGTTTCAGGTCGGGGTGATCGTCCCAGAAGTCGTCCACCAACGCACCCCAGTAAAACCATTTCGTGGCTGCGATAATCGTGGATTCGGGAGCGTGTGGCAGTGCCGCGGCGATGCCGTCCGCACAGCCCATACGCTGTGCGACAAGGCGGTGGTCGAGGCACCACTGGACCGCCTGTCCGTCGATTGCCCACGTGTCGAAAGGATGGGATCGCAGCGGAAACGGGCAGTACACCGCGATCTCGTGCCGCATCGTCGGGAGTGTCTGTAGGTCGGCGGAGGATATGTCGATGGGCTGGGCTGCGGTCATTTGCTGCTGCTCCGGAGGTTGGGATGTCTTTAGGTGTTGCGCTCGACAACGCGGCGGGCGATCGCGGTGAGCTGGTCGCGACCATGGGCGGTGGGATGGGCTCGATCCAAATGCGTGAGCGCGGAGGCGATCTGCTCGTTGGCGTAGTCGCGTACCCAACCCCTGGCACCGGTCTTCTCGATGAGTTCGGCGGCACGCTGAACTTGGGCGTCGGAAAGCGGGTCGTCTGCGTCGTAGATCGCGGCCAGCTCCGCCGAGGCCGGAGTGCCAGCCTGCAGGGCTACCACAACGGGCAGGCTCTTCTTGCGTCGCCAAATGTCGGACAGCACAGGCTTGCCCGTGGCGTCGGAGCCCCAGATGCCCAGGAGGTCGTCGATGCCTTGAAATGCCATCCCGAGATCGCGCCCGAATCGTCCGAGGGCATCGACACGGTCCTCGGTGCTGCCACCGTAGACGGCTCCCAGAACACAGGCGCATTTCAGCAATGCGGCGGTCTTACCCTCTATCATTGTCAGGACCTCGTTGACGGACACAAAGCGAAACGTCTCGAGTGTGACGTCGGCTTGCTCGCCTTCTATCAACTGTTGACCGGCGGCGGTCAGCACCTCCAGCCCGTCGAGGGCATGCTGAGGCGAACTACGCAGCAGCGCTTGGATGGAGGCAACAAGCAAGCTGTCACCGGCAAGAATGGCCGCGGGCGAACCGTACGCTGCCCAGACGGCAAGTTGATGTCTGCGCAGGTCGTCACCGTCGATGATGTCGTCGTGGATCAGGCTCGCGTTGTGCATCAACTCCGTCGCCACCGCGGCGGGTACTGCGGCCAAAGCATCGCCGCCGACCGCCTCCGCGCAAGCCAGCACGAGTGCGGACCGTATGCCCTTGCCCCAGGAGCCCTCGCCCTCACGTTCGCCGCCGTCCAGTTCCGCCCATCCGAGGTGATAGGCCACGATCCGACCGATACGTTGCGGTAGCGCGTCGATGGCGGTACGCAACTTGGGCGCGACCACAGCTCTGGCTGCCCCGAGCATGTCATCGACCACTTCCATCCGGTGCGCGTCGTTTGTGGGTGTGGAGGAGCGTCGGCTCTCGATGGTGGTCATGCAAGATTCCTCGATGCGGATGGTGAAAGTGGTTGCACGGCAATGCGCTTCCCATCGCCTGGGGAGTGCCCGGTCTTTTGCGGGGACGTGGTGGTGGCGAGGCGATCGTGGCGGCCGTAGTGGGCGTCGCCGTGATGCTCGGTCATCATTCGCTGTGAGGCCGCGATCCAGCGGCGTCTGCCAGCGTTCTCAGCGAGGCGAGTCGCGCCTGGCAGCATCCGCCGCACAAACTCCAGGCAGCTGACCGTCATCGCCATCGCATCAACGGCGCGCTGGAGCATTGTGTTATCGGGCAGCGCGAGGTAGTCCGCGGCCTCAGTGCCTAGGATGCGGCGGGCATAGGCGCACAGCACAGCGGTGGCGACGCGTCGCGCGGCCCGGTGTGGCAGGTCATCGCCTGCGCCGACAGTCATTGGTCCGATCGCCTGCACCAGCGCCCGCGCCAATCGTTGGCTGTCCTCATCGGGATGGCCGAACTCGTAGGTGCCCTGCAGCCACAGCAGCCGCGCGCAGTCGCGCTCGCTGGTTGCCAGAATGTCAGCATCGACGCCCATCAGCCAGCCGATATAGCGAAAGCAATGGTGAACGGCGTCTTTCTCGCGACGGCTGAATTGCATACCCAGAGCCTCCGAGCCCGACAGGATCGCGAGCGTGAAAAGGAGGGCAGTCCCGCAGAGCTGCGACTGGTTAATGGGGTGGTCCCACCCGTCCCAGTCCCAATCCGCTCTGCGGGCCATCCCCGCGCGGACCAGGGCGTGCATCAACCGCACCCGCAGCGTGGCCTGGAACCCCGGCGCGAACCGCTCCAAACCGCCCGGCGCCGTCGCCGCGGAGACGAACCAGTCCGTCGTCTCGGCGATTCGCCGATCCACCATCCGATCCAGATCACCCGTCGCGACCAACGGTTTAACAACACGATGGGCGAGATAGCCGCCCATCAACGCACCCGCGGACAGTGCCGCGAGACCAATCAGGCCGGTACGTCCGATCACTTGGGCCGCGAGGTCTAGCTGAGCACGGTCCACCCAGACCGGGAGAGCATCAATATGGGCGAAAAATGCGGCGAGTTCCTCCGGCGGGTCCCCGACCGCGTCAATGCCGTGCGCCACTGCCACCTCGAACATGGCGCGGCCCTCACCTGGACGACGCTTCTTGAACATCGCGACGACATCATCGGCGAGCGGATCGCCCCGGTGGGGTGCGCTGCGCACGTACGCCTCACGCTGCTCAGCGCTGACCACGCAGGCCTTCGCTGCGGCACCGCGCGGTATGAGCGTGAACGGAAAAGCGTTGGGTAGATTCGGGTTTCGCTGTCGGCGCGGCATCGTCAGGTTCCTCTCTCAGCCGATGCCGAGCAGGGCCGGGGCGAGGATAGTCGGCCGGAACAGCGCTGTCGGTGAAGCGGTGAGGCTCATGACGGAGGTGAACGCGGCGGCGACGTGAGGGTCCTGAGTCGCCTTGTCGAGTACTCGGTCGAGGTACCAGTGCTGCATGTGGGTCATTGCCCCCGACGGCGCGCCGAGAGTCGCAGGGAACCGGGCGTCTTCTCCGATGCTCATCAGCCAGGCATCCCGCGTCACCGCGGCGATGGCCTTGCGGGCAGCGCGCGCAGCCGCGTGATCGATGCCGTGGTGGCGTGCGACCGTGACGCCCAGCGCTTGAGCGCCACGGACAGCGTTCGTCATGCCCTGTCCGTAGACCGGGTTGACCACGTCCGCGGCGTCACCGACTCTGACCAACCCGTCTGGCCCGCCGCGGTATTTCCTTCGCACGCTCGGTCCAGCCGCGAACCACCTGGCGGCACTGGCTGGTTCGGCTCGCCGCAACGTGTCGCGCAGGATCGGATCTCGCATCTGTTCGAGCATTTCGTCGAAACCCTCGTCACCGCGCCCAGGTTGGGCGTTGCGCATCCCGCCGAGGCTCACGATCCAACGCTCCCCCTCTACCGGCAATATCGAGCCAGTGCGCGGCTGCCCCGGAGCGGCTTGCAGATACAGCGCTCGGAATCCGAGATCTACCGGCGGACGGTGGTATAGCCGTGAAATGTAAGCGCAACCGGCGTCCACACGCTGCTCGGCAACCGGTGGGCATCCCAGCTGCTTGAGCCACTCGGTCAGCTTCGACTTGCGCCCCGACGCATCGACAACCATCTGAGCGGGCAGGTCCTCGACAGTGCCGTCATCGCGGTTGCGGATCCGCACACCATTCACGGCGCTGGAATCGCCAAGCAGCCCAACAACGTCGACGCCCTGCATGATCTGTATTGACGGTTTGGCGAACCCCCCGGAGCGCACGAGATCTTCGTCGATCACCCGGGACCGCACGACATGATCGAGTAGGCCTCGGGTGCAGGACATGAACCTGGTTGGGCGGTCGTGGGTAGCCATGTACCCAAATGCGTTGAGCCAGCGCAGATCCGCGCCCATCACCACCTCCACCGCGCCTGCAGCTGTCAGCTCGGCCCTTATGCCTCGCAGCAGCGCTTCCAGGGCTCGCAGGCCGCCCTCAAGAAACAGATGCGCATGATGGGCCTGCGGGACACCAGCGCGGGGCACTGGTTGATCGGGGTACCGATCGCGTTCGACGACCACCGTGTTGCAGAATTCGGACAGCACGTGCGCGGCCAGCAAGCCGGCGAGCCCGCCGCCGATCACCACCGCCGTACCCCGCCCCGCCGCCCTGGTCGGGGCCGCACTGGACACGGCGTTGCGTCGGACAGGGGAGGTGATGGTGGAAGCTGGATCCGCACCGGCGGTGCCTCGCGAAAGGTCGCTCGTGGGCGCGGGTCGTGTTATCCGGTTGAGTACTTTGTGTGTTGTTTCGGTCATCTGTTTTCCGCCGATCGGGGCTAGTGCGCGGCCAGTGCTGGTGTGGGTGTGGTAATCGCGCGGGGTTTGGGTGGGGTCGACTTGCCCAGGAACGCACCGCGTTTGGCGGTGAAATCGTGGTGGTCGTGGAATAGGTCGCGCGACATCGCGCCGAGTTCGGCGTACTCGTAGGCCTGGATCGGTTTGAGTGCCATGTCCGTGGCGAGCTGCTCATGTTTGGCCTGCACTGTCGCGGTCCATCGGTCGAGTTCGGCGTACCGCGCGGCAAGGTCACCGAGCCAGGTGTCGAATCCGGTGTCGGGTCCGACATGGTCGAGGTAGCCGATCTTCAGTGCCGTGGCGGTGTCGATGGGTGCGCACTCGCGCAGGAGTTGTTCAGCGGTGTCGGCACCGACGCGGCAAGGCAGGGTGTAGGTGTGCAGTTCCGAGCCCGACAGCCCCATCGTCTGGTAGTGCGGGTCCAGCACTGCCCGCCGGGTTGCTGCGACGATGTCGCAGCTCAGTGGCATCAGTGCACCGCCAGCACCGCCAGCACCGGCGGAGCCGGTGATCGCGCCGATCGTCAGCAGGCCGTCGGGGTTCTGGCCGCTCGCGCGGCCGCACAACAGCAGCTCCCGGCAGAGATCATTGATCGCTGTGATGTTGTTCCACGCTTCGCGTGCAGGGTGCTCGTCGATGTGGATCCGACCCAGATGCAGGCCGTTGGAGAACATCGCGTCGCGGCGGCCGCGCAGGATCAGCACGCGAATGTCCTCGCGGGCAGCGGCACGGACGGCGCGAGTCAGCCTGCGGCACAGGCCAGTTGACATGGCACCGTTGTAAGCCGAGAACGTCAGCTCACCTATCGCCCCCGATCTGCGATAGTTGATATCGGCGAAGCCACCGCCGACAGTGGTCGGCAGTGCGCCAACGGGGTATCCGGCGCGCAGCAACGCAGCGGCGGCTGGCGCTTTGCAGGACCACTCCTCGTCGATGACTGCACGTAGATGCCCGATCCAGATGCTTTCTGCTGTCCCGCAGGCGATTTCCACCGCATGATGGCAGCGCCCAAGGACGGTACCGGATTCGGCGTCGACCTCGCGGCGGCCGAGGTGGGCGTCGTAGAGGTACACCGGAAAGTCGCCGATCGTTGATCGCACACCGGGTGAGCCGTCGGAGGCGTTGACGCGGCGCACGATGTGCTCAGCGGTATCGGACCAGTCGAAGGCGCGGTCGGCTTGACGCATCCGAGGGCGGGTGCGTGCATGCGCGACCGGCCGGTACATCAGCGCCTGGTCGATCGGCGCGAACGCCGGGTCGGCCGCGTTGTCGGCGGCCTCCAGGATGAGTTGGATCGCCGCGTCGCTCACGACGGAGTTGTAGACATCAGACTTGCGGCCTTGCGGGAGCACGAAAGCTCTTGTTCCCCATACTGGACCGGCGTCGAGGACTTCGGTGGCAGACACTGCGGTGACGCCCCAGATCGGGTCGTCCTCGGTGATCGCCCAGTCCAGGCTGCTGGGACCACGGTCGCCTACCGGGCCGGGATGGATCACCACGACCCTATGGCGGTTGTACACGGCTGCGGGGATGTAGGCGGTCAGGTAGGGGCAGATGATCAGATCGCTGTCGTTGGCGGCGACAGTATTTTCGATGTCGGTACTGCTGGCGACCACGACGGTGCGCACAGTTCGCCCGGTTCGTTCCAGCGCGAGCCGGGCGCGGCGGGTCAGCCCGTTCTCACCGCTGGCCAGTAGCAAGATCTGCTGTGTCACGTCATTCCCCTGCCCTCACCTGCTGCGCTGCAACGGATTCCGCTGTCCTGCACGTGGCGTCTTGTGGTCGCGGGATCGCGGCAAGGGCGGCACGGCGAGTGGTTGATAGCAGCCGCACAGGCACCGAGATTGGTGCTGCGGCCACCAGCCCGATGCGCACGCAGACCGTGCGCATCGAATACGGGCCCGCCCACTGCGGTGTTTCGCCGGGCAGAGGCGCGATCAGCACGATCACGCCGTTCACCAACAGCACTGAGGCGACGGCGAGCATGAAATATGGAAGGGTCACGTGCCGCTCCTGTTGGTCAGCGCATGTCGAGAAAGTCGTGAAGTAGGAGGCGGTGGGCTGTCCCGTCACAGGCGCCTTGTGACGGACCAACCTGCCGATGCGCGCCTGAGCACACAGCGGCGAGATCAACTCACCAGTTCTGGTGCTCGATGTAGTCGTCGTTCGAGGCGCCAATTGATCGGGGTATTGATGGCGTTCAATGACCGCCACCGTCCGGAAACCCCGTTGCTGGGTCCGGCAAGTCGTTGCGGCGCGGCAAGCCGACCGCATCGGTGGGTGGAAACGATTTAGTAAGTTGTGCAGGTGTTCAGGGGAGCACTGCAGTCGTCGGAGTAAGGGTCTGGCTGAAGAGGCTGGTTACCCCAAGGAACGTCGTTCTGGTGTTTCAGGTCACCGGGATCGTCACTGTGGATGATGATCCTGCCGTTGCCCATGTCCTCATACCACTCATCAGCTTGAGCTGTTGCGGCTCCTAGCAGCCCGCTGGCTAGCGCGACCAGTGTCAGGTAGGTAAGTTTCTTGGTCACTTCATCTCCTTTCTCAAGGTCAGTTCTGGTTCGCCTGCTGGGCATCGGGCCCCCAGTCCGGCGGCAGCTGCCCGAACGGATCGACAGGCCCGGCGGGCCATGGGTCGGCATGGGGGAATGTGCCTTCGGGGAACGAGCACCCGTCATGGCACGGATTGTCGGCATCGGCGAGAGCGACGCCGCTGCCGGCTCCGGCCAAGGCGGACAGAGTGATCGCCACAGCGAATGTGGCCTTCCTGATCATTTGATGGATCTCCTTTCGATCGCCGCTACCGCGGTGGTAGTACGGCCCAGCCGCTGTCGGACGGCGGCAGGTCGGTGTGGTGGCTTGGGTCAGAGCAAGGGGGCTGCGGATCGCGCTCACCGCCTGCTCCATGCGGTCGAGCTGCGCCGTACAGCGTCGGATGCTGTACGGCGGCAACAACTTCCAGAAGCCGATTGCGGCTGCGGTGTGGCGTTTGCGCGCCTGCGTGGGGCGGCTCACGGCTCGGCGTCCTCACGCGCGGGGCGCGCTGCTGAGGCGCCAAGAGCGGGGAGTGCGAGGGAACCGGCGGCGGAGATCACGGCGACCGCCGCGAGGACAGCGAAGAGCCGGTGGAACGCGGACAAGTAGTCGCTGGCCGAAATCATCGCCGCGGACACCGCGATTCCGATAACGCCGCCGACCTGGCGGGCGGTGAGGTTCATGGCCATCCCGGCGGCGGAGTCGCGGGTGGGCACTGTCGTTGCGGTGAGTACCGATAGCGCGGTGATCGCGACGCCGACGCCTGAGCCCAGCAGCAGCGCGACCACCGCCCACAATCCGAGGGAGGCCACCGCGTCGAAGCAGGTGGCGATCAGGGCGAATCCTGTTGCCTGCCAGAGCATTCCGGCTGTGGCATACCAGCGTGCATTGTGGGCGGTGATGTGGCGGCCCGCGGCCGCGGCCGCGATCATCGCAGCTGTCCCGGCTGCGCCGATGCACGCTGCGGCCTGCATCAGCGTCAGCTGCCACACCTCGGTCAGGAATGCGGGCACCGCCAGCAAGTAGGCGAACATGCCGTGGCCGAGGCCTGCGGAGACGACATTGGTGAGCGCGAAACCGGTGTGTCTCCACAGTCGTACATGCAGCGCGGGACGGGGGTGCCGGTTGCTGCGTACCAGAACAGCTGCGACGCTGATGATCCCGGCGACGAGCAGGGTCAGCGTCAACGGGGAACTCGCACCCCAGCGGTGAGCTTGGGTGATCGCGGCGACGGTGGCACCGATGCCGCCCGCCAGCGCCACCACTCCGAACACATCGGGTATGCCGTCATGGCGTGGCACAGAGGGCGGCAGCACCAGCAGTCCGAGGACCAGCAGCAGCGCGCACAGGGGGACGTTGACCGCGAATGCCGAGCGCCACCCCCACCAATCCACCAGGACAGCCCCCACCGCAGGACCGATGGCACCGGCCAGCGCGCCTGTGGCTGCCCATGCCCCGACGGCAGCGGCAGTGCGTTGCGGTGTGACGACCGCGAGCATCGCCCCCAATGCGGCGGGCAACAACGCGGCGCCCGCGACGCCTTGGATGGCCCGGGCGGTGATGAGCCAGCTCATCGACGGGGCGATCGCGCACAGCAGCGATGCCAGCCCGAACACCGCGACTCCGACCAGCAGGATCTGTTTGTGCCCCACGGAATCGGCTACCCGTCCCGCTGCGGCCAGGGTTGCGGCGAACGCGATCCCATAGGCGTTGACGACCCAGGTCAGCGTCGACGCCGAGCCGGGGAAGTCGTGGGCTATCGAGGTGAACGCGAGGTTGACCAGCGCGAGGTCCAGAAACGAAATGAAGGTCGCAGTGCAGGCGATCACCAGCGCCCCCGACCGGGTCGCTGGTGAGGCCAGTCCGCGGTGTTCGACGGTTGTGGCCATCACGGCCTCCCCACTGGCAACAGCGCACTGCTGGTGCCGACTTGGCCGATGTGGGTGTGCCGCGACGCGTCGGGTAGGTGCTGGCGCGTGAAGCAGGGTCGGCGGTCGGCCTCGGTGTTGTCGGCGCGGCGCCAGGTGGGTGTCGCGGCCGCGGAGACGGCTGGGTTGCTCCCTGCCCTGTCGTCGGGTCGGCTGGCGGTTTCCTTGGCTTCGAGATGGCGCAGGACCTGGTGAGTGATGCTGCGGTGGTCGGCGATGCGGACGCCGGCGGCGGAAAAGCTGTGCCGGACAGCGTGATTAAGCTCGATCAGGACTCGCTCTCGCCATGCCGTGCGGTTGCTGGAGGTGTCCAGGCCCAACTGGTCGGCTACTGCGGGTCCTACCGCGTATCTCGTCGCGTCGCCCAGGTTGCGCGCGCCGATGTCGTCGCTGAGATGCCAGCTGCTGAACGGTGCGACGCCGTAGAGCAGTCCTCCGATTTCCAGCGGCATCTCCGACACGGCGGGCACCGCATGCCAGCGCAACCCCAGCCGCGCGAACTGTGGATAGTTCGGGTGGACAAGCTCGACTTCCAGGACCAGCTCTGGGGGGATCTGGAACCATGCCAGTTCATCAGGGGTGCTGATCAGTAGCGGCAGAATGTCGAATCGGCTGCCACTGCCCTGCCAGCCCAGCGATTGCAGGGTTTCGGTGAGTTCCAACCGGGCAGGGTCCCCGATGACATCCTCGCCGCGCCGGTAGCCGGCGTAGCAGATCAGTTGGGGGTTGTGGATCCGCCACCCCGCCCCGTCCTGCCGTTGGTGTGGGCCCACGGTGACGGTCGGTTTGAGGCGGCCACCATTGGTAGCAACCTGCAGATGGGTGAAGCAGGCGTCGGCGAGATCGGCTGCGCGGCGGGATTCGCGGGCGTCGATGACTTGCACTGCCCGCCAGAACGCTTGCCCGACATGGTGGCGGTGATCGCGCCACGCGATGCGCGCTCCGGCTTCGAGTTCCTCGATGGTGTGCGTGTAGGTGCCGGTTCTTTCCAGCTGTGACAGCGCCTCGCGGCGTCGACTGGCGCTGGCCGCTAGCTCGGGTAGGCCGAAGAACTGCTCACAGCGCTTCAATCGCAACGCCATGTCCTGATCAGTGACGCTCATCGGTCTGGCCTCCGGTCCTGTTCTCGGCGGCGGCGCAGACGGCACGGTGCTTCAGGTAGGCGAGTTGGCCGGTGTAGCCGTCTGCTGGCTGCGGCGGGGGCGGGCCGTCAGCGCGCAGCGCCGCTGCTCGCGCGGGGTTTCTGGTCGCCGCGGCTTCGGCCCAGTGCAACTCCTGGTAGTAGGCCTGTTGGGCGGTGAGGCGATCGAAGTTGATGCGCTGGCTCATCGGGGGTGTCGCTTTCTGTCAGCGGTTTCCGCGCGGACGAGTTCGACGAAGACAGCGGTGGTGGCCAGTGGCGGGCGGGGTTGGCCGCACCTGTGGTCGTGGCTGCGATCAGCCGCGCACCGCTGGCACATGGGCGCATCCGGCCAAGTCGTTGTCCACGCGCCCAGCCGGGCGATTGAACTCATCCGGGTCAGCGGTGACCGCGGTGAGCGAGCACGGCGATATTCGACCGTTTCCACGGCAGAGCCACACCTCCCCGCATGAAAAAGAGCAGCGCGGATTATTGATCCGCAGGAATGTCTTCTGGTGCCGCCCCGGGCCCTGCAACTAATTCAGGAACATTCGAATGTCCGCGTTAGCGAAATTGGCTTGTCCCCCATGGTGAGCATCGGAACTGAAAACAGCATTGCTTGCACGTCTTGCGGATGTCAATTCCAATTCCCTGCACATTGAGTGCAGAAAGTCGACGGATACCGCACGTCTTGTGCGGTATCGCCCGCTACTCCAACACCGGCTGTGAGCTGGGGCGATGCCGGACCGCACCGCATGTGCGTGTCGATCGGAAATGCCGCACAAATTGTGCGGCCGTCATGATTATTCGGTCGAGATAAATTCTCCCGAATCCCGCTCTCACATTGTGCTGAGCCCGGTTTCCATGTTTGACTGCCTTCCGGCGCGGACTAACTGAAATCGACCGCGCCGCGCTCACTGGTGTGTGCGCATGAAACGTTTGAGGGGAAAACCTGATGAAGCTCAACAATTTCTTGGCGTCGGCAACATTGGCGACCGTGGGTTGCCTGAGTCTGCCGACCGTGGCCGCCCACGCCGAAGTCGCATTTTTCGCACCACATGAGCAGAAGATCACCACCGCTGATGGCTGGGATTTGGTTCTGCGTCTGGACAACGAATCCTGGAACCGTGTGGACACACTCAACATGACCGGCACCAGCCGCGAGGGATTCGGGGATCTGCGCGCGACGGTCACCGTTGGCGGCAAGGGCTCGAGCCTCAAGGGTGCGCAGGTTCAGGTGGGCTACATCATCGGCTGCTTCGCGGACTTGAACTCCATCACCACTGGATCCTCGGCCAGCCTCAGCCCGCGGGTCGGTATCGAACCGGGATTCCCGCTTCCGCTCGTGCCCCGGGGCGACCTAGGCGGGTCACTCGGCCCGACCGTTTCGGTGGGGATATCCCCCGGCCAGATCAAGGCCTACCCACTGGCCCAGAAGAATCTCGAAGCGACCGATGGAGTCTTGCAGCTGCGCCAGACCCACATGAATATCGACGGCTGCCTCGGCCCGACCCAAGTTCAGGCGTTCGCCTCGGTGACCATCGTGTCGAAGGAAGCCAGCGACACAGTGTCGGTGTACGGCGACCGCTTCCCCATCTAGCCGCTCGGAGGCAGATCATGACCAATCGCCATATCGGGCTGGTGATAGCGACCGCCGTCACGCTCACCGGAATCGCCGTTGCGACGGTATACGCGAGCCCAGGTGATCAGGGTTCGGTTCCGGTGCCGGGAATCAAGGACCTGCCCACCGCGCCCGGCGGTGCGGCATCGTTGCCGACAGCCCCGACCGTCGTTCCGACATCGGGTAGCGGTGGCACACCGACCACCGTCCCGACGACGACCGCGCCCCCGACGCGGGTAACGCCGACGGCGGCCGATGGGCCACCAGTGCTGGGATCAGCCACTTCGACGACGAAGCGGCGTCCTGGATCCGGCGGTGTGCTGCCGAGTCTGGCGCAGGAGCCGGGCGGATCCCAAGTGCCGCAGGCACCGTGGGCTCCATAGGTCGTCGCCGGGCCCACGACGACAGCGGTGTTGTCCTGGGCCCGTTGACGCGCGACAAGATCAGCAATCGTGCATCGCGTGCCATACTGCTGCCGTGCGTGGAAATGACATGGGGGACAACCCCGCACGTTCGACTCGCCGCGGTGCGGGTGTGCGAATCTCGCGGGTGATGCTGGCCACCGCCGTAGCCGCCACTGCGGCGGTGGTCGGGCTGCCGGGCGCCGCTTCGGCGGGTGGGCCCGCGCCGATCGATCCTGCGCGACTGCCTGCCGACGGTAATCCGGCACCACCAGACAAGACCGAGGCTGCCAATGCGTGCACCATCGCGGTCTCCACGACCTCGCCGGCGATCCCGCCCGCGCAGGCGTATCTGAATCTGCCTGCGGCATGGCAGTTCAGCCGCGGCGAGGGCCAGACGGTTGCGGTGATCGACACCGGTGTGTCCCGCCATCCCCGGCTGCCTGATCTGATCGCTGGAGGCGACTACGTCGCTACCAGTGACGGCACCGACGACTGCGACGTGCACGGCACGGCGGTCGCTGGGTTGATCGCGGCTCATCCGTCAGCGAGTGACGGGTTCTCCGGGATCGCGCCAGCAGCGCGCATCATCGCGATCCGGCAGACCAGCGCCAATTGGCGCAAGCAGGGCGCTACCGACCAAGACCCCAACAATCCGAAGAATTCCGCCGGATACGGAACGGTCACCACTCTTGCGTCGGCGGTACGTCACGCCGCGGACATGGGGGCCACGGTCATCAACATCTCCGAAACTGCGTGTGGGCCAGCCGGATCAGTCAACGATGGCTCCCTTGGTGCGGCCGTACAGTACGCCGCGCTGGTCAAGGACGTTGTCGTCGTAGCAGCGGCAGGCAATAACGACTCCGAGAACTGCAAAGCGGGCAATCCCGGCGTCGATCCGATTCATCCGAACGCTGATCTTTGGTCAACGGTCACCACTGCGGTCACTCCGGCATGGTATGACCGCTATGTGCTCGCGGTCGGCTCGATCGACCTCGACGGTGCGCCGTCGAAGTTCACGGTGCCCGGACCATGGGTAGGGGTCGCCGCCCCTGGTGAGCAGATCATCTCTCTGGATCCGCACTCCGGCGGCCTGGCCAGCGGCAAGGTCGTCTCACAAGGTCAGGGATCCTTCGCGGGCACCTCGTTCGCGTCACCGTATGTGGCCGGGTTGGCGGCGCTGGTGCGGGCACGATTCCCGCAGTTGTCCGCCGCAGAGGTCATCCAGCGGATCAAGGCGACCGCCCATACCCCAGCTGAGGGATGGAACCCCTGGATCGGGCACGGATCGATCGACCCGATCGCCGCATTGACCCACGAGGTCGCTACCGACACCGTCGTGGAGAACAAGCCGCTGCCCACCGACGGACACGTGCAACTGCCGGTGCCGGTCCCACCGCCACCACCGGACAACTCCGCACGCACGGTGGCACTGGTCGGCTCGGGCATCGTCGGGGTACTGCTGATCCTCGGATTCGCCGCGTCGTTTCCACTCACTCGGCTGATGCGCGACCGCGCCGACGACATCTGAACGCTGGTCACGCTCCCCGCCACCGGGAAATTCGGTCAGATGCCACACGTTGTATGTGCTCATCGGGCCGTCACCCCCGATGGTCGCGCCGGAGATCACGCTGCGCCGCCGCGCCGTGTTGTTGCGTTGAAAGTGCTGGTGGTGAAGGTACTTCCGATGTTCTGTTCCGCTAGTGCGGGGTTGCCAGGCCCACGCTGCCCCTCCCTGAGCGCCCCGATGTGAGGCCTTCGGATTGCTCCCAAACGATCTATCTTTCTGATATCCGGGCAGATAGTGTGCGAGTCAACCTTTAGGGGTTACCGCCAGATAGCGCGGGGGGGCTGACCAGAAGGACCACGGCGAGGGGCCGAGGTCCACCCTGGTACTGCCGTGGGGGGCCGTACGCCACTCAACTCGCGATGAGTTGTACCCGAAATCGGCTGGCGGATGGCAGGTTAGGAGGAGGTAACGTGGTTTACGCAGGCGATACCCTGCTATCGAGGTACATGAAAGACCGCCGCGAGAAGGCCGGCTTAACGATTCCACAACTAGCCGCGGTGATGGAAACCATGACCGAGGGCGTCTCGCAATCATCGATCGAGAAGTACGAGAACGGCTCACGCAAACCGACTGACAAGGCCCTGGCGGCCTGGTTCGACGGTGTGGGGGTGAACTACTGGTACCGCGATAAGATCAGGGAATTGCTGAGCCCGGAACTGTTCCAGCACGAATACGGTGAGATACCCGAACAGCCCATCCCCGAGGATATCGAAGTCCTCAACAGCCTCGGCATTCCCGCAGCGTTCCTCAGCGATCCGATGTGGGGACTGCTCGCAGCCAATGATCAGTTCTTGACAATGTTCCCCGGCCTGGAGCCCGGGATGAACGTCGCGCTGTGGATGTTGACAAGTCCGGTGGCCAGGTTACAGATCGTCAACTGGGACCTGCGCACCCACATGCTGATCGCAGGTATCAAGGGCATCGCACCAGGAATAGTGCCAGACGCGGAGATCGAAGATTTTTGCGCCCAAGGCTCCAAAATGCGCGAATTCCAGACGTTCTGGGACGAAGATCCCACCACTGAGCAACTTCTCAATTCCGATGTCATTCTTCGCGATCAGCCGCATGCGCGCGGCGGAAGATATATCAGCCGAACAGGAAGATGGTTCCATCCCAGACGAAGGAACCTGCTCTACACGCTGTCCTACACAGAAACCCCGTCCCCGTTCCCTGCGTAAATGCAGAGCATCGAGTTCGGCCATTTTCAAAACCGCCCGGTCGCGTTGATGCGCTCGATGTGCCCACGCCCGCACCTGATGTGCGGGCGTCGGCACGCTCTCGCACATGCAGTGCGGGATTCACGTGCTGCCCGCACATCAGGTGCGGGCAGCACGGTGTTTTCCGCACTGCATGTGCGGTGTCAGGCGGGTTGACGCCAGTCAGCTTCGGGCTGAATGCTTGTCGGCGATAGCTTCAGATGTCGCGTGCCGGGATCAGAGGTAACCCTCTGATCCCGGCACGTGTCGGGTATCGGTGCTGCTACCTGTTCATCTTCTCGGAGCATCGTAAGCAGGATTTGAAACGGTCTCATTTAATTACGCGGGGCAAAATGGGGGCCGACAGGAGGCATTATGGTGGGGCCAGCGGATTGCGACTGGGAGTGGGCGGACAAAACCGGGGGGAAGCTGTCGGCCGAACAGCAGCGACAATGGCGGCGACTCTATGTCAAAGAAATACCCGCGGGGATGGCAGACCAGATATTGGACAAGCTCGGATTTCATGGTGATGGCCACCTGGACTTTGATGCCCTGACACTGCCGCGAACACAGCTCACCCGGGCAGCCGAGGATGCCGCCGTGAAAAATTTGTCGGATTCCGTCCTCGCGCACAGTTACCGCTGCTATTACTTCGCGTTGGTTCTCGCTGGGCAGGCCGGAGTGGAATTCGATAACGAACTGGCCTATGCGGCCTGTCTGTTGCATGACCTGAATCTCGAAAGCCCCCGCGCCGGAACGTGCTTCGCGGTCGGGGGCGCCCGCAGGGCCAGGCAAATCGCGCTCGACGCCGGAGAGTCCCTCGAACGCGCTGAACAGCTGGCGGCCGGTATCGCCGGGCACATGAACTTGGGGGTCGCCCACGACCTCGCCGATGCGGGCGGGTTCATCGCCGCGGGCGCGATGGTCGATGTATTCGGTGTCGGACTACGACGATTCAACCGGGCTTGGGTCCAAGAACTGATGCAGCGCCACCCACGCCTGCGGTTCACAGAACTGGCTGTCGCGGCGATGCTGGCCGAATCGGCGGTCAACCCCGATGGTCGGGTCGCGTTCATCGTGCATCGCGGCGCCACCGATGTCGTTCGCAGCGCCCGGTTCCAGGAGTAGCTGCCGCCGTCTAAATGACCCCGATGCACTGCTGCCGGAACCGCCGCGACCGAGAGACCGGGCGGCACGGGAGCGCCGGCGTCTCGTTTTGTCCTCGGGAGGTGGGGTCAGCTGCCAGCAATACCGCGAACTCGTCACAATCCATGCGTGTCTTGACGGTCGGAATTACTCATCTTCATTTGGCACCGCACTTGATGTGCGGGTTGGTGACTTTTTTCGCACTGTATGTGCGGGCATTCGTGTTTGTCCGCACATACAGTGTCGGCCGGAGGCCGGTTGTCGCACCGTCAGTGCGTTGAGCTGCGGAAATTCCTACACAAAGTGCGGCACGGAACCTATTGCGCCACTCACTACGCGCAGAAAGTATTGATGCACAGCATTTCCTCGGGATGGATCGACAATTCTGCGGCCCGAGACATTGTGCGTTGATGAGTGGAGTTGTATGGGTGCGCCGATCGGATTCGATTGGGATTGGGCCAGCTCGACCGGCGGCCTGATCTCGCGGCGGCAATGTCTTCAGCTCATCGCCGTCCTGCTCACCCAGATGCCTGGACTGGTCAGCGGCGAACTCGAAGTAGTCGGCGGCGTGCACGGCACCGGTCGTCTCGACGGCGCCGCCTTGGTGACCCCGTCGACGTCTGTTGCTGTCGCGGCCGAACGCATCGCCCGCGAGCAACTGAGCCCGTGGCTGCTCGAACACAGCTTCCGCTGCTATTTCTTCGGCAAAGCGCTGGCGGGCGTCGACGGGGCCGTCGTCGATGACGAACTCGCGTTTGTTGCGGCGATGCTGCACGACATCGAGTTGGAGCGGCCGGTGCGCGGCCGGTGCTTCGCTGTGCGCGGAGCGGAAGACGCCGAGAAGTTCCTGTCAGAGCTGGGCGAGCCCAGCGAGCGGGTCACCCTGGTGCGTGACGGGATCGCTCAACACATCACCCCGGGCCTGGACGGCGACATCGGTGATGTGGCCGTGTTCCTGAGCCAGGCCGCCAGCGTGGACCTGTTCGGTGCCCGCGTGCAGGACCTCGACCCTGGCTGGATCACTTCCCTGCTCGCTGAGCATCCCCGCCTCGATTTCAAACGCGAAGTCATCCGGGTTTTGCGCGAGGAGGTGGCGCGAACCCGGACGGACGGATGGCGCTGATCCACAAGCTCATGTGGGAGCAGCTGGTTATCAGCGCCCCCTTCACCGAATAAGCCCAACCCAGAATCCGCCGCTACGAAAGGAAGCTCATGACCCCCCTCTCCCCGTGATTCAGCCAGGCGGCTGAGGAGGTCCTCCTCGCCCCTATCGGTAGCACGGCAGGTCTTTCACGAATTTCACAACAGCGCAGCGTGATCCGCACGAGGGGCGATCTCCTGCGCCAGGCACAACAAAGACACCGCGGGGATTCGACCGCGGCGCAGAACCCGGCGCGCGCCGCGCCGCAGGTTCGGAAACGGGAGCAGCAGATGGCGGGTGAGAGCGTTCAACGAGTTCGTTCCAGCGACGGAACGAACACCAAAGCAGAATTGGCCACGGCCCCTCAGCCGGGTCAGCACTATCCTGCCGTGCGGGACCTGTGTGCGCCGATCGGGCAAATCCTGCGGGACTACCGCGAAGAGCTCGGGATCACTCAGGAGTCCCTGGCCCGCCGGGCGAAGTTGTCGAAGTCGATGATCACCAAAATCGAACGGTCGGATCGTCCCGTGAACTCCGCGACCATCGCCAAACTCGCCCCGATACTGGAGCTGTCCGAATCCAGCCACCAGCGGCTGCTGTGGCTTGTCGACCCGCATCTGCGTCGTGTGTGCCTGCCCGCTGCGGCCCGGCGAACACCGACTCGCCGCGAACTCAGTGTGCTGCAAGCCAATCAACACCCCGCTGCCTTCATCGAGCCCGGTCTGGCAGTCATCATCGCCGCCAACCCAGCCTTCATCCGCGCCTTCCCCGGCTTGCGTGTCGGCGACAGCATGGTCGAATGGCAGCTTCTCAACCCCTGGGCCAAAGGTGTCCTCGCCGCCTGGAAGCTCGAGACGCACCTGTCGGTGCGGGCGTGCCGGGAAGCGTTGACCGGGTTCGTTCCCAACAGCCGCATCGAAGCCATCAAGGCTCGCCTTCGTGAAGCCTCCGAATTCGACGAGATGTGGAATAGTCGCGTCCCGAAAGACTATGTGTCCCGGGAGATCCTGCAACTGCGCGACCCCCACGATGACGCCAACACCGTGCGCGAGACCTATGTTCGCGTCTCCACCGACGACAGCCCATGGCAGCACTACGCGCTCTCTCCCGCCTGAACCCTCCCCAGCCACCCGCCGGGCTCCTGCAACAGTCGTTTCCATCGAATCGTCAGGGGATGTTCACATGCTGACATCGATAACGGTAGTGGAGTCCGCGCCGGGGTCATCGGTAGGCGTGAGCGGGGACTGCGGCGTAGCGGCGGGATTGGGTGCGACTTGCACGGATTGGGTTTGCGCGGCGGCGAACAGTCCCGGGTCCAGAGCTGCTGGGCTCGGTTCACGGGTGGTCAGCCAGACGTCGCCGGTGTCGGGATTGACAATGATGTCCCAGGCGTCGCATTCGGTGTCGTCACCGACAATGACCTCCGGGACTTCACCGGCCAGCATCGCGGCCACCCCGATTTCGAGGATCGAGGCTTCCTCGTCGGTGAGTACCGAGGTGGCGCGCACCGGATCCAGGACTTCATTGGCGAGGGTACGCAGGTGACTGTCCGCGGAGACGCTCCTGGTCGCTGAGTGCTGCTGATCGGCGACGATTTGTGCCATCGCTCGCACCAGGTCCCTGATCTCGGGTCGAGTCAGGGTCCTTGCGACGCGGGTCGACGGGTGCGGAGCCAGATCCGGAGCCGCGACGAATCTGCCGTCTGACAGAACCGCGGGGCCGACGGTGACCAGGCGATCTCGCAGCCACTGCTGGCAGACCGCTGCGCTAACGACCGCAGCCCATGGCCCCGCGGCCCCGCCGGGGTTCTCACCGTTGCTCAATCCGGCGACAACCCGAACGAGGCGGCGTTGCTCTCGGGCGGTGAGCAGATCGGAATCTTGCGCGGTCCGCAACACCGTGCCAGCGAGCTGGTCGAATTCGGCCGAGTTCGGCAAGTCAGCGGCGATCCACGCCATCTTTTCCAAGCAGGCACCCATGTGCTCGCGCTCAGTTAAAACCTGATACGTCGTCTCGGACTTGAACACATATTTGTCTCCGACACTGAAGGCCTCACGCGGCGGATACGGTGCCAGCCCGACAGCGTCGGTGAACCGTCGCGCGGGGTCACCGGCGGCGAGCTGCATTGCCACCCGCGTCGCGCTATACCAATGAGCGGTCTCGGCGGTAGCGATGGAGCAGTCGAGCAGCCAATTCTCGAAGGCACTGGCATCTTCGATATAGCGCCATGGATCATCGTCGATGAGATCGATGCCGCGCCCAGCTGCGATCGCGGCGACAAGCCGATCACCACGAGCCGCCTCACCAGCGGAAAAGTCGCCACTTTCCGATCGCAATGTGCTCACGATCTCGCGGGCGAGCTGATCAAGCCGGTACGCCCACACGCTGTACTCACTCGTGCGGGATCCGTCAGCGGAGGGGGCGGGAATCTGGCGGACATGATGGAGCAGCGTTCCCACAGCGGTACGCAGCAACGGGCGAGACAGTGCGGGCCGACGACTATCGGGAATCGGCGCCACACCAGGAAGGTCGAGGAACTGCCCAGGCCGCGCGAACTGCAATACCCAATCACTACCGCGCCGATGCTGGGTGCTGTCGTACCAAGCGTCGAACACCTTGGCGTCGCGGGCTCGTTCCCACAGGTAGCGGGTTTCACCGCCGTCGAGTAGCGCTTGCAGCACCGCCGCGATCCGTGCCGCTTCCTGCACGCTGTCCGCGGAGCCGCGCAGGCTGTGTGTGCGGCGTTCGGCGGCGGCATGGAGCTGATAGGCGGCGATCCTCAACGCCGGTGGCAGCGGTTGAAGCGGATGCAGTGCGCGGTGGGCGGTGGCGTGGAACGACAGGTCCGCCAGCGCGTTGATCACACCATCGCGCGAGAGCCCGCCGATCATCATGTTCGCTTCCGGACTTTGCTGCCAGGAGGCGAACACCCCGGGATCAGTGACGGTCGACCACGCCGCTGGCGGCCGGTTGTGGTCGACGCGGACTGCGTTGAGCACAGGCACCGCTCGCGCTTTCTCGTCGGCGTCGAGGACATCAGTGCCGACGACCGTGTACAGCAGGTGTTCGACATGACGATCAACGCTGTCCCAGAAGGCGACGCGAACAGGCAGGGGGGCGTCTTGTCCGGGCTGGTTGGCCAGTTTCTGTTCGAGCATCCCCACACTCGCCGCCAGCTCCCACCGGTTCATCGGTGTCGTGGGTGTGGCCGATGGCACGATCCGTGCGTTGCGGGCGCTGTACCAGTCCTCGCAGGCCGCGTCGCTGCCGATCAACGTCACCGGTTGCACGAGACGCCCGGAGGTGTCGAGAAGTCGTTCGTTCTTGTACAGGGCAGCAAGGACGCGGGTGGCGCGATGAGCGTCCCCAGCGGACAGGCCAGCGGGGCGGTACCGGGCCAGGACGACAGCGAGATCGTAGGCTTGGGCTTCGCCCTCGCGCAGCCATTGCTCGTCGGCCCCTGGTTCGGGTCCGGTCGCGACATGCTCAGCGAGATCGGTGAACATTCGCTCGAATTGGTCTCTGGTCACGCTGGAGGACCACTCGGAGTACCCGTAGATCGGGACCCGTTGCAGCAATTCGGCGTCGGCGAAGTTTGGGAGTAGCCAGTTCTCCGGCAGGTATGTGTCCCGGGGTCGGCCGTACCACTGGTCGAACAGATCCGCGCGCTGGATGCGTGCCCAGAGGCAGTGCTCGTGACCGCCACCGAGCAGATCAGGGATGACCGTTCGGGCGCGGGAGAGTTCATCAGCGGTGAACACACCACTGGCGGACATTTCGGTGAGGATCCGGTCGGCGAGTGCGCGAGCGTCCACGTCAGTTCCTGGGGCAACCGAGCGCTGCTGGCCTACCCACAGTTCAGCGACCATGTACTCCAGCTGGTGGATGGAGTCGATGATCGGCTGCCGGGTCAGGCCGGTGTCCAGTTCCGCTACAGCGTCGGGCATTGACATCTGCTCCCTATGTCACGATCTGAGGGTTTGGCGCCGCACAGGTGCCCATGTCGCTGACGCTACGACCTGAATCGGGTGGTAGGAGGCTCAGGCCACACAGGCGGTGTGGAATGGGGGTCTCAACCAGGCCGGCACAACGATCACAGTCCACTGACTGGTCCAGCAACGGCGTCAACGGTCGTTTCAGCGGCCAATTCCGGTGCGCTGATGCCGGATTCGCATCGGGCTGATCGTGGCTGCTGTCGGTGTGCGGGCGAACTCGCGGTGGCCGCGGCCAGCCCCGCCTGGTCACGTACCAGTGCGGCGGTGTCCGCATCAACGATGTGGTGGTCGTCGGAGTCCGTGGCGGCCGAGGTGGTGTCGAGGGTGCTGAGCAGGACAACGGTCGGTGTGTGCAGTGTTTCGGGCAGGGTCTCGGTTGCCGTGCACGCGGGCGGGGCGCAGTGTCCTGCGGTGGCCGCTGAAATCCCCGGTGGCGCAAGCTCTTTCTGGTTGTCAGGGTCGGCACCGGTGTCCGGTGAGATCAAACCTGCGGAGATCATCGCTTGCTGCTGCAGGGTGTGCTCGTCCTCGACTGCGGTGTGCAGCCGGTCGATCTCCGCGCGCAGCTGCTCGAGTTCTTCCCGCTTCTCGCGAAGCTTCTGCTGGGGCGTCGGTGGTGCTGGATCGGCGCCGTTCGCGGTAGGCGCGCTGCGCCGAGGCGGTGTGACGTCGTTGGGATCTTTCGATCTTGCTGCTTTGGGATCTTTCATGGATGCGGCCGCTCTGGTCTGTTGCTCTTTCTCCAGACGCCTCACCTCCGCGGCGACCCTTGCCTTGTCTTGGTTGGCGATGATCAGCTCACCGAGCAGGGTTTCTTCACGTTCCTTCGATCGCGCGAGCACGCGATAGTGGTTCTCACCGGTCTGTTCGGCGGCCAGCAAGTCTCTCTCTTCGGAGTCGCTGGCGATGAATCGGTCGATCGTGGCGAGGTCCCCGTCGAGCTTGGATAGGACCCGTTCCAGCGCCATCACCAGGCTGCGGCCGTCCGTCGGCACTCCGGTCCACGGATCCCACCACGGGCAGCGATCCCCCTGAGGTACCTGCCAACCGAAACTCAGACGCACACTCCCCCCGGCGGTCGACTCGACCTGCACGGGCAGTGCTCCGAGGACACCGACCTCGATCGGACCTGCAGCGAGGTCGTCGTGAGTTACCTGCTGCAGCCGCGCCCGCAACGCTGCTCCAGCCTCCGCGCGGTCTCGGAACTCGTGGCCATCGACAGCCATCACGAACTTCTTGCCGTTGGTGGGTTGACGACGGCCCACAGCCGCCCGCATCAACGCTGCGGTCGGCACCGCAGCGGCCAGGTATCGCTCGCGGCTGCCGAGTAGTAAGGAACTCTTCGCTGCGTCTTCGTCGTGTATGCGTGCCAAACTTTCGTAATGCCCCCGCGCGGCGGTCGCTTTCGAGCGCTGCTCGATGGCGGGATCACCGGAGGCCGCGCCGTTGAGCGTAGCCAACGTGAGAGTTTCCTCGCCAAGGTCGTCGATTTCACGCAGTTTGCAGCCACGCTTCTTCAGCTGCTCAGTGAAGAATGCCTTCCGCAGCAGAGTGGTGAGCCGGAACTCGTCGAACGTGCCTGCGGTGATGTAGAAGAACCGGCGCACTTCGTTCGGCGTGCCAGGCACATCGGGGTAGTTGAGATTGCCTTGGCGTTTCATGCGGCCCACTGCCTGGGTGAGAGCAGCGGGGGTCCAGGAAAAGCTCACGTGATGCACCGAGTAGAAGCGGTCCTGGACATTGAGGCCAGTGCCCATCATCTTGTCGCTGCCGATGAGGAACAGAACCTCCCCGTTACGGCATTGAGCATAAAGCCGTTGCTTTTGTGCATCGGTCCGGGCTTCGTGGATGAATCTGATCTTCTCCCGCGGCACACCAGCCCAACGGCCGTCCGCGCCTGAGACGAGCTGTCCCCGGACGTACTCGTAGAGGTTGACCGGTATCTGGGCACCCGACCCCGGTGTGCCGTCGTTGAGGAACACCCCGTGAAAGGCGCCGGGCAGAGGCTGGGGAGTGAGGTCCTTGGCCGAGACCGGATAGACGATGTCCTTGGTCTCGTGGTAGAGGGTGAGAAGGTTCTCGATCAACATCGGCAGCTTGCTGCCGTCCGCGAGGTCGCCGCCGACCAGACGCATGTCGGTGCTGGCGCGCAAGCCTTCGCCGAGTGCCTTGAGAGTGCCCCCTTGTTGGTTGATCCAGGGTTGATGAACCAATGACTGGATGTAGGTGAGTTGGCCTTCCGCGGCTTCGATGACGATCCGCTCGCCGGGCTGCCCGTCATCGCCGATTCGGATGGTGGGCAGGGGCAGGTTGAGGTCGGACTCGGTTTGGACATCGACGAAGCGGCGATACATCGTCATCAGCTCGGCCACATTCAGGAACCGCGCCAGCCGCGGCTTCATGATGTAGCCCTCGCCGCGAGGTCCGGGCTCCAGCGCGGTCTTGACCTCGGCGTAGTTCGCCGCGAATACGTCGAAGGTGTCCAGACCCATTTCTTCGAGCAGCTCGGGAGCCAAGTACCGCGCCTGTATATAGGTCTCGGTGATGGAGTTGGTGACTGGTGTCGCCGTCGCGAAGCTCACGATCCGACCGGTGCGGCTGGTCCGGCGCACGTAGTCGATCAGCATGTGCGCCTTGGTGGCACGCGCCGAGCCGATGATCGCGGCACCAGGGATCGCCGACGGAGTGAGCAGGTTCTTGATGTCCTCGTGTGGTTCGTCGTAGAAGATGTAGTCGATGCCGAGGTCTTCGAACGACACTGCTTCGTCGACGTTGGTGGCGATACGCTGCCTGAGCCGCTGTTCTGCGGTATCTATCGCGTTGCCCACTCGGCGCAACGTGTCGGCGTCCATCTTGAAGTTCTTGGCGGCCACGAGCTGTGCACGAATGCCGGAAAGCTCACGGTTGATGTAGGCCTCTTGGGCCTCCTTACGCAAGGGGAGCCGGTTCAATGCTCCGTGGGTCACAACCACCGCGTCCCAGTCCCCGCCAGCGACGCGAGCCATGAACTTCGCTCGACGCACCCCCAAGTCGGTGGAGTTGATCGCGAGCAGTTTCGCGTTCGGGTACAGGCGGCGGAAGTCGATGACCCACTCTCTGAGCCGGTTCTTCGGGACGGCGATCAGTGGTTTTTTGGCCAGGCCAGTGCGCCGCAGTTCCATGGCCGCGGCGGCGAAAACCGCGGTCTTGCCTGCTCCTGTGCAGTGGTCGACAAGTGTCTGTTCAGCGAGGATGCGCCGGATCGTGGAATTCTGATGCGGGCGCATCGTCCAGTCGCTGACCAGGCCGGGCAGCACCAGCGGGCCATCAGGATGGCCGGTCTCGACCAGACAGTTGATCTTGTCGTTGAAGATCCTCGCGAGCCGCTCGCGGCGCTGCGGGTCTTTCCATACCCATCCGTCGAAGGCTTGCGCCAAGCGGCGCGCCTTCTCACGCGCTGCTGTGGTGGCCTCACGGTCTTCGACGATGTTGCCTGACGGCAAAGTGTGGGTGACCCGAATAGCGGAGTCGGTTTTGGTCAGCAGTGCCCTGAACAGGTCTTGGGCCGATCGCGCGGAAGTGCCCCACGTGGTCGTGGCCAGCAGCCCGGTCTCGGCGCCCTGAATGTCCCAGACCGTGCCCCCGGCGTGTTCGACGGTCGCTTCGGCGAACCCGAGTTCGTGGAGGAACGCGGCGTATACCTCGGGTGGAACCCATGTCGCGCCGACACGCAACCGGATGTCTCGGTAGTCCAGGTCGACCGGCTGCACCGCTTCGAGGGCGGCGACGTTGACCTGATAGGTGCGATCACGGTCGGCGGCCGCGCGTGCGGCGATTAGTTTCGCCCGCACATTGCCTGACAGGTACAAGTGGCGGGGAATCCATGTGCCGGGTGAACCTGGGGAGCGGTAGGCCAGGCCAGCCTGTTCCATCTTTACTGCCGCTTCGAGCTTGCTTGTCTTCAACAGGCTCGTCACGCGGTCGATGTCGAGTTCGCCGTCGGTGTCCAAAGCGATGGCGACCGCGGCCTCGATGGAATCGGCGTGGGTGGGTAGTTCACGGCGTTCGAGGATGCGGTCATGCAGCACCTGCTGCTCAGCGGCTTGACCGGTGCGCTCGTCGTAGGATTCGAGCCCGAACAGCAGCGCCGCGCTGGGGTCGTCTTCGATGTAGCTGAAGGCGGTGGGAACTTTCCATGCGTCGGGGATCGGGCGGATCCCGTCGCGTTTGGCGCGAGCGCGGGCTTCCTTGGGGGTGTAGATGCGATGCTGGCCGGGCTTGTTCACCGGCGGATAGGTCGCCCGGTAGGCGCGGAACGCCTCGCGCAGTGTGGTGCGCAGTGCCGCCAGTTCGGGGGTCTCCCCCATCACCGTGGTGGCCGTTTCGGCGGCGTAGAGCTCGTTGGTTTGGTTCTTGATCTGGATCAGGGCGACGAGCTGGTCGCGGTGATCGGGATGAATGTTCAGGGCGACCGGTTCACCGTTTTCGATGATGGTCGGGTTGCCGTCGCGGTCGAGATCGAGGATGCCATCTGCGAGCGGTTCCGCGTCTTCGTCTGCCTCGTCCTCGATGGCAAGGACGGGGTCGGTGATCCGGGCGACCGCGTTCCAGACTTCCTGCATGATGTCGAGGTCTGCGTCGGCGGTGACGGTCAGCTCGTGCCTGAATCTTGCTGGGGCGACATGCATTCGACCCACCACCTGCTCGGGGTGGGCAACGAAGTAGGAACTCAGCCACTGCGGCTGCTCGTGTCCGGGCAGCACGACCTGTTCGGAGGCCAGCCATGAGTTGTCGGCCGCGGGCTCCTCGGCTTCGTCGCGGCGGCGCAGAAATAGTATGTCGCTGACGACATCGGTGCCTGCGGTGGCGCGATGGACTCGGGCGGGTAGTCGCACGGCGCCGATCAGGTCGCCGTAGCGGTGGATGGCCTTGCGGGCGGCGGAGTCCTCGTTGTCGAGGGTGTGGCGGGTGGTGATGAGTGCGACTATTCCTCCGGGCTGGACTCCGCGCGTCGCTGTGATGATGGCGAGGTTGTGCAGGGCGTGTTTGCGTTGCGGGTTGTCGTCTTTGCTGTAGTAGTTCACATCGACCCAGGGCACGTTGCCGATCGCGAGGGCGAAGCGACCGGTTTTGACGCGATATTCCTCGATGCCCTTGGCGACGATGGTGGCGTCGGGGAACCGGTAGTCGGCGATCGCCGCGCTGGTCGGTTCGTTCTCGACACCGACGGCGGTGGTCGGGATTGTGGTGCTGGTCGGGGCAGCCGCGATGAATGTGCCGCTGCCGCAACCAGGTTCGTAGAACTCGCCGCCGTCGAACCCCAGCGCCAGTACACCCGCCCACATGATTTTCACTAGGGCGGGATCGGTGTAGTAGGAGGTGCGGATGCTGTCGCTGGCCGCCTGCCATTGTTTGTCGGTGAGCAGCTGCCGTATCTGGGTGCGTTCAGTGGCGAGCTTGTGCCACTGTTGTCTGGCGCGCTCGAATTGGGCGACCGAATCGTATGCCGCGCGGGTGGGTTCGTCGACGAAGATCGCCGACAGTGCACCCCATCCGAGGAATTGACCTAGTTCGTCGCGTTCGGTGGCGGTGGCGGGGCGCTTCTGGTGTTGTAGTCGCCGTAGTGCGCGCAACGCGGCGATATTGCGCTGTGCGCGTTCGTCAGCAGTGAGCGGCAGGGCCTGTTCGGGGTCTGTCGGTGAGTGGTCGGCTACATTTCCCGATCCTCGGTTCCTGGCTCTTGCGGTAGATAGATCATCTCCGTGTACACGAGTTCTTGTGCTTGAGCGTGTGTCGCGGACCGCATCTTCGTCTGTTCGATCGGCGAGTACTGGCCCAGCAGCTGATCGGTCAGCGCCCCGATCTGCTCGCGGATCCTCAGATCCAGGCTGTAGAAGTAGGTTTCTGGATCCTCCAGCTCGCTCAGCGCCTGCGGTCGATAGGTCCGCCAGTACTTCCACGCGAGGCGACCGTGCTTGCCGATCTGCATCGAGATTCCTTCCGGTGTCATCGTGACCATCATGGCCGTCGTGCACCTGCGTCAATGACCCGACACGTGCAGAAGAGTTCGCGGCGTCCAAGACGGCTGTGGCGGTGGTTGTGCCCGTCGCCTCGCTGAGGCGCGATTGGTTGAGGTCGTCGCCGGTGTCGGGTTCGGCTGCGATCGGCTGCATGAGGGGGTATCGCGGTGCCATCGGCAGCTGGTTCCACACCTCATCGACGATGCGGCTGATCAGTTCCGGAAGACGGCTGTCGGATTTGTCGTATACCTGCAGGACGAGTTCGAAAGTGCTGCGGTCACCGTCCTTTTCGGCTGTGTCCAGCCGCTTGTACAGATAGTCGGTGACGAACTCATCGACGATCTTGTCGCTGTCGGCGAATCGGGCATAACCGTTGGTCGCGGCGACCTGTGCAAGCCAAGGATCACGAGTTGCCGCGCTGACGGTCTGGCTGAGCAGCTCGTCCAGGGTAGCCGCAGGTGCTGGTGCAGAGAGGTTTTCGGTGTCGGCATCGGGTGTGGTGTCGCTATCGTCGTCGATGACGGGCGCTTGCTCGTGCGGCTCCTCGGCCGAATCCCGGGCTGCTGATTCAGTGGTGACTTCGTCACCGGTGCTGGTGTGCGCTGTGGCGATGTCGGATGCGGGCTGTTCGACCGCCCCAGCTGATAAGTCGCCGAAGACTCGATACAGGTCCGGATCGCGCAGTTCAGCTAGACGGACCAGTGGTGAGTCCGCCGCGACGGCGGCGGTGAGGTCCTCGATGGTTGTGGAGGCCGCCGGAGCCGTGCGGACGGATTCGCCGCTGTCCGGATGCAGGTTGCGCAGCGCTTGGTCGAGGTCGGTGAGGCTGAACCCTCGCCGTGGGTCGCGGTCGCCGAGGCGTTTGATCTCAGCTTCGTCGGGGTCGTAGAGGTAGTGGCCGTCTCGGTGGATCCACACTGCTCGGATCCGGATCGAATCGTCGCCAGGTGTGTAGAAGACAACCGGCATCCTCGGGGCGGGTCGGTCCAGGCCGTGTCGCCACTGGAACCGCATCCGCCAGCCCTCGCGATGGGCGGTAGCGACCAACTCGGTCAGCTCCGACGGATAGACCACGTCATAGGGTTCAGGCAGCGTTGGTGGCGGGGTCGGTGGGGAGATCGCCGATCGCTCGGCCATGGGTTCGTCGACTGTCGCGCTCGCCGTGGCGCCGTTGTCGAGGGCGTCGAGATCGACGATCGTCGGGTCGGGGCTACGCGCGATGTGCGGGCGGTCGTAGGTGTCGTGCTCGCCCGGTGAAGGGATGGTCGCGCGAGCGCGGGCGGTGTCGTACGCCTGGAATTCCAGTTGCTCGGCAGCGGCGGTGAGTACATGCCTGCGGCGGCGGTGCTCCCCCGTGTCATCAGGCGTGGTGGCCAACGCTGTGCGGGCAGCGGCGGCAAGCGTGGTCATCTGGTCCACGGTCAGCTCATACCGCCGCCAGTGGTCGTGCCAATCCGGGGCAGCAACATTCTCACCGGTGATCGGCGAGACAGGAAGCGGGAGTGCGCGTAGCTCGCGCACCCGCGCCAAGGTCAGGGTTACCGTCCGCCGGGCCTGCGTTGGGAGGATTGGGCCGTGCGCGGTGTCTCTGGAACGGAAGTACCAGTCGGTCCAAGAGGCCACCCGCAGAGCACCGTGAGGTTGGTCGGGCCGCGAGTCATCCGGATACGTCTGGGCGTAGGGTGCGCCGCCATCGGTGCATTGCACCCACCAGTGCCGGCGGCCGTCGTCGCCGAGACGGGCACGTACGTGGGCGACTTGCGTCCCGGCGGCGTCGTGGATCCAGCCGTATCCAGCTGACAGGTCCAGTCCAACCAGCCGATAACCGCCGCGCAACACGACGCCCTCCCGGCTCTGCGCCGCGGCCAGTTGGGCGTGGTGACGCGCAACGCGATCCTCCTGCTGTACCAGGCGTATCGGCGATCCATCGCGGTGGGTCAACTCGCTGAACGACCACGACCGCGTCCCGGATGGCGATCGGACCAGCGCAACAGCGGCGCCGTTCTCCGGGGTGTGCAGTGCAACGACGATCCCCTCACCGTCGGGCGTCACGACCTCGGAGTCCTCCGCCAGCACGGCGCCTGTCTGGGCTTCGGTCGGCAGAGTTGTCAGGGCATCCCGGGCACGCTGCTGGCGGTCTGCCGGAATCCCGAGCGTCGCCAGGGTGTCGGTGAATTCCTCGAGCCACTGCGGGTTCGGCGGCGCCTGGTGTGCGAGCTGCTGGGTCGCCTCGTTGATGGCTTGGTCGAGTTCGCGGCCGATCGGTACGCCCTTGGTGCTCAAGGCTTCCAGCAGGAGTGCGCGAGTGTGCGCCACCCGCCGGGCGCGAGTCAGGTTCGTCTCGGCGGCCACGGCGTCGGCGTTGTGTGCTGATTCCTCGCCCGGTTCTCGGCTGGCCTGCACGGCATAGATGCGTAGGACGTTTGCCTCGGCGACCGCGATATCGACCGTGTCGATGTCGCTGCGGGCGATCCGGCCGCTGATGTGGCAGGCCTGCTGATGCTCGACGGTGGCGCGGTGCTGGTCGCTGAAATGGGCGAGCAGATCCTGGGCGGGATCGAAGGACTGCAGGACCCGCAACACCGACACCAGATCGGGTGTCCCGTAATCGATGTCGCCGCCCGACCCGCCTGGCGACCCCAATGGTTCGGTGGGCCAGGTGAGGACGTGCTGCCACTGCTCGTCGTCGCCGCGACCGCGCATTACAAGGGTCACCGAATCGTCATCGTCGCTGAGAATCTCGATCTGGCAGCTGCAGGCGAGGGCGGCGGCGGCGATCTGTTTGACCGGGAACGTCAGCCCCGCCAACTCGCGGCGGTGCTCATAGATATCTGGCGTCGGACGCGGTGAGTAACCCCTGTCGGTCCCTGCTCTGGCTGCCGCTTCCTGATCGGCTTCGATGGCGGCGGCATCGGTGCGCAGATGGTGGCGGATCCGCGCCATCACCGCGCCGATGGTGTCGTCGCCTGACCTGGTCACTTCGATCAGATCCGGGCCATCCTGGTGATGCACCTCGACTCGACGGCCGGTGAACTGTGGGATGAGCCGGTAGCGGTGCCCACCGGCATCGACGCCGAGGATCGGTGTGCCGTCCTCAGCGTGACCGACGACGCCGACGAAACGCTCATGGATGTCTGACAAGCCCATCGGCTCGAGATGGACGTCGGCGCGGCCTGAACTTTGAATGTCGACCGCACGCAATATGATCCGATGCCTCAACTCGGCGCGTACGACAGCGGACTCTTCTGATGCGGCCAGGATGTTTCGTCGCGTCTGACGCCGGCGCTCATCGGTGACACCGAGATCATCGGTGGCGGCCAGATCGGTGAGGGCCTGCTCGGCGGCGGTGGCGGCGTAGTCCCAGTACGTCCACGGTGGGGCCGCGGACGCGAAACCGGCCATGACGGGGTCCGCGGCGGCGGCCACCGCCAGCGCCTCGACCTCGGGGGCGGTTTCGGCGAGCATCTGCAATAGCTGCTGATAGGACCGGAACTGCGGATCCCCAGGCCACAGCGGGTCGGTTCGCTGGGCGGCGGTGACCATCATGCGGGCGTGACCGAAATCGAGGACATCGAAGGCTTCGATCGCCTCACGACGGAAAGCGCTGCCCTGGGCTTCTCGGTGGACGCGGCGATCCTCGGCCTGCGCGGGCGTGCAGTCGAGCACGTCGGCGCGACGCACCCGAAGGTAGGTCGACACCACCGCCGCGACCGCGTCGACACCATGTTTGGTGCGCAAATCCTGGAAGTGTTCGCCTTCGACAGCCAGGTAGCGGCTGACATCAGGTAGATGCCGGTATCGGTGGGCGTGGTCTTCGATGGTGCAGCGGATCCAGGCCAGGTCGAGCTCGTCGAATCGCGCGGCTGCGGCGAGGTCGGCAACAACGTCGGCCCATTGCTCGGTGTCGACGCGTGCCCGCCAGTCCGCAGCGACGTGCACATCACCGGCCAACTCGGTGAGGATGTTGGTGACCAGCCCGCTGTAGCGGTCGTTGTCGCTGCTGTGCGGGACATCTGTCAGGGTATTCCCTGCCGGGCCGACCCATGTTTGCCCACTCAAACCCGCAGTCCCCAGAGGTTGGAATCCGCGGTGGCGGAGCAGGTTGTGCAGCCACTGCGGGCTGATCTGATCCAGCGCGGTGGAGGCGGCGTCGGTCATCACCCGTCCTGGTGACCAGTCGCTGAACGCAGACAGGACGAACTCCAGGGTGGCCGGTGCGACGACGGCGCGGCACAGATCGGCGGGATCATGCTCGGAATGAGCCCGCCGCCCCGGGGGTGGTGGCGGGGGGCTCGGCTCCTCGGTCGCGGCGGCTAGGTGGGCAGGACCGTCGACGGACGCTGCCACCCCTGCCAGGTCCGGGTCGGCGGGCGCGTCTTCCGGCTGCCCGTTGGCGGGGATCCGATCTCCGGTGGCCGCAGGATCGGCTGGCGGGTCTGCAGGCGCGGCGGTGGCTTCGTGCGGGGGCTCGGCATCGGGTGCGGGTTCGTGATCTTTGCTGCCTTCGGGTACCTCATCGGCTCGCGGTGGGTGGTCGTGGTCGACGGGTGCGGTGGCGGTGAATTCGTCGAGTGCTGTGATGGCCGCTGCCCGACGGGATTGCGGGAGTAGATCAGTGACGATGTCGATGTAGCGGTCTCGCTGCCACGATAACCTTCCGCTGTCGTGCACCAGTGCGGTGACGACGTCGTCGATGACTCGACCCGCTTCGTGGGTGAGTGCGGTGACGGGCCCGGTTGGGGTGTTTTCCTGCACAGCACGGAGCAGGGCGTGGCGGATAGTGGCGGCGCGGTGCACGCGGGCGAGTTCGGCTTCGGCGTGCTCAAGCTCGGGCCGGGCGCTGTGGTCGTCGCCGCTGACGGCGAGTTCGGCGGCCCACCGCAGCACATTGGCCTGCCAGAGCGCGATCTCGTAGGGGTCGCGTCGCTCGCTGTCGGCAACCTGGCTGCGCGCGTAGTGGCATTGGTATTCGGCGAGCTGCTGCTTGGCGCGGAAGTGGGCGGCCAGGTTGTGGCTGGTGTCGGTCGCCTGAATGACCCGCAACACGCCGACCAGGTCTGGTGCCGCAAAATTGCGGCTGATACCGACGATGGTGTACCCGGACACCGGCCGGGCGGAACCGCCGAGGGCATCGACGGGCCAGCCGAGGTTGAACTCCCACTGGTAGGCGTCGAGTTCGGCTTGCAGGTGCAGCTGTACCGTGTCGAGGGAGCCAGCCAGCCGGGTGGGCCGCCATCCGCACGCGGCCGCGGCGGCGGCGATCTCGCGCGCTGGGTACGGCAGCCCCGCGAGGTCGCGGCGATGCTCCAACGCGGCCGGGGCGGGCCGCGGACTGTAGGCGACGGTTTCCCCGGTCCGGTGGGCGGCTTCGAGTTCGGCCTGCTCGGCGGCGACGGCACGCGCGTCGCGGCGCAGCATCTCCCCCAGCTCGCCCAAACTCATCAAAGGCTTGGACCCCACCGCGACAGGTTCCTGGCCTGCGCGGCGCAGCAGGACCCGGCCGACGCGGCGGCCTTGGCGTTCACCGACCAGCCAGTACTGCTGTCCGCCCGCGTAGAGGTCAACAACGGGGGTGTCGGTGTCGCGGACGCCAGCGAACCACTCGAACCGCGGATCTAGCTCGATCGGTGCGGACAACTCGCCGCCGTACCTGCCCGTCTGGTGACGCGTCCACGCCCGGTGCGCGATCTGAGCAGCCAAGTGGCCGTGCACGACCGCGTCGTCACGCGCGAGGTCGGCCAATGCGCCGGTCACCTCGTCCAAGGCCGGCGGAGGGTCGCTGGCATATCGGGTGAGTGCCTGCGCGGCGGCAGTGGCCGCGAACACCGGGTAGGTCCACTCGTCGGCGGTGACCGCGAACCGGGACAGCTCCGGGTCGGCGGCGGCCGCGTCCACCAGGGCCGCGGCGGGCTCGATCCGGTCGATGAGTTCCCGTAGATCGGCGAATGTGCGGCCATCCGCCGAGGTCCAGGCCTGGTCGTGGCGTTCGCCCGAGTCCACCATCGAGCGCGCAAGGTCGAAACTCCCGGTGTTCAGGCAACTGATGGCCTTAGCCCAGCATTTCGCGGCTTGCCGATGTCTCTCGGCCGCATCGCGGTCGCGCGCAACAGGTGCCGGGGGCTGCGGCGAAGTCTCGACGTCCTGTCCGGCCAGGACAGCGTCGTAGGCGTTTTGCTGCTGTACGGTCGGGGTGAACTTCTCCCCTTGGGGAACTCGTGGCAGGCCGCTGTCGGCGGGTTGGGGTTGTCGATGATCATCGGCGTCGGGTGCTGTCGCTGTGGTGGTGTTGTCGCTGGCCACCGTGGCGGGGCGCTCGTTGGCAGCCACGTCGTCGAAGAGGGTGGGTTCGTGCTGCGGCACGGCGGAACCCGAACGCGCAGCAGGGTTGCTGGTCGTGGGTTGCGGTGCAGGCGCAACCTTCTCGGGTGCTGGAACCGCCGGGCGCCGTACTTCAGCCAGGATGCTATCGATCCGGGAGCCCTTTTCACGCTTGCCATCTGGTGAGGTGAATGTCCAGGATCGGCTGATGTCGTAGGTGAGTGACCCGCGCTTGACGTTCCAGGTCATGTGCCAGCGACGGTATCCGCGTGCGGTGTCGCCTCTGACGACCATGGTGAAAGTGCGGGACCATCCCGTGTCGCGCACTGGCTCGACCTTGATGCGGTAGCCGTTGGCGCGGGCCGCGGTGATGATCTCTTGGGCTTTCGGCGGTGGTTGCCTTTGGAGCAACCGCTCCCTCAGGGCATACCCCTGCTCGAGGGCGACACCGCCGGCGTGCTGGCGCAGCAGATCGATTGCCTCACCTGGACTGTCGGCGGCGCCGATGCTCTCACCGGCCTGCCACTGCGGCGATGTGTCATCGACCTCGGCCCGATGTAGTTGGTAGCGGCGCCGGTCCGCGGTGTCGACGTCGATGATCAGGTAACGGGTGCCCGACAATTCGAGGCGGTGACGGTGCTCGTTGGCGCCGTCGGGTGCGGCAGGATCTTGGCCGTGATAGCGCTCGTAGGGCGCGAGCAGCGCCACTGTGACCGGGTCGGCGTTGCGGACTGGGTTGAGCAGTCGCAGTGGCATGGCGTCGTTGGCGATGCGGGCTTGCCGCCAGTGGTCTTCACGCAGCGCCGCCCGGTGGGTGCGGGCGCGCAGATCGCGGTGCACGGCCGACATGACCTGATCAGGTGTGGTCGGCCAACCCAGGTGACGGGACACGGTTTTCGGCCATCGGGGATCATCGACAGGGTTGGTGGCCGCGAACAGGGTGACGCGTCCATCCTCGGCGCCCGGGAGGGTTAGGACATACCGGCGTCCGCCCGCGCGCACGCCGCACAGGAACTGCAGCCCCGGCCCGGGGTACGGGTCAGTGACCGCGATCAGGCCCTCGAACTGCTCATAGGCGTCGATCAGCCCCAGATCCGTCCACCCGGTCGCGCGATCGAGGAATTGGCGCATCCGCTTGTAGGTGACGCCATGGTGACCGGCCCAGTTCGGGTCGAGCAGTTCGGCATCGTCGATGCAGGCTCTGGCCTGGTCCAGGCTGTCGGGACCGAGGAGTCCGGCCACCTCGGCCCGCAGTCGTGCCGCGTGCCCGACGTGGTCGGCGCGGCGTTGGGCGGCCTGCTCGGCGGTGCAGTCGACGACTTCGCTGCGGTGCGCGTCGATGTAGTCGCGGACGGCTTGCAGCTGTGCGTCACGCCGGTCGTAGCCTTCGGCCTGCGGCAAATACGTTTGGGCGAGCTGACTGGGGATTGATTGCTCGGCGATGACGCCAGCGCGGTAGTAGCCGTGGGCGTGATCTTCGATCGCGCAGCGGATGATTGCCAGGTCCTGCGGGGTGAGGATGCTGTCGTGGCTACTCCATGCGCGGGCGGCGGCCAAGCGCTGCGCGTCGATCTCTGGGGACGGCGGCGCTGGAACTGGTTGCGCCGGGACGGGATTCGGTGCTGCCTTGTCCTTGCCCGCTGTGGTTGGGCTGGTGAGCCTGGCCGGTGGAGTGGACTGGACGGTGAACTGCACCTTCGACCTGGTGAGGGCCTCGGAGAGCTGCTTCACCCGCCGGGTGCGGGTGTCGAATTTCCATGGACGCGGCAGATACCAGGCGTTGATATTTCTGGAGTGCTTGAACTTCGCGGCGAACAGTATGTCGTCCAGCCATGTCTGCTGCCACCGACGTACCCCGTGAACCAGCGTTCCTGCCTGGCTGTGCTCGATGATGATCGAATTCGTCTCCGCGGCGGCCGGTTCGGGATGGCTGGGCCGCGCCGGAGCCGCATCGCTGCTCGGATCCTGAACCGTGACGGCCAGATCGGAAGAGCTGTCGATCTGGCCAGCAGAGTCGTCGGTGTCCGGCTCGACTACGGCGCCGTCGGCGGTGGATGTGACGGTGGTGTTGGCGGAGGTTTCGGAATCTGTTGTCGCTGAGCCGGTTTCCGCGCTATCCGCCGGTGTGGGGGTCGGCTGATCCGGTGTGGTGAGTTCGCGCTCTGCAGTGGACTGGTCTGTCCCACTGGTGTTTTCGCGGGGCGCGGCGGCAGCCTCGATGAGGGGTGCGGCGACTGCGGATACCACGTCAGTGTCCGGGGAGGATGTGTGGGCCAGATAGGTGCGGATCAGCGACACGATCTTCCACGTGGGGACATATTCGCTGGCCTGTGGAAGTGGATGCGGGAACTGGGGATCCGCGACCGCGGTGACATGGGTGTTGCCGAGGATTCTGAACCTGTGGCCGCCGAGTTCGAGGAGCAGGCCTGCGAACTCCCCCTTCTCGTATTCGATGACCCGCTCCCCCGCGGACAGGTCCATCGTGTCGCTGATCAGCTCGCGCCAATCAGTGGCGTCAAAGCGCTTCGCCATGCCTGTGGCGAAGTATGTTTCACCGACCTCGGGCATCGCGTGCCAAACGTAGGCGGCGGCTTTGCAGATCAACTCGTCCCGGGCGGCGGGGTCCTGCTCGACCGCCCGGGCGATGTCGGCGAGCGCAGCTCCCGAATTCCCCGCCGAATCGGGGTCCTGCAAGGCGGTTAGTCCAGCGGAGAGAAGTTGGTTCGCGGCGGGACCGGCGAAGTTCTCGTACAGGCGTGGGTCGCGGTGGCGGGCCAGTTGGGTCAGTGGATTGTCTACCTCGGCCGCCGCCAGCATCGCGTACAGCAACGCGGCGTGTTGTTCCTCACGCAGCAGTGCCTGCCTATCGCGCTCGCCGATCGCACCAGCGAGGATCGGGTCCGCCACGTCACCCGATGCTTGCTCCCCCACACCGGACGTGGCCTCTGGGGTGGCGGTGGTGGGGCTGTATTCGTCGAGGACGGACACAGCTGCGTCGGGGTCGAAACCGGGTAGGCCGGAAAGCATTCGGGCGAGTTCGCGGCGTTGAGGTGTCGGCCCACTCCATTGGCCGCGCACTGCGGCCTGGGCCGCGGCATCGATGACATCCTGAACTCGCCCAACGGTGTCGGTATCCAGAGCCCGCCAGCGCGAGTTCCATCCGGCACTGCTAGCCGCCTGGCTGCGGAGCGCGGCGGTCTGCGCGAGCTGCTCCTGAGCGGCTTGCGACTGCGCGAGCATCTGCTCCAGTCGCGAGCGGTCCTCCGGTCTCGACTCCAGTGTGAGTTGAGCGTGCAGACGGGTGATCCGCGCCCGAAGATGTTGCCGCTGTAGGTAATTCAGCGGCCAATGCCTCAACCCCTCCCTGCGGGCACCGTCGAGGAAAATCAGTGCCACCTGCTCGTTGTGCATCAGGTCCGAGACACTGACGGCGGCGGGCGTGGCGCCATCGTGATGACCGGTTCCCGCCTCGTCGGCGGCTGCGGCGCTGTGCGGGGTCTGGTCGTGGGCATCGATGGCGGCGGCGGTGGGCTGCAGCTCGCCGGTCATGTCTGGGCGCACCGGTGCGGCGAGGTGATCGCGCACCGTGGCGACGGTCTCGACGAGGTTGAATGCGGTGGTGCCAGCGGGCAATTGGGCGTCGGCGACGACGAGTCGCTCGGTGTGGTCGATCTCGACCTGCTGCTTGCGGTAGCGCCCTTTGTCGGCGCGCCGCATCTCGACGCGGTATCCGACATCGGCGAGGGCGGTGGTGGCGCGCTCGATCCACCACGTGCACACCGATTCCCATTCCGGCTCGGTCGCGGAGTAGGACTGATTCGTGCGCGGGTCGGTGCGGACCATCTTGGACAATCCGAGCCACGCGTCGGGGTCATTGCGGTCGCTCGTCGCGGCGAGGGCCTGGTGAGCTTCCGCCATAGCGCGCTCGAATGCCGCGGTGTCGGACTCCGCATCGTCGGCGGTGGCGGCGTGATCGCTGTCTTCGTCGGCGGCAGCGACCACCACTGCCGTGATCGGTTCACCGGTCGTGGCGCTGTCGGGGCTGGGTAGGTGCGCCGGGATCAGGGATGCGGCGATCTGCCGCAGCGCGTCGGTGTCGCTGGTGGTGAGCCCAGCGGTGTCGAGCAGTGATTCGAGGTGCGCCCATTGGGGGTGGTAGTCGCCGCTGGGTCGGGTGCTCGCGTACAGCACGGCGTGCATCGCGTGCAGGAGCTCATCGACGTGCTGATCGGTGAGAGCGCCGAAGATACCCGCCCCGTTGCCGATGGTCTGCTGGATGTGTGGGGTCACCGCGTCACGGACGGTGGTGAACAGGCGCAGCCTCTCGATCTCGGCGAGAGTGTGGCCGCGGCGATGTTGCAGGTCACTGGCCCGCCGCATCGCGTCGCGGTCGTGGCGATCCGCAGGCAGGATCTGGGCGTCGAGGAGCCGGAGTTCGGCTTCGCGCCAAGAGATTTCGGTGGTATCGGCTCCGAGCAGCACGGTCGGGGTCAATCCCTGGGCGGCGAGCATGGTGTCGTGAGCGAAATCTGCGGCGGCACGCAGTTGGTCGAGGGTTGACGGGTTGCCACTGTCACCGGTGGCTGGTGTGCGGATCTGCTCGAGCACCTGTGCGGGCAGCAGACCGCGCCCTGCGGCCGGGTCGGTGTCGTCGAGGAGTCGGCTGCGAGCCTCAACAGCCACATATATCGGACGCTGGCCATCGGCGAGAACCCGCCATGGCATGTCGAACTGGCGCAGCCCCGCCTCGCTGCTCTGCGCTACGCGAAGCAGGTGTTCGGGATCGCCTGTGCTGGAAACGTTTTCAACGTGTTCGGTGTCGAATCCGTAGGCGCGGGCGGCGGCCGCGATGGGTGACCATGCCGGGATTTCGGCGGTGGCCAGTTCAGTGCGGCGGGCCCGATAGGTGTCGCCGTATGCGCGCATAAAGGTGCCCAGCGGCATATCTCGGCCCGATGCCATGGCGGTGCGGATCCGGGAGTAGCCGAGGCGGTCGAGTTCGTCGGCGAGATCGAGTACCGCGTCGACTTGGTGATCGAGGTTCGCGCGGGTTGTCTCGGCGCGAGCGATGATCTGCTCATCCAGCTCGGCGAGCTCGCGGGCTTGCGCTTCGACACCGCCACCGCGGGCCCAGGCGGTGTTGGTCAACGCATCGCGCGCGAATTCCAAAGCCGTCCGATCGGCGGGGTCCAGGCTCGCGTCCTGGGCGGCCCGCAACGAACGCGCCAGCATCGTCTTGCCCTTGCCGGTGTTGGGCGTGCTGGTCAGCCCAGGAATCTGCCATCTATCGCTGCCCGCGCGCCGCGTGGTGTGGTCGTCGGCCGGCTGATCCATGGTTGCGCGAGTGGCGGCGCTGCGGTGGGTGACAGCCGCGATGACCGTGTCGACATCGACCTCGGGTAGCGCCAACGTGGTCAGCGCGAAACGCAGGTCTTCGACCGGGTTTCGGCCGTCGTGAGCCGCCATCGCCGCCTGATCGACAGCGACGGTGAGGATCTCGGTGTCGGTCGCGTCCAGGCCCGACCAGATCGCGCCGAGGCCCTGATCGAGCGCCTCACGCACGGCTAGTGCACGCCCGTAGGCGGCGCGGGCGGATTCGGCTGCGGAAAGCTGGGTCTGCAGGCTCGTCTCGTCGTCGGACCCGGCGACCAGCGCCAGTTCGCGGGTGATGCGGGTGGTGACCGCCGTCCAGTAGCTGTGGTGTCGAACGTCGCGGTCACCGGCGGTGGTGAGGTTTTCGTTGAACCGGTCGGCGTGGGCGACCAGCTCCTCTAACACCGCATCCCACAGCCGCGGATACAGTGGCCCGTCCGCCGATGTCGCTGCGACCGTTTCGATTCCGACAACATCGGCGATCACCGAGGCAATTTCGCTGACGGTGTCGGGCAGCGGCTCAGGCCAGGTGCTGGCAACGGCCAGCGCTTCGAGGTCCGCGCGGGTGATCGTGACCGGCTCCACGCCGCCGGGCAGCGGCTGACCCCACCGACCCAGTTGCAGTTGATCATCAACGGCCTTGATCGAGCACGACTGCCACTGCGGTCGCCACACCAGCAACTGTTCAGGCATCGAGCTCGATAGCTGTGAATCCAGGAGCCGGTCCACTGCGGTCGAGGTCGGGTTGCCGAGCACTGAACGCAGGTGTGCAGCACCAAGTGTCGTGGAGGCGAGTGCGTACAACAGCAGCTTCTGATCGTCGGTAACGACACCGACAGATTCAGGTGACGCCCCCGCCGATGTCGACTGCGGCAGGGCGTCGACATCAGCTACTGCTGCCGTCACCGTGACGTTTTCCGGCGATGTGGCGGGTTCCTCGGTCTCCGCTCGTGTAGTCGCGGAATTCCCCGTGTCGGGTGCCGGAGTCTCAGCGGCTGCTGTGGCAAGTTCGGGCTGTCCGAGCAGGATGGCTTGCTGCTCGGGCGAGATCCGTCCCGCAGCTGTGGCCTCGGTGATGCGTTGGGGCTTGTAGACGGGTCGGGCGCGTCCAGTCCACGATCCGTAGCGGCCTCCGAACAGCCACCATGCGACTTCGCCGGTGATCTGCTCGGGGCATCCCTCCACCTTCCACAGTTCGTTGAATGGCCCGTCGTGCACTTCGATGGAGAGACCGAGTGCGTCGCGAGCCGAGAGGATCTGTTCCTCAACCGACATGCGCAGCCAGGGCTCGGGCGCGCCGGGCTGCATGGCAGGGCCGGGGTCGAGCACGGTCAGCCGTGCGTCCATCCCGGCGTTCACGATGTGGACGGTGGGCCCATTCGGCAGATCCGCCACCTCGGCCACCATCGCCGGGCCCGGAAACCTGCCGCCATACCCGCCGCCCAAAGAGTCCGCGTTCACGTAACCGCGCACGGTGAGGGGCGCACCGTCGGGGTCGACACCGCTGACCTCGCCGTAGGTGCCATCAGCGACATGCGACAACAGCACACTCGCCGGTTGACCGTCCTCTCCGCGGCGCACGACGTGCTTGGGAACACTGGCGGCGACTTTGCGCAGCAGGCGCTGTTCAGCACTCAATTCCGCGGCGGGGATGACGCTATCGGTCGCGGCCGCGGCGGTCGGATCTGTGCCGGTCTCGACAGCAGCTGTGTGTGGGCTGTTGGCGGGATCAGTCGGCACCGGTGAAGAATCCGGTGATGTGGCCTGCTGGCGGTCGCCAGGGATCGGGCGTTGGAAGCGGATAGCGGCCTTGGCTTCCTCGATCAGCTCGGGGCGGAAAACCGGCTTGGCTCGCCCCTCCCAGGAGTTGTAGCTGCCGCCGAACAGCCATCGAGCGACTTCGCTGGTTGTCTGGTGGGGGCAGCCTTCCACCTCCCAGAGACCACCGTTGCTTCCGTCGAGCACCTTCACCGACAAGCCGAGATGCCATCGCGCGGACAGAATCTGGTTTTCGACCGGCTCACGTAGCCCCATCAGCGCCGACGACTGCGGCTTGCCCTCTGGCGGGGTAAGCACCGTAATCCGGCCGTCCAACGGGGTTTGCACCTTGTAGGTGACCGGCCCGTCCGGCAGTTCCCCCAGATCGGCGACCATGACCATCGCGTCACCGGGGCCAGGATTGAAGCGAAATGTCTTGATGATGTAGCCGGTGACGGTCACTGATTGACCGTGGAAGTTGACGCCGTTGACTTTGCCGTAGACACCGTTGGCGACATGTGACAGCAGCACATGCATGCCGTCACCCCACATCACGAGGTCTTTGGGGGTGCGAGCGTTGACTTCCATCGCCAAACGCAGCTCAGGGGTGAGCGGCACCTCCCCGAAGGCGGTCTGGACAACCTCCGCAGTGGACTCGCCGGTCGCGGTGCTCCGGTGGGGTTTCACCGTGAGGGTGTCGACAGCTTTTTCGACGGTGCCGCGTTGGGGTGGGCGTTTCATGTGGCTGGCTCGGGCGTTGGCGTTGTCGAAGACCCATTCGCCGTTCACCTGCTGCCAGCTGATCTCGTAGTGGCGGGTTCCGCGGTTGGTGTCCGCGTCGAGCACCAAGTAGGTGTCGCCGTTGGCTTCCAGGATCGGCCCGGTGACGTTCCACCCTTTACTGTGGGCTTCCGCCGCCACCACGACCGCTGGTGCGGCCAAATCCAGCAGGCCTGCGGTGCGCAGCACGAACTCCACGGCAGCGAGGTCGTGCACCTGGCGACGTTGTGGCATGGCGGGGATCCACCAGCGCGACAGGTCCGGCCGGTAGGTGTAGCCGCCGGACTGGTTCGGTTCGAACGGCAGCTCGAACTCCCATTCCGGCTCCTTCGAAGCGTTGGCCAAACTCAGACGCAGATAGAACACGAACTCCGTGGAGGAGCTCCAGCCCATGTTCGTGGTCCAGTCACCTCCGGATGTCAACGCCGCGAGCGCGGCAGCCTGCGCTGGGACAACGCCGTGATGCGCGAGCTGAGCGTGCGCTGCGGCCTCGGCGCGCTCATGCAGGACACCCCAGATCAGCGGCCACACTTGCGCGGCATGCGTAGGGTGCGCCCGTGTGGGATCGGGGATGTCGATGGCCACCTGATCGTCGGCCGGGTCCTCTGTCCACAGGTGGTAGTCGCCGGTGTCGGTGAAGTCGAGATAGAAGGTGCCATCGACGGTGAATACTGTGATCCGCCCGCCCGAGCCTGCCGACTTCCACATCTCGATATCGCGTACGTCTTCGTACAGGGCGTAGACGAAGGGAAGCTCGGTCCACGACTCGGACATGGTGTCGAGCTCGGCTCTCGCAGGTGTGGGCGCAAATGCCTCCCACACGGCGGCCGCGACGTGTCGGGCCACTTCGTGACCGGAGGCGAGGTCGTCGTGCTGGAACACTCTCCACGCCAGGCGCCGGTCCATCGGTGTCAGGTCACCGCTGGCGAGCAGTTGTTCTTCGATGATCGCCGATGTCTGGTTGAGCGCGAGGGGTCCGGCGAAGCCGCGATAAAGATCGAGGTTGCCAGTGGCGGCCAAGACAGTGAGATGACTGTTACTGGCTATGCGGCTGGTCACCGCGGCCGCTACTCGTTGGCAGGCTGCTGCGTCGACAGACGAGTCGAGTTCGGTGCCCTGCTCGATGGTGGGTGATGGATGGCCTGCACCTGGTAGGTTCGCGTCGACCTGTGCCTGAGCGACGGCATCGGCGGACTGATCGGCTTGTTCGGTGCGGTGAGCCCGGTAGGCGTTCACATAGTCGTGCAGGTATTCACCGAGCGTGGGCTCCTGCTCGCGGACTTTCGCCACCCGAATGTGGTCATAGCCCAAGTTCTCGAGCGTTGCGGCGAGGTCGGCGACAGCCTGGATCTGGGCGTCGAGTTCCTCGCGAGCTGCCCCCGTCAGGGTTTGTCTGTCCTCAGCCTGTTTGCGGCCCTGCCCCGTGGGCCCGCCATAGCTGGCCCATGAGGGAGCGTTGAGTGCGGCGATTGCCATCTCGAGTGCCAGTTTGTCGTTGTGTTCGACGACGGTGTTGGCGGCTTGATCCAGCGCCCGCCCCAATGCGCCCTTGCCGTTGCCGAGTGCCTTGAACTTCACCGGCGGGATCGACCATCGCGCCGCAGTGCTCAGTGGCGTCGGTGCGAGGCTGTCGGTGGCGTCGCCGGCTGGCGGGTCCGCTACGACGCTGACTGCGGCTTGCCTGCCGTCGTTCTCCTCCTGTGCCGGTGGCTGGCTCGATGATGCTGCCGGGACATGGGTGACCGGTGCACTGGTTTGCACGCCCGGCAGATCGAACAACGTCTCTGGCTGATCTGCTGGCGAGGCTTCCACTTCCACGGCTGGATCGTTTGTGTGGTGTGGGGTACTGGTCTGGGGTTCGAGGAGGCCTGTCGGCGAACTCTGAGGTTCAGCGGGAACCTTCCTCGAGGCCATCGCGTGTTGGCGATCGTGCTCGGCGTCGCTGCGGGTGGCGGTGTCCACCGTGTGGTGGGTGAGCCAGATGTGCTGGGAAACGCTGTCGGCCAGGGCGTCACGCAGCGCCCGATTGTCGATGATGCTCGCCGCTGCCGCCGCAATGTGTGGCTCGGCTTCTTCGCTGACGCCGTTGAGCACGGTGATCAGGCGTTGGGCCATCACCGCGTCGGCGCGGGTGCGGGCGGCGGCGTCATACTTGTCGAATCGGCCGGGGTGTTCGCCAGGCAGTTTGATCATCGCCTGATCGGTGACCGCGGCCGCGACGATCGCCTCGATCAGGTCGTCGCTCTCGGCGGGCACTCGCACGATCTCTTCGGCCAGTTCCGCGCGGACCTGATCGAGCGACGGTTTGGTGCGCACCCACGCGGGATTGCGGCTCGGGTAGTGGCGCCGACTGCGCGACTGGTTGATGTCGTAGATGAACCGGAAGCCATTGCCGTCGTTGTGCTGCGCCCACAGCAGGGACAGTTCGCGTGTGTGGTCGCGGGCCTGCGCTCGAAGCGTCAGCCGGTACTGGCGCTGATTCGTCCTGGTAGTGATCTGTTCGCCGTGGAGTTGCCAGCCTCCGGAGATGGCCAGCTGGCTGATCTCGTCAACGTCGTCGCCCCCGTCAGGTGTGTCCGGCATCTCGGGATGCACGATGTGTCGCCATAGCCGCTCGAACCGATACACGCTGCCAGGCACGAGGTCAGCGTCGAGTTGGACCGTGCTGTCGGTGGGTTGGTCCGAGATGGTCGGCGGGTCGAACAGCGCCGCGATGAACGCCTCAGTGTCGGCGAGTTCAGAACCCAGCCGTGCCATCGAAATCTGGCCTCTGGGCTCGCCGTGGGCGAGTTCCGCGCGGATACGCCGACACCTCGCATCCAGATAGGTCCGCGCCCGGTCGTTCAGGGCCTCCGGCCGCGTGGTGTGGTCGGCTTCTGGGTTGACCAGTCTCTCCCGCACGCCCTGCTCAGCATTCAGGAGGTTCTCGATGCTCGACGGCACCTGCCCGATCGTGCGCACGCTGCTGCTGTGGTAGCTCAATTCAGACGTGTTGTCGTGATGGTGTGTCCGCCACCGTGTTTCGGCGACGATCCGCCCGAGGTCAGCACGCAGCAATTTGTCATCGAACACGACGTGGCAGGCCCGACGCGTCCGTTCGTCACGGGATGTGACGGCGGTGTCCAGGCTCGCCACCAAGCCGTTGGTCACCACGCGTTCCGCGCGGGCGGCCACGACATCGGCGAACAGACTTGGCGGGTAATCCAGAAGGTGGCTCAGCAACCGATCCTGCATCGCCGCGGCGACCGCGGCATCGACAACCGAACCGACGCCAGGCGCACGTTCGAGGAGCGGCTCCTGCGGTTTGCCCAGCCATTGGCGGACTGCGCCGAGGTTCGCTCGTCCCCAGGAGACACGATCGGTGTTGGCGTACCAGATGTAGGAGGACTGCTCCTCGCGGTAGCTGAACACGCCATCGGGGTGGTCTTGAACCCAGGGCAGGATGTATTCGCGGTGCCCGGAACTCGGGTGGCCGTAGAGCCGCAGTTCGTAGCGGCTTCCCGCAGTGTCGGCGAACACCTCGACTCGCCAGCCCGCATCGTGTGCGTCCCGCGCGATCTCAGCGAAGCTGTCGAGCTGATCGACCAGTTCGGGCAGCGGCGGGATCGGCCGCTCTACGAACCGACGCCACAGCCCTTCGAACAGAAACTCCGCCGTGGCGGCGGTGTTGGCGGGCTGCAGGGTCGGGCCAGGGTTTTCGGCTATCGGTGCCGGCGGTGGATCAGTCTCGCTGCGCAGCACCCTCGGCGCTGGGATGACAGCCGCGGAGGTGTTCGGCTCGGCAGCGTGGGTCGCATCGGATGTCTCGACCGGGATATGGGGTATGCCGTGATCCACGGCGTCGGTGTGCTCATCGCCGCGCTCAGCGACCACGTCGATAGTGGCGGGCGGCGCTGACTGTTCGAGGTGTTCGCTGGCTTCGCGTTCTGTGGAGCGGGTCGGCCCCGCGGCGGCGAGGCCATCGATGTCCAGGATTTCCCGTAGCACTGTGCGGCGGGCCGCGGTCTCGCTGTAGCCAGCCAGGCGCTCGCGTTGGGTCTGTGGGATCGATGTGGCGAAGCGGGTCAGTTCGTCGCGAGTGATGCTGACCAGTTCGAAGTGGGCTGGTAGCGGCGGTGAGATGGCGCAGGGTGTGAGCGCGATCGTTTCCCCTTCGGGGTCGATCCTCCACCGGAGCTCAAAGTCGTCCCACTCTGGCCGAAGGCGATCGGCCTCGCGGTCCAGCCCACCCGAGGACGGGAGCAGGAACAGGCGGTTGGCACCGTAGATGGGGTCGGCGAACACGTCGGTCACAGCCCACTCGTCGCTGACCGCCCACAGAAGCAGCCGCTGATCCGCAGTCAATTCAGCGCCCTCGACCGAGGTATTCGGCTGGGCAGCGCCAGCATCGGTGATGATGCGTTGGACGCTGTTCAGGCTCAGGTGCCCCGGGATGACTCGGATCGGGTTCGCCGCGGAACCGATTCGGCTGGCGCGGGACTCAGCAGGGCTGTAGACAGCACCTAGCGGGCTGTCCTCCCACACCAGGCGCAGGAATTCCCGCTCACCAGAGTCTTGGTGACGCCGCAACACCACCACGTTGGGTTCGGCGTGGTCGCGCCCCCATCCGCCGTCGGAAGCAATGTCCACGATCCGTGCCGCGCCGGTCGGGGTGCGCGAGAGGATCTGCGGGGGTGGCGCGGGGGTGGGTGGGAAGTGATCGTCGGTGACCTGCCGTAGTTGTATGGTCTCCCGGTCGTGTGGCTGCACGCGGGCGGCGTCGAACAGCAGCCGCCGAGCCTGCTGCCCCTCCCCCGCCACCAGCGCGGCTTGGGCTTGCTCCTTGAGCTCGTCGGCGGTGGCCTCACGGGCCGCCACGCGGGCCTGGACCTGTTCGGGACTGCAGCCGAGGACCTCGCTACGGTGTGAGGCGACCTGCGCGGCCATCGCCTCCCATGCCGCACGCCGCCGTTCCTTCCCGGCGGCGAGCTCACCCAGATGGGTTTCAGTGGTGTAGCGGACCGCACCAGCTTCCCCGCCACTACCCGGGATCCGCTCGTATTTGTGTGCGTGATCCTCAGCCGCGCAACGGATCTGCGCCAGCTCGGTCTCGCTGAGATCAGCACCGATCCAGCAGCGGTCGATGATCGCGGCACGCAGCTGACGCAGCGCAAGCGTGTTCGCGAGGATCTCCTCGACGACACTCCTGTATTGAGGGTGCGGCGGTTCGGGATCGGAGCGTGTCGCGATCTGCCGCAGTACCTCGATGATCGCGGTGTCGACGTGCTGGGCGACGCGGTCTCCGAAGCGGTCGTAGCTGTCGGCGCGCCGCGATGGTGTGCCAGCGACAACGGTGGCGACCACCTCGTCAAGGACCGGCCCCGCACTGTCGCGAACGCGGCTGGCGGGCTGGCTGACCGCGCCCGTGATTACGTCGAGGTCAGGAGGCAAAGTGGTGGCCCTGAACCCGTCACTGTCGAACACCCACTGCTCGCCGACCTGCCGCCACCGCAGTTCGATGTCCTCGACACCCGAGCTGGTCTGTCCGCAAATGCACAGAACGAAAGCGACGCCCCAAGGCTTGGAGGTGTGTCCCCGGTCCTGTTCCCTGTCCGGTGGGTTGGGGACGAATTGACTGCTGACGTGCCAGTTGTTGGCGCGGGCGATGTCGGCCAGAGTGCGGGCGGCGATGAGATCGGTGGGGATCAGCGCTGGCAACGGAGCCAGCAGCGGCCCCCAGACCTGCTCGTGCTGAAACTCGACGTCGGCGGTCGGGTTGGTGATCGACGGTTCGGGTGGGGTGGGTGAGGGTGTATCGGAGGTGGCGTCGGCCGTCGTCGCGGTGGCGGCAGAGTCAGAGGGCAGTTCGGGCGGGCTGGGCGTTTCCGAGTCCGACGGCGTTGAACTCGGCGGGGCTGGCTGAGCTGTGGTGGAGGCTGCGGTGAACTCGTTGACAAGCTCGTCGACGATCTGGCCATCGAGGGTGAGCAGCGCGGGCATCGCCGATTGCTCGGCGAGTCGCTCGAACATCGCGGTGACGTCGGCGAGGGTGATTCCCGGTTCGAACTCTCCACCTGGGCGTGTGACTCCGGAGCGCCACCGGTCGTAGTTGTAGCGGTCGGTGCCCGGATGCAACAACCACGTCAACGTGATCGTGTGATCAGGGTTGTCCGGAGGTGCCAGGATCAGTTCATAGGTGGGCAGGCCGTCGTGGGTCCCGCGGTCGGGGGTCGCAGTCCACCCGATCGCCCTGGCCGCAGTGGCCTTGTCGGTCGCGGCCGGTGGCGCGGCGATGATCGGCTCGTCGACCTCCACCACCAGTTCGTCGCTGATATCGGTGGCGGCCTCGACTCGCTCGACGTCGCCGTCAACGTTGAGGTCGGCGGTGGGGGGCGTGACCGGTTCGAGGGTCCTGATCAGGCTGGCGACATCAACTAGACGTGGATGCTTCTGTCGTCCTTGCGGAGTAACCAGCGTGGAGCGTTCTGGGCGGAAGATGTACTTCTGCCCGACCAGTTCCCAGCGCAGCTCGGCCAGATACACCCCGTCGCGGGTGTGCACCTGCAACGCCAGGAGGTAGAGGTTGCTGTCGAGCTGGCGGGCGCTGGGGTCGAGCACAATCCAGCCGGCCTCCGCCGCGCCGCTGGCCAGCTCAACACCCTTACGAGGTGGTGTCGGAAGTTGCTGTTCACCGGTTTCGGTGGCTGTAGTGGCTGCCGTGGCGGCGAGTATCTGGGGGGTGGGCTGTTCGATCAGACACGCCACCACACCCGGCTGAGGGGTGAACTCTTCGACACGGCCGTCGGCCGCCTGCCAGCGACCCCATGATCGACGCGGGTCGAACCGGTACCCGCCGATGGTCAAATCCACCCAGCACAGGTGCAGCTCCCACGTACCGGTGTCATCGCTGCCTTGCAAGTCCAGGTCGTAGGTTGGGCCGGTGTCGGTGTGGATGGTGTAGGCGGGGCGAACCTGCCAGCGGACTGCGGCGTGTCCGGCGAGGTCGCGAATATGCTTCGGCGGCCCAACTGCATCCAGCCCTTCGGGAATTGATGCTTCTGCTACCCCAGAGAGGGCGATCTCCACAGCCGCGGACACTGCAGCGTCGGCGACTGGTGGTTTCGCACCGGTCAGGACTGCACGGGCGGCGATGATGGCGTCGGTGAGCCGCTCCACTGCGATCGCGGTGTCGGTGCCGTCGGATGCACGGCCGATCCAGTTGCCGGAGCGAGTCGGGCGCGTCAGGGTGATATGGCGGCTATCGCGGTCACCGACGACCACCGTGTATTGCGTCGTCGCCAGCAGATCCCAGTGGCTGCTCCCCTGCCGCAGATACCTCGCGTGCTGGTCGATGAGGATCGCGGTGGCGACCTCGTTGATCAGGTAGCGGTGGATGTCGATCCCCACCCAGTGGGCGTCGAACAGCAACTGTGGGTCGGTCGTGGGCAGGCTCGCGATGACCTCCGCGACCGGTTCGGTCACCAGCGGTGAATCCAACAGCGACCTCGACACCGATCCGGTGCGGGCGTATTTCCAGAAGGTCTCCGACTGCGCCGCAGCCTGTATCCGGGCGTCGCCGGTGAGTCGGGTTCGCGCGTAGCGGTCCATCGCGGCGCGCACATCGGCGACGTGAGCGTGGATAGCGGTGGCGCCATTCGGTGCGCCGCTGTCGTCGCGCCCGACCGCGTGCAAGGCTTCGACCATGGCCGCGCGGTGGTCGCTACCCCAGTCCTCTTCAGTGGCCCCGCCGTCGCGGGTGAGCCGCCAATACCCAATCACCATCACGTTGCGGCTCGGCGCGTCGCCACGCTGCTCGACTGGTGACCACACCTGGGCCAGTTCGGTCCAACCTCGCCGCTGATCCGGCGCCGGGGTCGGCAGCATTGAGCGCACATGCAGGCGCACATCCGCAGCCAGCCAGTCGCGAGTGCCGGGATCGGTGAGGTCGACATCGAGGTCCGGCAATTGGACCGGCAGTTGTTGGAGCATCGTGTCGATCACTTCATCCAGCGCGATCGACCGAGTGCCCGCCGACAGCGGCCATTGACCCGGCATCGCGGTGAAAGGGTCCGCCATCAGCTGCGCCGCCGCCCACGTCCGCCACCGTTCCAGTTCGGTGCGCCCGTGGATCGGTGTCGGCCACCACGTCAAACGTCGATCCAAGGCGGTCGCGGCGATCTGCTCACACATCGCGCGCGTCGACCACCAGCCAACCTCGTTGCTGTGACGGCGGCGTTCCTCGGCGATGGCGGCAGCATCGGCGGGGCTGCGGTCGCCGTACTCGGTGAGCAGCTCATCGATCAGCGTCTGGAATCGCTGATGCCCGGCGAGGTCAGCGGCCGGGTAGCGTTCGCGCCGGATGTGGGCAAGCACTCGCGGATCAGCGGCGAGCTCGTCGCAGATCAGTCCCCACGCCAGCACCGGGTCGTCGTCGAATTCCTCTGACGAATCGGCGTATTCGACGTCGGTGTCCTCAGCGACATAGGGTGCGAACTCGTCGACGTACCCGGTCTCCGGTTCCAGCTCGAGATCGGTGCGTGTTACGGCGGCTGCCAACTGGTCGGCGATCTGACGAACGAACCCAGCGCGGCGCGCGGGTTCCTCGTCTTCCGGAGGTGTAGCGAGCCGCCGCCGGTTTGCGCCGGCGGCTTCACCGAAAGGGGGCGACCACTCCCCACTCGATGATCGGCTCGAACGAATGCGGGCGTGTTCGGCAGCGCGGATCGCGGCCGCGTGCAGGTCACTGCGTGCGGCGATGCTGTCGAGGAGGCTGCTCAGCCGTGACTCGGCCGCCGCGGCGGCGTGGTCGGCGGTGATGCCGGTGGCGGTGAAGATCTGCTGGATCTGCGCGTCGTCTCCGAGTTCGGTCAGGATCTGCGCCCACGTCTCGCTGGTGTGTTCCGACAACGCCGCCCACCAGCCGTCGGTGTAATCGCGGCGAATCAGCTCACCGGCAGTGCTGTCACCGCAGCCCGCCAAGGCGGTGGCGACCCGCGGGTCGGTGTCGGGATCGGGTTGGGCTGACAGCGCGTCCGGGGTGAACGCCGCGAACCCCAGCGCGTGAAAGTCGGCGCTGTTGACGGTGTTGACCGTGTCGATGGCGCTCTGCACCACCGTCTGCTGATCGGTCTCGGTGAGTTCGTGCAGTGCGGTGAAGCTGGCGATGGTGTCCAGGGCTGCTTCGGGTTCGGCACCGACACCCGGACCGACCTCGGCGGCGAGGTCATCGGCTAGTTCCACGGTCAGCTGCTCGATGCTGGTGCGGTCACCATGGTGGGTGCGCCACACGTGGTCGGCGATATCGCGGCCCATCAGGGTTTGGGCGTCGACGTCCTCTATCAACCCCTGTGCGATCCGCGCGATCTGCCGGTCGCCCGACGCGGCGGCCTCGAGATCATGGATGGCGGCCAAGCGCGCCAAGACCAGCGACCGCGCGGTGGGCACCGCGGCCGGGCTGAACTCCTCACGCGTCGCGGCCCCGGCAGCTATCACGGTCAGGTCAGCGGCATCGACAGTCTCGGCGGTGATCGCGGCGATCAACTCGGCACGCCGCTGCGCGTCGGGCACCAACGGCTCGTGGTCGTGGTCGTGGTCGTGGTCGTGGTCGTGGTCGAGCACGGCATCACGAGGGCGGTCGCTGGTGCGTGCGGCCAGCCACACCAGGTAGGTGTCCTCGTCGCTGATCACCTCCCTGACACCGCTGACGACGACATCCTTGTCGAACACCTCGACCGGTTCCCCAGCCAGCAACGCGGCCGCGACACGTTCCAGACGTGCGACCTGGCGAGGCAGCCACAATTGGCGGTTCGTGCGCGCGGCATACACGACCGCCTGAACGCGGCTGACGACATCCGCGTCTGTGTAGGCTGCGCCGGCGCGCAACTGCGCGACGACGGTCAGCAACGCGTCGTACAGCTGACTGCCCACCCGGAACTGCTCGACATTCGGAGGCTGCGCAGCGTCGATGACAACCGGACGCAGCCCAGCAGCGTCGGTGAACTCCCCCTCCCCCACCTCGACAGGCTGGGAAGCCGCCTTCGCTGCTCCGCCCGCGGCGATGGTCACCGCATGACGTATCGCCTCGTCGGCCTCTGCCTTGGTCAGTGGCGTATCCAGCAGATCAGTGGCTGCGGCACGGGAGGTCAGCATGGAACGCAGGGTTTCGCGCTGCACAAGGCTGGCTGGTTCGTCGCGCCAAGGCCTGGTGTTGGGGCGTCCCATCCGAAGAACCGCTGCGCGGTTGATGTTCTCCGGGGCGATCCCGGCAGCCCGCAGCTGGTTCTCCATCTGCATCGTCTGCACTTGGAGCCCAGACCACCGTAGCTGGCACACTTCGAGATCGTCGGTGAGGCCGTCGATCTCTTCGGTCAGAACGCTGATCTGCTGGGCGGCTTCAGCTTTCGCAGCATCCGACGCTTCGACGTCGGCGACAGTGATATTGGCGAACTCGAGCGCTTTCTCGGCGCTGCCTTTGGATGCCAGCAGCGTGTGTCCTCGCGACCTGATGCCGTCGAGGTCGTGGATCGCGCGAGCCCACTGGTATGTCAGCTCGGTGATCGGCTGGCCCGGCTCCTCGTGCGCCATTCCTCGTCGATCATCAGTTCCAGAGGCTCGCGCAGCGGATCCGCGGCGTTCTTGGGCGTCGGTTCGCCGTCTTGCAGCCGCTGAGCGATCAAGGACACTGCCAGAATCTGCCACAGCAGCGGCGGGCTGATCCCCCACACTCGGGCGACGATGTCTGCCGCCAGCGCGTCCTCCCGCACCAGGCACCGACGCCACCGATCCGGATCCCGCCTCCGCTCGGCTTCGATCGTGTCGGCCGCCACCAGGTCGCTGATCAGCGAACGGCCCGGATTGATCGCCATCGAGCCCCCCTCCGATCCGGTACTCATGGCGCGGATGCGGCTCGGGTCCCGGTCCATTGGTTTCCTCCTGTTCGGAATTCACGTCGGCCACGGATCATTCCCCTTCGAACACCATGCCCGTGGCGCCCGGTGCGGGTGCCACGGCAACTCAATGTCCGAACCGTATCCACGCATTTCCGCTGAATACGCCGCAAACCCACAGCCAGTGTGACATCAAAACCATCCACCACACTCGATGCGTACTGCCGCGCCTGCGAGCAGGAAGTGGTTCTGGCACACAGAACATGAGACGCCGCTGTTGGGTTGTTGGCGCAGCTACGAAGCAGATGTAGCGGGAAAGAGCACAAGATAGCTGGGCTTGGCGCTCGCGAGGGCTGGTTGGCTCGCGCTGGTCGAGACACCTCGCGAACGATCCATGCGACGCTGGCGAATCTGAGCCGGATGGGCCAGGGATCTACCGGTGTGGTGGGTGTGGCCTCCGGTCACGGGATCCGCAAGGACCAGCGTAAGCGTGTCGCCGCGTTCGGCGATGTTGGGCAGCGAAGCCCAAATTTCCTTGAGACGAGGGTCGGATTGCGCGAGCTCAGTCATCGCGACGTAGTCATCGTCGGCGGCAACCCCCAGTGAGAACAGCACGTAGAGAGCCAAGAAGTACGCTGTCGCGTCCTTCCAGTTGACGATGAATTCTTCAGCGTTCGGCGCGGTCAGCAACTGGCGCAGCAGATTGAGCTTTGGTGGATGATCGGCGGGTACCAATGGAGGGCAAACGCTTTCAGCCGCGGAGTTGTATCAGGTGACATCAGTCGTCGGCGTCGACAGCTCCCACATCGGATGTGAGGCCAGGCCGTCACGGAAAGATTGATCGTCGCCGTCGGGGACGATTTCACCGTAGGTGGAGGTCATATCGAGTTCCTTTGATTATCAACGTGTCGAGCCTGCCACTGGGTACCTGTCGGGTGCAGATGCTTTGACGACGACATCGTGGCCGGACCCGCAGTGAGGGGTGTTCGCCCCACTCGGCGCCGGCGATATTCCAACATCGCCGGCGCCGCCGCTACACAGACCGCGGACCCAACCACAACACGAGGAAACCGAGCCCGCACACCGGCAACAGCGCGATAGCACCGCCGATCCAGAAGCCGCGGGCCACGCTGCGGGTCAACAAACCCCACGCGACACCCACCAGGACCGCCATCGGCAGCCACATGCGTGCCACAATCTCGACCGTCGACATCGCCACCACCCCCACTTCTCCGAAAAACGTTGGGACACAAATGATCTCGCACACAGTACATTACCGAATGCATACAGGCGACCCGTTAAAGGCCTGACACACCATAACGTAAATATGTGCATATAATGCGCGAGTGACTGAAACGCCACACGCGGTGCCGATGCTGACAGCCGCGCAAGCCGCGGCCGCCGCGTCCCGGGCCGCGGGCGTCAGCATCAGCAAAGCTGCGTTCCTGGCCGCCGCGGCCCGCTCCAAAGAGCTGGAGTCGGTCATCGGCGAGGACGGCGTCTTCGTGTGGCCCGAGCCTGCGGTACACGCATTCGGCCTGACCCGGATCCCGGTAACCGAGAAGGACGCCGAGGAGTGGGGGTCCGAGCACGGACTGATGACAGCACGCCAAAGCGCCGCAGCCGCCGAGATCACCTACTCACATTTCAGCCGCGCAGTCTCGGACAAGACCCTGGGTAACCCGGCACCCGATCCCCTGTCCCCCGAAGAGATCGCAGAACGAGTCCCCCACCGCTTTCGCCGCTGGGCGTGGTTCCGCGCCGATGAGATCGCGCGCTGGAGCAACGCCAAACCCGGCAAGGGCAACCGCGAGCCAAAACGACTCACCACCGAGGAACTCGGCCCCGACGAATGGACCGCGCAAGACTGCGCCGACGCGTTCGGGTGGACCAAAGGCAGATGGCTTCGACATGTACGAACAGAGATAACCGCCAACCCGCCACAGCCGACCCGCAAGAAGCGATCAGCATTCATCTGGAGCAAGTCCGCCGTCCTAGCCCACAAGGCAGCACTCGACGGCTGAGCCGTTCGACGAGAATTGGTCGTTCTAGCCCGCCGCGAGTGGTTGGTCAATTCTCTCGGCCGAATGCCCTCCGAGGGGGTATATCCGAGCTACTACCGCCCGGTGCCCAGGAAAATTGGCCCGTCGTGCATACGCGGCGTCACTACATGACGTTGGACCGGCTGTGAAAATCTGGGAGAGTTCGATCCAGGCACGGGACCTGGGTTGCTCGGCGGCCCGGTCGAACAAAGTGTCACACCGCCACCGGCGTCGGTGACCGATCCCCCGTGCGCCCGTAATGTTACTGCTGCACAAGCTATTTGGAAGTTTCGGGACTATATGCTCGGTAACGGCCAGCTTGTCTCAAGATCGAATTCCTCCAGGCCGGTAGAGACGATGTTCCCGCAGCCCACCACGGATGATCACTACATGTACACCCTGCCACCCAGGTGCGGGCTCACAGCACCACCTCTTCTTTCGCCGGACCAGTGCCCAACGGGGGAGCACTGGCCCAGTGATCACGAGGCCATTTGGCGCTCGATCGTGTTTGCCAGCCGCCGTCACTACGACCGACCAGGCTGAGTGATGCCGACATGACGTTATGGAAGGCATCGGGAAAGTGCTTGTCGATCGTAGGTTGTTAGCGCCTGGACTTGCGAAGCTCAGTCCGTCGTCGTGCCGCCTGAATCGTCGGACACCTCCGCCGATTTGTCGGCAGATTTGACGGGGGCCTTGCTGCTACGCCGTGCGCGCGTCGGCTTTTTCCCCTCCGGCAGGAAGTCGTGAAGCATGGCGTTGATGAATCCACTCCGGTCTGGAAAGCCAACCGCCTCCCAGATCGCGTCAAATGAGGCGAGCTCTTGCTTCGACGGGCGGAACGACTGCTGCGCCTTGTTCTTGACACGACCGCGTGCCGCTCGCCTTCCATTGACGTCGCCGAGAATCTCTGCGAGATCGTCGTCTTCGTCGTCGTCCAGTTCAGCGTCTTGCGGCCGGTTCCGTTGCAGTTCCTCTTCCAGCAGGCGCAGCCATGAATCCGCCTTCCGCGCATGTTTGAAGGCCCTCCGCACAACAACGCCGTTTGTGGGTGCAGAGCCGGTCTTCTGCTTGACGGCATCTTGATATGCCTCAAACCGGTCCCGGACCTCGACATCAACATTGACCAACGCGTTCGTGCCATCTTCGCCGGCTGGACCGAGCCTCGGAGCGTTGACTGTGATGGTCTCGTTTGCGATCTTGAAGGTGATGTAGTCGTTGCCGCGTTCTTGCTGCTGATGCTGGCTGGTCGTCCTGACCTGTCGGTCGGCGCGACCCTCCTCTTGCGCTTGGCGGGGACCAACCGCTTGCAGGCGAGGGCTGGGCGCGGGACGGGGCGAGCTGCCCCCTGCTGGTTGGTTCTGTGTTGCGGCCTCGGGTTTCGGAGAACGTCGGGGGAGGGCCTTCGCTGCCTGAGCAGCGAACGCATCCAGTGACGGGTCGTCGGCTGGCAGTCCGCCAACCTTCTCGGACTCCGTCTTTTCGGGGTCAGTACTCATGCCACGTCCACCTCATTGTTCAGTGCGGTCCATGCCTGCAGAATTTCCATGCCGAGTGACTGATAGTCACCAGCCAGCGACGCCACAGACTTTCGGACTGACGGATCGACGTCCGTCAGCTCCTTCATCTCCTGTGGCAGTTTGCCTTGTACGCGGCACGCAACTGCAGCGGCTTCGACGTGACGGATGGACTGGTTGAAGACCGGTGCGGCCCCGCGAAGGTCTGCCTCAAGTGTCTCGCGGATTCTTTCGTGAACCTTCGTGGCGCTTGTGTTGGTCGCAAACAAGACCACTCCTAGGAGACGGAGGGCGGCGTTTATGTTCCGTGCGCGTCCGAATCTATTTGCTACGAGCCGGAGTCCCTTGCGAGACGAAGGGTCAGACTTGGATGGAATGACAACCATATCGCCAGCGACGAGCGCCTGCAATTGAAGAACCTCAGACCCGGGGGCGACATCGAGGATAATCGCATCGTAGTCGTCGCGCACTGCGTCGATCGCGGCCGCGTACATGGACATCCATGCCACCTGATCCTCGGTGACGTCTGTCTCATCGTCGTTATCGCTTCCTTGATATGAGGCGTAACGGCGTTGAACATACAGTTCTTCGACGATGGATTCGAGCACATCGCCACCAGGAACTACAAACAAGTTGGGACGCGCTTCACCAGTCGGAAGCAATGGTGTGCCGTCAAGTATGGCATTCGCTTGTGCTTCCCCTTTGTCGTCGAGGCTGGTACCAGTAATTCCCAAATCTTCACAGTTGTTGCCCTGCTCGTCCATTTCTATGAGTAGGACTCGATACCCTATCGCAGATAGGGCGAAGGCCAAAGCTACAGCCACAGATGATTTGCCGACACCACCCTTGCCATTAATTAGAACAATAACTTTTCTGGCAAGAGTATTTTCAAGTATCGCCTTTATTCTGCTCCTAAATGCAGCTTTAACCGCACTTAGGTCCACGAGACTGAACGTGGCCTGAATATAGGACATAACTGCGCCTTCCTAAGTTCCGACACCGGCTGCGTCGGACGAGACTCTACAGGTATGACCGCTGTTACGCAGAGCATGACACGCGGGGAGTAGCAAACTAACGGCATAGTTCATGGTGTCTATCGGTCTATATAGAACGACGTATCGAATGCCGTATAGAACTACGTATAGAACGATGGCTCGGTTGCCTGGTCAGATGGGGAATGACGTTGCTCTGCGGACGTGCAGGCATCGACACTTACCTCTGACTCGACGGCACGAATCGCGATAAGGCTATCCGATGGCCGCGTCATCGCAACTCGGCGCGCCACTCACCATGCGATGCGAGAGGCCGCACAACATGGCTACTCAAAGCTCCCGTCACTGTGACGTAATAAGTGCAGGTCATCTATCCCATTCATGCCACGGCAAGAAATAGGGGCGACTGGTGCGATCGCACGCCCAGCGCAACGGAAGCATCCGCCTAATGGTCCTGTAAATCCACCAGCAGGTGGCGATTTGGTCCCGGCCATCCATCTGACCCCACCCGTTGGGACAGCCGTGAGACGTGCCAGCTACTTGGGGGGCGCTGCGGACTCCGTCCCCGCAGCGTGGTTGAACGACGAGCCGGGCCGATTTGCGTTCTGAACATCGACGGCGAGCACAAGCCAGGCCTTGCCATGAAGTCCGCCCCAATAGCTCTACCCCGGAAGGCGAATCCTCCGGCGCCAGCCCAGCCCAGATCGGTTGCGATTGGTCGCATCCGGCCCAACCCAGGAGACTTCCGCGCGCCACTGCGTTGGGGGGCTGATCCTCGCCGATTGGAGTCCTGGTCAACTCGCATAAGCTCCAGGAAGTCAGTTCGGCGCTGTGTCCATGGATGATGCAGCACTCAATTGAACGTCACGGAGCTGAGTCCGCAAAGACCGGTCGGGGGAGCGCTGGTCATTTCACGCGGCGGGAGAGGTGGAAATCGGATGCGCCTGTGCTCAGGCACTGAACTGGGAGATTCTCGCCGCGACCCACTCTGTGGAATCGAAGGCCGCCGAAGCGGCAGGGAGTTATTGTTGAGATCCAGTTGCGGTGTTCCCCCATCCTGGCCATATTCGGCTACCGCGGCCAACGCCAGAGGCTGGCGAGCCGGAGGATGAGGCCCGCAAGCTGTTCGCGATGGCCAGCGTTGTGAATGGACCACCATAGGATCACGGACATCAAGTGGAGCACATGTGGTAGCCAGCAGGGCCGCCTCGACTAGCACTGATAACCCCATACATTCCGAAGTCTTGATGTGAGGGCTGGGGCGCCATCCGCCACTAACACTCCAGTCTCGATCCCATGCGTGTTCGCGTAGGTACGCCTGATTGCAGCCATCCCGCCATACAAGTTGTCTCAGGTGCGCCGAAGAAGGCAGTGTCACCGCGCTGCAAGGATCAGCACAAGTTTGACCAGCACCACGCTGATGCGACGGACGCAAGGGACCAAAGCGAAGTTCAGTTGCCGTCTCACACTCGCCGAATTGGGCACCAGCCGAGTGAACTCCGATCAGTCCAGTCGACGGTTCAAATGCAGTATCAGCCGACAATCGAGGGGGAGGCGTAGCCGGATACTTGCGAAAGCAACCGCAGGAACACCACACTCGTGCCACCACCGATGCAACGGTCCCTGCGGAAAGTCGCGCCCTTCGCCAGGTGCGCCCCGTTCTCATATCCGTCTCCTGGGATCAGACCAACCTGGCCAAATTTCCCAAAATTGCCGTCACAGTGACGAATTCGCCCAAGGTAGTTCGGTGTGATGACACTTTCCGATCAACAGCACCGACATGGGGGTGCAGAAATCACCATCCTCGGCGCGCCTGTCGCCGCCAATCTCGCTGCTCGGCGACACAGGTCGTTGGTGGCAACGAATTCCGGCCGCCAGGTCAACCTTGGGGCAGCTAGGGCGCAACCACGCTCATCGTCGACGACTTCTCTCATTCGCGAGCACACCGGCCTCCCAGCCGCAGCGGGCGAAGGTGGAGTAGGTGGTGGTGTGGTTGCCCATCCGATGTGGCGGAGGCGGGTTAGGTTGACCTGCGGTCCGCCACGTGCCATGCGGCGGTGGCAGCTGATTCTTCCCATCGAATCTGGCGGATTTCTGGGGGTCGCAGTCGCGGCTGGGCGTGGGTGCCCGGCCGGTCCGGCGTCGTTGCGCCTGGTCGTCGTATCGGGCGGCAGCTTGTCCGCCAGTTCGGACGAGAACTCCGCCATCACGTCGCCACGTACGTGAGAAATCCGCCAGCTGAGAAGCGACAGGTGGGTGCGGTCATCCGTGGCTATTCCAACGGATCGCGAGTTTCGTTGGTCGACAAACGAAAAACGCAACGCTACTAATCTCTCGCGCTTCCGCCGACCACCACATTGTCAGGCAGCCTGTCATTTCTCAGCGATCTGGCGGTTCTCTCACGCATGTGGCGGGACAGTGGCGGGATTCTCACATAAGTGGCGGGGATGGGTTGGTGGCGAGATGATGTCGCGGTGCAACGTGAGTTCGGCCAGTTGGGTTGGAGCGGGTTGAGGATTCGAGGCGGTGTACGTCACGGATTCCGGTGAGGAACGTCGGGTGCCGTGGCGGTGGATCCTGGAGGTGATGGCGGAGGCAAGGAGGCCTGCGCGGTCGTTCCCGGCGTATCAGGTTCCGCGTCGTCGCGGGGACCGTAATGTCGACGGTCAGCTAATCCCCATGACACAGTGAACCTTGCACAAGCATCAGTGTTCTCGCCGGGCAAGGGCCCGAGGATATCGCACCCGAGCAGGCGAAGCAGGCCCGTTTCTGGGAACGGCATCTGGTGGAGCTTGAGACCGGGTTGGCGCCGGACAGCTCGCCGAGGTGCTGCCGCGACCGGAATGCGATCCAGCGGCCCGGTCGTTGGCCGAGCGCGAAGCCGCCAAGACCGCCAAGTTGACCGAGGCCGGGACAAATCCCTACCGCCAGCATTCTGGCGTCGAGCGGTTCCTAGCGTTGGCGTCGATTATGCGATGCTCCAGACTGGCCGCGCATTGACGCTCCTGCGCCACGACAAGCCACACATCCGGCCTGCCGCTGCCCAGCCCCGCTATGAACGATGCAGATGGACGCTGAGCCGGTCCTGCCTTTGCTCGCGAGCCGAGCCACGGTCGGCTTCTAATGCGCACGCCACGCTTCCCACACCGGATCCTTCCCGGCTTCACCGTCGCGCATGATGGAACTGCGGTCTCGGTCGGTCATGCTTATGGCTGGCGGGCACGTTGGCCGCCAGTGAGTCCACAGCTTTGTCATGGCACCAGTTGGCGGCTCGCTTCGGGACAGAGATCGCATCGAAATTTGCCCTACAACAGCTCAAGGGCAACGTCTGCCGACACCTCACGCAGGTCGTTGAGCACTATTCCGGCACCGTCGATGTATCGGCGGAGGGCCTACGCATGTTCCGGCTGTACGGACTCGGCGTCGCGATGCCCAGACCTTCGCCGGCCAGCGACGAGCCACGCCGGCTTAATCGTCTGAGCGCTGCAGAATTACGCATACTTCGCCGACCGGTCCTTGCGCGCTTCACCCATTAGGCCCGGGAAGGTCGGGGCTGGGTCGGCGAGGTATGCGGTATGTGTGTTCCCTTTGGACAGGGAGCAGGCGTTGTGAAGCAGACCCCCAACGCGGCTCCGACGTGGTTTACCTGCTGATTCTGCTGTTCCTGGCGTCATCGCCATTCGGGGGTCGGCAAGATATGCGTGCACCGTCGATCGAGCGCGAGGATGTCCTGCGACGCGGTCGGCCACGCATTCGATGCCCACCCGCCGACGGGCATCCGACTCACCGTGCTGGTCGGCCGCGTATGCGCATACTGAGCCGACCCGGTCCTCGTGTCACGACGAGTGACAGGTCAGCCTCACAGGGGGAGTGTCGTCTCGGCTCGCCGGTCGGGCTCGCATGCGCATACCGAGCCGACCAACCCTTCTTGCACTTCAGCGAACAATGCGCGCATTGCCGGTCTCCTCGTGGAGTGCAGTTGAGCGCATTCGCTGCCGACTTCACTACCAGGAGGGTCGGCAAGATATGCGTCGCCCACCTTGCCGGTCGCGCCCGGAGACATCCGGTCTTCAGGTGCGCATTTCTTGCCGACCTCCCTAGGTGGAGTCGCTTTCCCTTCGTCACCGCGGCCCAGGCGGCGGTGACAGCCAGCTGGTGCCCCCGTCGTGTCCCGGATCGAAACGACGACCTGATGCGCATTTCTTGCCGACCTAAAGCGGGTGTCAAGACATCTGGGCAGGTCAACGCAGTCTGTCCGCATTGCTAGTGCAGCAACCACGCCCCCAGCCGATCCGAGGGCTACGCATATGTTGCCGACCGTCGGGTGGTTCGGTCGGCAACATATGCGTTGAATCGACCGTCGGAGTCCGGCCGCGTAGATCTCGTCCGAGCACGCATTTCTTGCCGACCCACCCAGGTCGCCGCGTGGTTCTATCGAATAGCCGGTGGCCTTGCGGTCCGAGTACACCGCAAGTAGGTCCACCAGACGAGCCCGTCGAGGTACGCATTTCTTGCCGACCACGGTGCTGCAACGTGCTGATTGCCAGGTCAGCTGGGCACACCAATTGCTCGCTGGCTTCGCGAACCTAGCCCCCATGCCGCGGCCGATGTCCAGGGGCCACCAGCAGGAGCCACCAGCAGGAGCCATTAATGCGCACGTCAGGGCGCTCTCCCGTCGGCGCGTCGAGTCCGGTGAGGTCTTCTGACACGCAGCCAGTTCAGCACAAGGTCTTGTCGCCGACGACCGGCCCACCCGACCTACTGTCTCCGCGCCTATGCGTGGACGCAGCCGGTGCGACGCGCCGATTGTGCGCATTTCTCGCCGACCTCGGGTTCAAGCGCTAACCTAATTCGTAGGTTGCGCATTTCTTGCCGACCTGTGTATAGGCTGTGCAGAACCCTGTGAATGGGACGATTTGTCCACACATTTCTCCACGACCGCTTCTCTCGGCGTTTGTGGTTCCTCCACACATTTCTTGCCGACCATACACACATTTCTTGCCGACCGAGGACGTGTATTTCCGCAGGCCAAACCGGCAAAATCGGGCCCTACAAGTAGTTATCTTGTAGAGAGAGATAACTAGTAGTAGTAGGCGGCTCGATTCTGTGCACAATTTCGCATGCCGCCCGAGCAAGGTTCTCAAGGCATCCGCCCCATCTGCGTACGCCGCGCTCGCCCTCACTCTGATTCCGTATTCACGCTGGGCATTCCCATCGCGCGCGGACACCGCCGTGGCACCTGCACCTCGTTCCAACGGCCCCAACCGGTCGGCTACATATGCGTGATTGAGCGAATGACTCCAACATCAAGACCGACTAACGATATATTTCCCCAAGATACTACGCATTTCTTGCCGACCACTGCTGTTGAAGACCTTATGCCGCAAATGTGACACTCGTCGCTTTCGCGGCTGTCTTTTTGTGTCATCAATGCCGACACGCCGCCACTTGATCAAGCATCTCAGCGACCTCCATGGAATGCTGTGGCCATGCCGCGGCCGAACCGAGACGGAGCTGAGCTCGCTGCCCGTGCCGTCGGGCGCCCGAAACGAGACGAAGTCGAACTCGCCGCGCTTGCTCTCAGGGTCCAGGAACAGCGAGCCCAGGAGCTCCAAGACGTCGGCTACCTGGGAAGGTTGTTCACTCAGTTCTCCCTGCCGTACAAGGATCCGGGCGACGACAAGACTGCATGGGGTCGCGAGAGCGGCAACTACCGGATCACCGTCCAGCCCGGCATGGTCGTCGAGAATGGCGTACCTCACTCCTACGGCTTTCCCTTCGGCGGTATCCCGAGACTTGTCCTAGCGCATCTGTCCACCGAGGCCGTTCTGCGCGGCGAGCCGGTGATCGAGCTCGGGCACTCCCAGTCGGAGTTCATGAGGACCGTCGGCCTGGGCAGGGCCACAGGTGGAAAATCCGGAACGATCGGACGGTTCCAGAACCAAACTGAAAGGTTGCTGCGCAGCAACATCACCATCGATTTCAAAGACCGCTACGCCAAGGAGCGCTCCACGGCGATCAAGCTGTCCATCGCGGATAACTGGGATCTTTGGTGGATAACCGACCCTGATGGATCTCGGCGTCCAGTCAGGCGCCGCAAAGGTGATGACCAGCTGTCGCTGCTGGACAACAAGGCCAGCACCATCACGCTGTCTGCCAAGTTCTTTGAAGAGGTCATGGCCCACCCGGTGCCGGTGGACATGAAGGTCCTGAATCTTTTGCAGTCCTCGCCCATGGCCATGGATATCTATATCTGGCTGACCTACAGAATGTTCAACCTGAAGGATCCGGTCCTTATCTCGTGGCCGCTGTTGATGCTGCAGTTCGGGACAAATCTGGCCGACACCAAGCAAGGCCGCCACCAGTTCCGCCGCGACTTCAAGAAGCATCTGCAGACGATCAAGCCCTTCTACCCTGACCTCCGGGTGGAGGTCATCGAACGGGCCGAGGGCAACGATGGCAACGATCGCGACGAGAAGACGGGGCTACTGCTCTATCCCAGCCCGACTCACGTGGTCCAGAAGCCACCGCGCCGGTTGCGAGCTATCAGCTGAGTTGCGTGGAACTCCTCGGTGCCGCGCGTGCCGACACTGGTCCACACGGCATGCGGTCGGGTGCTTCGCTTCACCTGCACCACAACAGCCTCGCCTCCGACCACAATCTGTACGCATATCGAGCCGACCACTGACGTAGCGGTAGTATCGCAGCCGCCAGCATCCCGCAAATAGCAGTTTCGTTCACATGGCGGTGTGATGATCCCGACCGGCACCAGTCCCTCGTTCTCGTCGGCGGCCATTTCCCCGCGACCCGCCCACGTGCCAGGATCGGCGATCAACCCGGCCGGTCTGGACCAGATCTCGGACACCGCCCGACGATGTCACGTGAGCGGACACGGCCCCGAAGCAGCCTTGCTCCGCCTCGCCAACACAGTGCCGCCCTCGGATTCTTGCGTATTTCAGCATCTACACCGCCTCTGGCATCACCGAAGCAGCGGTCGTAGCAGGGTAGAGCACATCAAATCCGTTGCTGTGCCAGCAGTCGTCACACACTGTTGAGTTCGACGGCGTCGTCTCGCGTGCTGTGCCCGGCGCCATGCAGAGCTGGCACTGATCTCCGGCGGTGGATGCGACCTGCTGCTCGTGAGAGTCTGCACCTATCGGGTTCGGGGTCGGGGTCGGAGCTGCGGCTGGATGTTCTGTGGATGTGTTATCCGCGACGAGCCAGGAGAGGTGCGGCTTGCCATGTTCAAGGGCATCATCGAGCCGCACAGAGCGCTGTTGTGAGGACCCACTCGCCGGATTCGGCGAGAGGGTGCGACGTGTGCCCTTGCGCTGCAAGATTTCCCGGATCGTTTCCATGTGGTGAGCTCGGGTCTCTGCGGAGGCTGCCACGCAGACTCGTTCGGCCAGAGCATGTTCGGTGATGAGTCGGCGTTTGGAAGCTGTGGCAGCGCGCTGGGCGGCTTCCTCGCTTGGGGAGCGGGCCGTCCAGTCCATCTGTGTTAGGCGAGCTGTCAGGAACCGCCCGGGATGGGTAACGCTGTTGGGCCAGTTCCAGCCACGCTCCTGGGTGTCAAGGGTGAGCCGCTTGGCGATATCGAGGCCGCTGTAGCGGGTGACGTCGATATCGGCTGCGGCGATGGCATCAGCGATCGCACCGATGTGACCGCGCCCCAGTCCATGGCTGTGGCGGACCAGCTCGGCGGCAGCGCGCTGCAAATCCAGCGGCCGCGGACTCAGCCGCACCGCCTTCTTCTTTGCGGGTTTCCGTCCTTCGCGCGCGCGTACGCGCTTTGGTGAGTTCTCCCGAACAGAAGATGAACTACAAACCCCCCTGAAGGGGGGTAGGTTGCCACTGGCTCCGACCTGGGGGATTCTCGATGCCACCCGCCCTCGCGGGCCCAGTGTGGCTGAATGGCGCCGAGGCGTCTGAATCTTGGCTGCGTTTCGGGGGGTTGTCAGCGCCCATACCGACGCAGCCCGTGTCTGCCAGCCCCCGTGGTGGGCCCTGGCCGCCTTTCTCTCGATCGGAGACAGCAACCGCCCACGCTCTATCTCCACAGCCATTCCGAGGTCACTCAGAACGCGGCGGGCGCGTGAGACAACGCGGTCACTGACACCAGCCATCTGCGCGAGCCGGTAATTGGACAGCGTCACATCGCGGCCGGTGTTGCTGGAGGCCACCCGAGACATCGCGACAGCCACAGCGAAAACCCGCTGCAGCGCCACCTTCTGGGCAGCCCGAAAGTGCTGTCCGCGGTCACTGGCAAGTGCCTCCTGCACCTGTTGCTGCCAGTGGGCGCGGCTGGTCCACACCGGGATGGACGCCACGGCGTTGGATTTGACTGGAATAGCCCATGACCTGCCGCGCTGGTCCTTGTTCAAACGCTCGATTTCGGCGGCGTCGACCGCCGCATGTGTGACAGCTTGATCACAACCAGCGGTGCACGTGTCGACTTCGGCCGGAACCTGTCGGGCGCATGCGTTACCCTCGGATCTGCCCACCACGGCAAAACCCTTCTGTAAACGCAACGGCCACCACGGAATCGACGGGAACTCGATTCCACGGTCGAGCAGTCGAGGGATTTCTCCCTCAGCACCGATTCCCTTTCTTGCCGGAAAGGGAATCAGTGCTGCTCACTTGCCGCTGCTCGGCCTGTATGGAATTAGCTGTCGGCGCTATCAGCGCAGGCGGCATTCACCTCCTCGCTGCAGTGGGGGACTAGCCGCCCGGTCCATCAGCGACATCGCGCGCGTCAGCGTCGGCAACTGATCAGGGTCGGCCAAAAATTTGAAGGCGCGATCATGCTCGCGCGAATAGCCGCGGTCAGCGGCACAACCGAGCGGCGCAGCGCGGCGCAGGCTGGGGGAGTGGTGATCACCTGTGCGAGCACACCGGCGACACGCGGCAACAGCAGGGGTGATCGGCGCGCTGCCTGGCAGTTCCGTCAGGCAATGCTCTACACTCGGGGCAGGCATCAAGCCTCCCGAGTACGCAAAGGGGACATTCGACCTCATTTGAGTGCTCGTCGGTTGTGAAGCGCAGGGCCCCCTACTGTTGGACGCGGCGGGGGGCCTTTCGCTGTGTTCGGGTCAGGTGCCGGTGGGTGCCAGCGGCAACTCCGGTTGAATCGAAACCTCGATACTGGACTGCTGGGCTTGCGTACGCTCCTGTGCGAGGCCTCGGTGCAACAACTCGATCAGGCAGTCGGTGATCGAGGGGAACGGAAACACTGCCTCCGCGGCGGAGTTTTCGCCGGGGATCAGCGCCATGAAGCGGTCACCCAGTGGTAGCGGCAAATCCACGGGCCCCAAGTACTTTCGCTTCCCGGGGTAGATCACACCCAAGCGATTGGGGCCCTTCTCGAAGGAGTCCAGACCGTCCTCCAACAGCTTCACCACCCGCGCCTTAAGGGTGGGGAACTCCGGTGTTTTCACTGGCTGCTTCACCAAGTCCAACAGTGATGCAGGGACCTTGGCACCCACCGTGCGGTAATCGGGGCCGTCCGCGCGCTCCGGACGCCCACCTGGCGAACGTTTGGCTCTGTCGACCATGCCAGCGATCCTGCCTCGAGGTTTCATAAAACCCTCGGCGGCGCGCCGACATGGCCGCACGTGATCTGCGACCCTGCGGCAGCCATCCGCCGCCGAGATCTGCGTTGCTTGTCCAAGGCAAGCGCTTTCGATCGGATCTGTATGTGTTGGCACGACCACAGTCACCACACCTCCTCCTGCCTGTATATCGGCAATTGCCAATCTCTTTGGGGTCAAGGCCACCGAAATGACACACCCCGTGCAACAACTCGTCGGCACATCCCCGCTAGTGGGGCAGGGTGTGCCACAAATGTGTGGTCTCAGGCAGGCGATTTCGACTGCCGGGTGTGATTGCTACGGTCGATCCGCTGCTGCGCGTGCGCTATCCACGGCGAATCCTGCTTGAGGTTGTCGCCGTCGAGCTGATCGGCGTTCTGCAGCACAGCCCGCTCGGCCATCATCACTTTCATCATCGCGGGATCGTGGGCAAGGTTGGACCGGGCCATCGCACGATGGCGCCGGAACCTGCGCAGCGGCGCATGCTTGCTGATGGACAGCTTCGCCACCTCCCGGGCGTTGCGTTCCTGTGTGCGCTGCAGTGCGTCACGCTCGTCATCGGCCAACCCCAAACGCGACAGCAATCGCTCACGCAGTTCCCGGCCGATCCGCGCCCACGTGCCGGTACGGGTGGTGTGGGATCGAAGCTCCATGCCGAGCGCCAGATGCAGCATCACCAGCCCCAGCACCGGCCCCAGAGCCACACGTGAAATACCCCCGACGAGGCCCGCCAGGTCGATCGCGATGTAGGCCGACAGTCCGGCCAGCCCCCACGCGACGTATCGGGACGGGCCCGGCTGGTGGGGAGGCTTGCGGATGCTGTCGGCCATGCCGACGCCACAGACGACCTGCGCCACTTCCACGACCGCGAACATCACCAGCCGCTCCCGGAAGTCGGTGATGCCGAGCTTGTCCTCGAAGAAGCGCCAACTGGTGTCGAGCGAAACCGCCATCGACATCAACGCCACCACGTAGTACAGCCGCGCACTCTTGGGAGGCTTCACCCGACGCGCCATGCCGGGCAGCACCTCACCCCGAGCGTCGGCCCGGGGAACGCGCGGCGGACGCTGTGGGGCAGGGGCGAGGGGAGATGGTGGGGCGGGGGGCGCTGACACGGTGCTCCTGGGGCCAAGGTCGACGTCGGTCAAGTTCCCGAACACGTTCGACCCCGCTGCCGCGACGATGTAGCCGGGGTCGTCAGGGCTCCGCCCAGCGGTCGAGGGGGCAGCCCCAGCAGCGCCCTCCTCAGCCTCGGGCGCGGCGGGAGCGGGTGATGTCGGTGCCGGTTGGGTGGTGCTCGGTTGTTCTGCTGCCGGATCGGCGGCAGGTTGCGGCAGTGTCTTCGGTGGGTGCGGCAGTGTCTTCGGTGGGTGCGGCAGTGTCTTCGGTGGGTGCGTCAGCCACTCCGGTGGCTGGGGTGCCTGGCCGAGGATTTCCTGGTGGATGGTCTCGAGGGTGTCGCTGACCTTGTCGGCGCGGATGTTTCGCCCGGCCTGGCGCGCGGCGATCCATTCTTGCCAGCCCTTCACGAACGGCTGGACCTTCACCCTCGAGTGCTCCTCCTCGGGGAGCAGGACCTCGAGCCAGCCCGACACCACAACAGGCATTACGTCGTCCGGGCGGATCGGGGTCTCCCGGACCACGCTCGGCAGCGCACCCAGGGCAGCGCAGGTGAGGAAGACCTTCTCGGCGCGAGTGCGGCGAGGGGTTCGCAACTTGTCGCGGAGGCTGCCATCCGGATCGAGGATGTCGGCGAACGCGGTCGCGGGCAGCTCGAAGTCAGCGGCCGCAGAAGACGCGATGCCATCGGTGTGGCGGCCCCGAGTTGCTGGTGCGGCTGCGGCGAGGACCGCGGTTTCCTCGGCCGGGAGCGGCTCGGTGTTCGACGGCTCGGCAGCGCGCTGCGCCCGTTCTGCGCGGCGCTCGGCGTGGGTCTTTTCAAGCTGGCGGTCCAAGTCTCCGGCCGGCGATGCCACTGCGGACCCTCCGCCGACGGTGGTGGCGTGGGTGCTGTCTGCCTGCTCGCTGTGCTGCACGGCGTGCACCTCGTGGTGGTTGGTGAAGGTGGTGGTCATCGGTTCGGCTCGCTTCCGGGCAGCGCTCTTGCCAGCGGCAATGGCATCGATCGGTCCGACAGTGGCAGCGGGATGCGCCTGCGGCGGCGCCGCACGGCGACTGGAGATCCCATGTCGGCCGTGGAGATCACCCCCCAAACGCAATTCGCTAGCATGCGAGCATGATAGCATTCATGATCAGTGGGGCTGGAGTGAAAGCGCTCCGCACCACTTCCGGGCGCCGCTGATCGAAGGAACAGCAGGCCCGCGAATCCTGGGGCAGTGCCAAGCACTCCATGCACGGGATGCGAATCTCCTTCCCTGACTGACTGCGAACCCCGTTGCGGGCTGTCGTATGAACCGGTCATGGCGGTGGTGTCGAGCCCTCGACACCGATCGCGGCCAGCAGATAGGGGCGGGCGCGGCCGAGTTCGGCGTTCCAGGTCGGCCAGTTATGCGTGCCCGTCGGCGGAAAGCTGTAGATGGCGGGGATCCCGAGCTCGTCCAATCGATCCTTGAACCGGCGGGTTGCGACGGCGGTGATCGCTTCCAGTCCGATCCCGCCCAGGACGGTGCCGGCAGCGGAAAGGCTGTCGACCTGGTCGGCGGGCCCCGGCACCCCGGAGCCGGCCGCGATATAGAGGGTCGCACCGGTCAACAGCGGAGCTGCCGTATAGGGGTCGAGGTGGTCCCACTCGGGGCTGCCGGGCAGTGCGAGCTCATCGGGGTTGTGTCCGGCCTGCCAGGTGGCGGCGCGCACGGCAGCGCTCATGTCGGGGGTGTGCCAATCCAGGACACCGGAAAACGCGGCCGCCGCGACGAACTGGTCACGGTGATGCGCCGCCAGCGTCACCGCAGTGCTGGCGCTCATCGACAAACCGACCACAGCGTTGCCGGTAGCTGAAACCCCATAGTCAGCCAAAGTTTTCGGCAATTCGCGGGTCAGGAATGTTTCCCACCGATAGGTGACGGGCCGGCCCTGATCGAGGGTGGGCCCCACCCAGTCGGCATACCAACTGCCTGGCCCGCCAACGGGCATCACCAATGTGACATCGTCGTCGGCGAACATCGCAGGGGCGTCGGTCTGGGCGACCCAGCCGTTCACATCACTGCGGGCGCGCATCCCGTCGAGCACATACAGCGAGGCCGAACCGCAGTGCCGCGCCCATCGCACCTGCACCGGGATTGTGCCCATCACCGAAGACACGGTGATCGTCTGCGCGGTGCCCGCCCGCATCCGGCATCCCGGCGGCGGCGTTGCTTCCGCGCCCGGGTGCACCATGGCCGCGCCCACCGCCGCGGTGAGGGCGGCGGCGAGGAACCGGCGGCGCGCGCGGTGTCGCTGTGTTGGCGCGGTCGAGGCCGTGTGGTCATTGCTGATCGAAACGGGTTTGTGCTGCACGGACATGTGGTGGGCCTCCCAGGTTTTCGCCGATGGATCGCCACCGGTGAGGACCGTGCGGGCCGCGGCGTCCATCTGGTCGAAGCGCGTGATGGCCTCGTCCTCGACGCGACGGGTGCCGTTTGCTCCGGGGGCTGATCACCATTGAAATCACCAAAACCGCTGCGGCAGGGGGCTGCTCACACAGCTGGTGTGACCACTGCCGGTGTGGGGGTGAAGTTCGATCCACAGTTGACACGCGCCGCACCACGACACAACCCGGTCTTCACCCGTGCTCTACATCCCTGCGGCCGAACCAGGTTCGAGGGGGTCGTCGAGACCGACACCGGTTCCCGCCGGGATGTCCTCACGTGTCGCCGAAACCTGCCCAGAGTGCCCGCTGTGTGCGGGCGCACTGTGCGCTCTCGCGGCCGCGGACAGCGCGTCGAATAGATTGTCCTGCTGGGCATGCCGTGTCGGCACTCGCACGAGAACGTCGGCGGGTGTGTGCGCCTGGGTGGTGAGGTCGGGGTAGTCGGCGAGAACCTCTGGTGGGATCGGGTGGCCCTCGGCGAGGGCCGTGGCCACAGCATGTCGATGGGGCAGGCCATCTATGTGCACCACAGCTGGGTCGACCGTGTCTGGGCGATGGACCACCGGCGACACCCACAAGTGGATGGTGCCGGTGCCGGTGGCGTGCAGTGCGGCAGCGCGATGGTGCCCGTCGCAGACGCTGATGTGGCCGTGTGCTGTTTGCATGGCACGACCCGGTTGTGGGATGTGTCCCGCACGGATCCACCCGATGTATTTCTCCACGACCCGTCCGTGGCTGCGGCCTTCGGGGAAGGTCAGGATCGGGTCGTCGATGCGGTACTCGCGCAGCTGGTACAGCTCGTCGCCCAGGACCTCGTCGCGGTCGACACACCAGGTGCCGAGCAGCAATTGCGGCACCACCGGCGGCCGGGATTCGGCGGCCCGCACCCGCGACGAGTAGGCGAAAAGGTTCGCTTCGCTGAACTCGGCCGGTGCCGGGACGTCCTGGTCGAGGTTGCGGCGGGGGCGCGTGGCAGCCAGCGGGAGCATGTCGGTGACACGCTGCTGCCACGGTGGCAGCCGGTACCGCGGGTGCGACATCACAACCCTGTCGAGGTGCTGCATGCCTACAGCCCTATCTCGGCATCCGAGGAGTTGGTGACTGTTGTGCTGGTGTCCTGGTCGACAGCCGTCGTCAGGGCGGGGGCGTGATGGGTGGCTCGGATGCGTTGTTCGGTGGCCGCTGAGGGGGAGGACAGTGCGGTGCGGCGGCGGAGTTCGCGGGCGGCGGCGGTCAGGTCGTGGGCGGCGCGCGCGGCGCGCTGTTCTGCGCGTTTGCGGCGGGCTCGGTCGCGGTGGTCGGCCTGTTGTGCGGCGGCCAGTTCGGCAGCCAGTGTGGCGGGGTTGTCGGCGCGGGTAAGCAGCGTGGCCCATCGATGACGTGGCGCGCCCAGTGCGGCGGCCGCGGCGATGGCGGCCGTGGCGGTGCGGCGAGCACGCTCGTCGCCGCGCTGTTCCTCGGCAGCGGCCATCGCCTCCTGGGCGGTGTGGATGGCGTTGACCTGCCGGGTCAGGCGAGCATGGATGTCGCGCACCTGATCGGTTCTCGATGGTCCGGGCTCGGCCAATGCCGGGTCGGCGTGCCCGGCGGTGTGGCGCAGCGCCCGCATCAGCGTGGCGAGATCGGTGTCGCTGTGCAGTTGGATCGGATCGTCTCGCATCCGGGCAGCCAGCTCCCCCTCCGCGTTCTCTGTGCCTTCGCCGGGTGCTGGGTCAGCGGCGGGCAAATCCTCGGTGGCGCGGAGCTCCTCAGTCACTGAAGCCGCGACTGCGGCGGCGAGCAGGTCGACTTCGGTGAGGGCGGCATGCCATTCGAGTCCGGCGCTGGCGCACAGTTCGGTTGCAGCCAGCATGCGGGCGCGGTGCAGGTAGGGCGGCAGCCGCCGAAGCGTTGACCGGGCGGTGTTGAGTGCGTCTATTGCGAGTTCATCGGCCAGCAGCCGCAAGCGGTGCAGGTCGGACTCCTCGACGACGCCTTCGTCTCCGGCCGCCTCGTCGAGCAGTGTTCGGGCGGCGTCGGTTTCGGTTTGGAGCTGCTCGGCCCATGCGCGGGCGTCATCGGCGAGCAGGCGGGCCTGGGCGATGTCGGCGTCGACGCTGGTCACCGCGCGCGCGTTGACCGCGTCCCGGTACCGGTCGAGGAGATCTGTGAGCCGGGTGCCCATCCCCGGGTCGTGAATGCACGCCATCGTCTTGTCGTGCAGGAACGCCAGAAACGCTTCGTCGGCCTGTTCGGGTTGGGCGGCCAGCGCCTGCCGGTAGGTGTCCTCTGCGGCGGCGGCTTCGATCGCGGCGTCCTCGGAGCGCTGATGGGCGTCGCGGTAGGCCAGCAGCAGCGGGCGCAGCTCGTCGACGCGTTCGCGGCAGGCACGCACCTGCGCCGCGATCGCGAGGTGGTGTTCGCTGCGTTCCTCCTTGAGGGCTGCGTGCAGCTCGATGACGCGGTCCTGGGCGGCTGAGAGGTCGCTGGTGATGCGAACGACGCGTTCGATGGGATCCAGATCTGGGTAGAGCTGGTCGGTGCGTGCGTCGGCGACGCATATCCAGCCTTCGGTGTCCTCGCCCTCACCGCCGCGTGCCTCGTCCTCGGTGTCCGGGGCAACGGAGCGGTCGGGGACGACCTCGACTGGCTCGATAACCGAGCCGGACGGCTGAACAGGGTGCGCGGCAGCCGGCGTAGAACTCACCGTGTCTGTGATCTCCGCGGCGGTCGAGTCGCGGTTGATTTCTTCCACCCGCGCATCCAGGGCGCGACGTGCGGCGAGCGCGTCAGAACGTAGTTCCTCCGCGTGAGCGCGAGCCTCGGCCGCGGCATCGCGTGCGGCATCGCGGTCGATGCCCAACCGTGTTTGTTCGGTGTCGATGGCGGCGAGCTGGTACTGGTCGAGCAGCGTGCTGACCTGATCGCGCAACGGTGAATCCGGTGGCAGGGCAGCGAGTTTGGCTTTCATCTCGGCGACAAACGGGTCATCAACGACCCATGGGTCGGGTTCTTGAACGGCCAGCAGCTGATGGGCATTTTCGGCGGTGATCGCCTGTGCCTCAGCGGATTTCGATGCGTTTTCGGCGGCATACGCGGCCAGTGCGGTGGGCAGCAGCGCGTCCGCGCGGGCCCGGATCAATTGGGTCACCGCATCGTCGGTGATCGGGCCGAGGTGGGCGTCGGGGTCGCCGTCCTCGATCGCGTCGGCTACATCGACAATCTCGATGAGACGGCGCCGCGCCGCAGCGACAGCCGCGTTGACGAGGTCGATCGGTGCGGCGGTGTGGGTAGGCCGATGTCCTCGCCCGACCGCCGTGGGCAGCGCCGCATCGATGTCCGCGCGGGTGGGTTGGGATCGGTCGACCTGGGCGGCGGCTGCAGCGGGATCCAGCCCGGTCGCCGCGATCAGCTCCTCGATCGCGGCCCGCCGAGCGGTCATGAGATGGCTGCGCAGGCGGTGGCGGTGTTCGCGGACGGCGGCGAGGTCGGCGAGGGCCAGTTCGGTACCGAACTGGCGAAGGTTGTCGATATCGCGGGATTCGAGGGCCAGGTGCTGACCCGCGGCGGTGATGAGGGCGCGCTGCGCGTTCTCGGCGGCATCACGCAACTGGTTGGCCCATCGCCGCGCGGCGTCAGCGAGTAACTGCGCGGCGTCGATGTCGGCGGCGACCCGCGCGGCGGCGGTGTCAGCGGCAGCGGCCCGGTAGGCGCTCAGGCGAGCGTCCATCTGCGCGCGGACCTCTGGGTCGGCAACGGCTTCGACGATGCTAGTCATCGTTGTCAGCCACTGGTCGTCGGCAGGTTCGCGACGCTGTCGCAGCGCCTGGTGGTAGGTGTGCTGCGCGGCGCGGGCAGCGTCTTCCGCGGCATCCGCGTCTTCGGCGGTGTCACGAACCTCGTGCAGCAGTCCGGCGATCCGGTCAGCGCGGGTGCGGGCACCGGCCACGATCTCGGTCATCGCCAGCGCGTGCGGGCTGGTGTGGTCGAAGACCGTCGCGGTTAACAACGCGGCCAGTTCCTCGGCCGCCGCCAGCTCTGCGCGGATCCGCGCGAGCCGCTCGGCGCTCGGCAACTCCGGATAGGGCAGCCCATCGGGGACTCGGGTGGTGATCCAGTCATCGGTGTCGGAGTCGGGCAGCGCATCGCTGGGGTGTGAGTCGTCGTCGCTGTCGGTTGGATCGGTGGGAAAGGTGGTGGTGCGGGCCCGCCAGTCCGGGGCGTATTCGGGCAGATCGAGAATGCGTCGATACAGTTCGTCGGCCCAGTCCGCGACAGCGGTGTCCATGCCAGGGTGCTCAGGCGGGAGCGGGCGCAGACCCGCCGGCGACGGCAGATCACGCACCGCCCGAAAGCGGCTGCTGCGCTGCCCATCACCCGCAGCGGACCCGGACCCGGCCGCGGACCTGGTCGCCATGGCGGCTTCGGCAACCGTAGGGGTGTGCTCGGCGATCCAGCTGTCGGCTCTTGCGCACAAGACCGCGGCGGCGTCGTGCGCGCGCAGCAGAAACGTGGTGTCGCCGTCGGTGATGGCCTCGACCAGCACGGCCGAGTCGTGGCCCAGCCATGCAGTGAACGCGATCGTGTCCAGCAGTCGCATCCACCCGCGCCCGGCCTGCACCCGCGCCAACACTGCGTGCTCCACTGCGGTGTCGAGCAGGTAGCGGGCATGGTCGTGGGCCAACTGCCGGGCATAGCCGTCGTATTCGACGCGGAACCGAGCCATCTGGTCAATAGGCGATGTGCCCGCATCGACCTCCGTGCTGTCGAGGTCGACATCTGGTGTGGTGGTGATGGGGTCTTCGAACACAGACAGCGGATCGGAGCCGGTGAGGCGCGCGAACAGGCGCAGCGCGAACTCGGCGAGCTCGATATCGACTCCCGGGTGCCGCGAGGGCACCGGCGCAACATCGGTGAACTCGACGTCGCGCACTGCACGAAACCGGCCGAGTTCGGGGGCGCCCGCACCGTCGGGCCCGGCAGCGATGCCGAAATGGGCTGTGGTGGTGTTGTTTTCGAGGTGCGCGGCGATCGACCGGTCGGCGCGGACGCTGAGCACGGCTGCGGCGTCGCGAGCGGTGATCAGGGTTTCACCGGCGTCGCGGCCGCCGTTGGTGGTGATATCGGTGATCAGCGCGACCAAGTCCATGCCGATCTGGTCGGCGACGGTGAGGGTGTCGCACAGCGACTCGAACGCGCCGCCGGCACAGACCTGATGGAACAGCACCGCAGGTAACGCACGGTCGAGCAACCACAGAGCACGCCCGCGTCCGAGTAGTCGGCAGGCCTCGGCGTAGATCTCCCGCAGTCGCGAGGGGTCCTCGAGACGTGACAGCTCCGCGCGCATCACTTCGGTGGCGGAGATGTTGTCGTCGTCGCGGGCCAGGATCTGGTGGAACACCGCCCGGTCGCTGGCAGGTTCGTCGGGTGCGTGTTCCAGCGGTGGCGGATCAGGCAACCTGTCGGTGGCCACGTAGAGCCCGTTCCACAACCGGCCCCGCGACAGCCCGACATAAGCGAGGGCACGACCAAGGCTGGTACCCATCAGCAGGTGCGCGCGATCCACGGTGACGCCTTGGGCCCGGTGAACGGTGCACGCATAACCGAGCTGGACGTCTTCACGCACATACTGGGTCGGCAGGTGCACGCGGCCGCGGTGATCGGTGCTGACGGCGGTCAGTGATCCGTCGCGGTGCACAGTGAGCACCCGCCACCGGTCACCATTGGTGACCGGGCTACCGTCACGGCTGCCACCGAGGACCCGGATCCGACCGGTGTTGCGGCGGGTGACGATGACATCACCCACATACCCCAGATGCCCATCCGACAGCCTCGCGGCGGGGCCGCCGTGTGCGACAGTGCCACGTTGGGTGTGCACGGCTTGGGCGGCACCGTTGAGGTGGAAGACGTCGTCGATGGTGGCGGCCATCATCAGCGATGACAGCCCCGCATCCAGGTCCGCCAGATGCGCGGTCAGCATCTGCTCACGCAGCTCGACGGCCAGCCCGGATCGGACACGGTCGTTGTCGTGGTAGAACTCCCACGCCTGCGACGGGTCACCGTTGCGGACATGCAAACTCGCCGCCGCTTCGGCCGGATCAGCGAACCGCACCACGGTGTCGAGCTCGGGGGCCTGGGTGTCGGTGGCGACCAGGCGCAACGCCCCACCGGCTTCCACCGCTGACAGCTGCCACGGATCCCCAGCCCAGCGCACGACAGCGCCCGCGTCGTCGGCTAGCTGCTGGACCGCGACCAGGTCGGCGGTCGAGGCCATCCCCGCCTCGTCTATGAGGATCATCGTCCCGGCCGGTATCGGTGCGGCGGTGCCGAGACGATGCGCCCACAACAGCGACGCGATGGTGTTGGCGGGAATCCTGATGCCCCGAGCCAATTCCCGCGCACCGACCTTCTGCGGCGACAACGCGATCACCGCCCGCCCCGAGTCCGTCCACGCACGAACGACCGCCTCCAACGCGGTCGTCTTGCCCGCGCCCGCGGGCCCGATCGCCGCGGCCAGCCGGGTCCCAGAAGTGCACAGATGCTCGACGAACCGGTGCTGTCCAACCGTCAACCGCGCTCCACGGCCCTGCTCGGATGCCGCCTGCTCGACCGTGGCGATCGCGGCGGTCACATCCGCGCGCGGCAACACCGATGCGCTGGGTTGGTGCGCGGCGCTCTGCAGGTGCGCCTCCGCCGCCAGCACCGCCTCGCTGGTGTAGCGGATGGTGGTGGAGGCCGGACCGTTGAAGACGCTCTCACCGTTGCGGCGCTGCAACGACTTCGGAACAGGGTCGGGGTCCACGCTCAAGCACACGCTGTGCTGATCACGCACCAACGCCACGACCTGTTCGACCGCGGCCCGTTGTGCGGCGTCGCCGTCGAACACGCAGATCGCGACCCGCTCTTCGACCGCGGCGCGGATGTGGGTCTCGGTCCAGGTCGATCGCCGCGCCGCCACCACCTGGGCCACCTCCGACGCGATCGCGTCGGGCTCGAACCGGGTGCGGGCCAACGCAACACAGCCGCGGCGAACCTCTTCGACAACCGTGGCCGGATGTTTCAGATCCAGCAACGCGAGCACATCGGCGCGTGCTCGCGCTCGCGTAGGCGCAGTGTCGAACGCGTACCGCGACAGCTCGGCGTCCACCGCCGCGCTCAGCGCGGCCCGATCACCGGCGAGCACCGCGCCGACACCGACACGCACACCAGCGGCGACAGCGGCGGCCCGCGCACGGAACAGATGCCCGGCTATCGGGCCGGTGGAGGAGTCCAACAAGTCCGCGATGAACTCGCGGCCGCTGCGGTGATCACCGGTAGAGGCCAGCCACGCGCTGGCCAGTTCATCCCATTCGGACAGCATCTCGGCCAGCGTGCGCGGCCCCGGCTTCCCGCCGCGTGTCGCCAACGCCGCCTGCCCGGTCAGCTGGATCTGCACGGCCTTGGACGGCGAGCGACCGTGGCGACGCCGGTAGTCGAGCACCAACTTCTCCGCGTGTGCCGCGATGGCGTCGCGACGGGAGAACAGCGCAATCAGCTCCTGCGGCACACCGGCGACCTCGAGCACCGGTTTCTTGCCCCGCCCCCGGGAACGCTCCTCGAACCGCACACCCAACCGGCGAGACAGCTTCCCGACCAGGATCGCGTTGTACCGGCACGACAGCGACACAGCGGCTTGATGCAGCGCACGGGCGTCCAGGCAACTCCAGCGGCCGTCGGCCCCGCGAACCCGCGTCGAAATCACCGCGTGCGTGTGCAAATGCGGGTCAGCCGCCCGGTTGTCCCAATGATCGAACAGCGCAACCGTCCACCCGTCGGTGTCGATCTGGCGGACTCCGCCGCGCCCCCGCCTGGCCACCGCGTACAACGGCTCGGCGAAGCTCAAAGTCTCACGCACCGCGTCCACATGGCATTGCCACACCAGGTTGCGCACGCGGGGACTGCCGAGCCCGAACAACGCCTTCGACACCGATCCCGGAGCCGCGAACACACAGTCGAACGCCGACACAGGTTTACGCATCCGGCGCCTCTCATCACCGAGCGCTTTTTGCACCTCCCGCGGTGAGGGATCACCCCCGCCAGCTGTCCGCAGGTGATCACGGGCTGCTTGCCGCCGCATCGCCGCCCACTCGTGGCGAGTCGGGGCTCGCCCTTCCGCGGCCCGAAACGCCGACAAGCGGTGCTGGTGCAGTTCGCTGATCGCGGTCTTGCCGCGGCCCAAGGCATAGAACGGTGACCCCAACCGGGTCGCGGCGATCGCGTCCGGGATCGCTGTGCCGGCCCGTGTGGCGGCCTCGATCATGGCCTCGGCATCGGGATGCACGCCCGCGCCGAACAGCGCCTGCATCTGCGCTGTGGTGACCGAACCGGCCACCCCCATCACTTCGGCGCCGCGCCCGAACCACGCTCCCGGTGGCGTTCCGGAGGCTCGGTAGAACTCCGAAAGGTCCTGGCGCGCCGCCTGGCGGCCGTCACCGGCGGCGACGGTCCGCGTCAAATACGTATAGCCGTCGCCGCCATGGATCACACGCAGCGTCATCACAGCCCCGACGGTAGGGAGGAATCAGCCGCGTACCCTTGGCATCTCGGACACCTTGTGTGACAAGACTTTCCCGGCAACCACACGCCCCGACAGAACCCGCAGCCAAGCCGGGGACGGCTGCGAGGTCACCCTTCACGACCAGGATTCGCTCGCTGTGATGCGGCGGTGGCACAATCGCGATGAGGGGCTGGACACAGCAGGGGGCATTTCCCGACCGGTCGGCCCCGTGCGATCTGCGGAAGACCGCGCCCTACCCCCTCCAGGCCGTGGTCTCCGCAGATTGCGACACCAAAAGGGGACAGCGGCGAGTGACAGCGTCAAGTACGTCGCGCATCGATCCCCGGCGCAAAAGTGGCGGTGATCTGTCTGCTTTTGTCACACGCCCGTCGGCGGGATGCCGACCCGCACGAATTTCATTAATGCGGACGACGGCATCTAAGGCGAAGATCCGCTCTCCGGAGTGTCTCGACTCTGACGCATGAGAAGCGAATCACGGTGGCCGGGAACAGGATCCGGCTGACTGCGACAACGGTGAGATCCGTGTCATCCTGCCGAGTTTCGGTGGCAAACCCTGCGTCGATGCAGGCCGGCACGGTAATGTCGATTCGCTATTATCGGTGAATCGACATTATGCTGTTGCAGCTTATTCGCCCTGCTGATAGCGTCGATTTCGCGTCACGCAATGCATGGAAGGACCTGCTATTTATCGGGAAATTAGGTGCGTGTGGCGCGGCAATGACAAAAAGGGGGCCTCAGATCGCTTCTCCGGTCAAGAGTTCGGCGACGTGAGGCCCCAGGACCCGCGAGCAGAGGACCATATGGCATCCGAAACGGGTCGCGCCGAGGATAGCGCGCTGCCCACCGTTCCCGCCCGTTCGACGAATCTCAAGACCCGCCAGCCCACCGGTTCGTGCCCGCCGCTGGTCTTGTTCGACGCCGACCCCGGCAGTTGGCCCACGATGATCGAGATGTTCGTCGCTTTCATCGCCGAGATGGGAGGCGGGCACATGTGCTGGCTCGATATCGGAGATGAACGCGACGGCGACGAATACCTCATCCACGTCGACGAGCCCTCCTGTGTGCTGCTCGAGCACGACGGCAGCTGGGATGACATCGTCGATCGGATCAGGCAGGTACGCGAGTTGGCGCTGGTCGAGGCGGCCGCTGGGACGCCAACGGTGCTGGTGATCAATTCGATCAGCAGGCTCAACGTCATCACCCGAGCGGGCACTGTGGCCCAAGCGTTGAGCAGCGACGCGGCGACCGAGAAGATCGCAGCTGACCCCAACGCCGACATACAACCACAGCGTGGACACTATCGGTCCGGCGATGCACGCTGGGAACTGCTGATGACCATGCTCATGGAGTTCCCTGGCATCGTCCTTGCCACCTCTCGCTCGCACCCGGTCGGTGGTGAAGAACCCGCAACCGTCGCAGCCATGTTCAAACGACCCGATCTGCCGAAAGACTTCCTGTACCAGGTCACCGCCTGCGTACACATGCGCACCGGATCCGGGCCGGTCCTCGCTGTCGCCAAGAACCGCCACATCCGTGGCGGTGCGTTGCACGAATACTCCACTGACCTCACGATCGCTGAACTGATCTATGAGCATCTGCGTTTCGATCCCGCTTCAACCGCGCCGCGTCAGCTGCATCCCTCGGTCGAAGAGATGGCAGCCCGGCTGTTCGTCGCGCCGAACCTCGAACAACTCGAAGCCCTCCTGGACGAGTACCAGACCCGGCTCGGCAGCCGAGATAACCCGATGCTGCTGTCGGCATACCAAAAGCGCGGACAAATCCTGCGCTTGAAGCAGATGGCCCAAGAACTGCTCGCAGCCCAATCCATCGCGGATTTGGACAAGCGATACGACCAGGTCGAAAAACAGGTCGGCCGCGAACAGCGGATCGTCAACGACGCCTACACCACCCGCCGCCGCGCGCTGCTGCAACAGCTGGCGAATTGGGTGTTCGACGCTCCGGACCTCTCCGACTTGCGGAATCGCTATGAACACGCCGCAAACCGGGTCGGATCCAAGCAGCCGATGATCCTGCGCGCCTACAACGAAAGGACAGAGCAGCTGCAATCGCAGATCGAGTCCAACCAGGCGCCCGCCAGTGGCGAGTCCGATACTGAGGGCACGACGGATTCCATCCAAAAAGGCCTCACCGGCGCTGCCACACACTGACTCCCGGCCCAGCCGTTGCCCGCGCCGCCTGAAGGCTTTCACGGCGCGGTCAGCGCGCCACTACGGCAAACAAACACGCGCCACGACGACTACCTGTCAATGACGAAACTACCGTAGACACACGAGCAGGCCTGGATGTGGCTCCAAAAGCCAACTCGCCCAAACGAATTAGCCGAAGATCCAATCCGGGGAGTCAGCGAGCCCGGTATTGCAGGCACAGTCAGTGACCGGGCGAGATGACATTGCGTGTCGCGAAGCAGAAGAGCGATGTTTGTCTAGGAAGTCCCGAAGCCCGGCGAACCTGGTTTTCGGTGTCGGCGAACCCGCTGGCGGGAGAGTGGACAGGCCAAGAGCGCCGGTCCTCGCCCGCCCGACGGCGGTGCATGATCTAGGCAACCGAGGCCACCAAGCCCTCAGCCTCGACAACGCCCATGGCAGCTACTGGCTCAGGATCCGCGGCGGGAGTCGCACTGCCGGCGGGAGTGTGGGCAGAGTCAGGGTTGTTCAAAATAGAAGCTGCGGCAAGTCCTTCGTCGACGCCGCTCTCGTCGACCGCTGAGCTGACCACGCTGGCAGCGTCTTCATCGTGGCGACGTTCCCACCGCCGGAATTGCTCGTCATCCACCAGCATCAACTGCTGAGGATCGTATCCGACCCCGAGCTGACCAGGGCGGGTGTCCCGGATGAACCCAGTGGTGATGACCTGAGCGCGATCGCCGAGCTCGCCAGGCACTTGGTCGACCAGGGCGCTGAGGTCTCGATGGATGCTGCTGAGGTCGCAGTTGCTCGACACCAACTCGGGCAGAGTACCCATCCACTCGATCAGCCTCGCCTCCCGAGGATCGACATCGGCGTTCATGGCTGCCGAGGTGTTTGCGCGGCCTTCGCGCTCTCGCCCGCCGGTGATGTCGGGCTGCTCGTGTTCAGGCTGCTGCTCTCGTAATGAATGCTGTTTACGTGGAGCAGCTGCCACGTTCTCAGTGGACTGTGTTGAAGGTCTCGCCGAGGCTCGGGGGGACCCGAATGCGGCGCTACGTATTTGGCCCCAGCGGGCGGTCATCCGTTCGCGTAGTTGGTCGATCTCAAAGCCGAGCACATCCATCGCGAGCCGGCGGTCCGGGAGAAACACGGGGAAATCGCTGCTGGGGTGCAACAACATCCACCGAGCTCGCGAACGTTCGCTGTCGGTAAGGCCGTTCGCTGCGTCGATCTGCGCCGCGATCGCCTCCTGTTCTTCGACCAGGAATCCAGGAAGCGGGCCCGGCTGGGGCTTGTGCAACGGCTGCGAAGCGTGGTCGCCGTCGGGAGCTTGTGCACCTGGTCCGTCGAGAGCTTGTGCAGCATCGACGGATGCGTTGAGGTGCTGCTCGTCGCGCTCGTCGATTTGCTGCTGGCGCACCCTGTCTTTGAACTGACGAATCAACGATTCGATGTGGACACGCAACGCGGCCCGCTCGACCGACAGACTCCACTGGTAGAGCTGCCACTCCCGGCTGATGTCCTTGCGAACCTGTTTCCACTCCTGCCTGATCTGTTTGCCCATGTGGCGAGGCGGTGGTGCGGCGCCCGGGTGGGCAGCCAGGTACCGGTCCATGATCGCCTTTTGGCGTGCCCTGACCGCCTGTTCGTCCGGCAGCTGGGATTTCCAGCGGGGTATCCGAGCAGGTGACGGCGAGACGGCAGCGCCTGAGCGATCTGGAGGGGTGTGGAGTGCGGTGTCTGGCATTGTGGGCTCCTTCAGGGGTTTTCGCGAGAGCGTTGGTGAGGTTGGAAGAGGTCTCAGTGGGCAGCTACTGTGCTGAGCCCGCGTCGATGGCGAGCTGCGGTGCGGCGACTGCTTCGGGAGTGATCACCGCGAGGCCTGCCGTCGGAGTGGCATTTGCTGTCGTGGTGAGGTGACGCGGGCGGGCCACCGCTGCGAATACCACGTTCTCGACATCCTGCGTTGACGCGTTCTCGGCGCTGTGTTCCGGTGGCTGGTGCAGGAAAGGGCGGGCGGCGGCCCACATGTCGAATCGGAACTTATGGATCACCAGTGCTCGAGGGTCGGCGCTGAACCGGTCGCCCTGTTCGGCGTCCTCGACCATTGCTGCGATGACTTTCAGAGCGCGGGCGGTTTCGGCGGGATCCAGGACTCGCTCATCGAGACTGGCGCTGACCTGGTGTGCGGTTGCCGAGCGGCCGGTAGTGCGGACTTCGTCGAACACCTGCTTGGGCAAGTCGTCGAGGTTGTGCAGCAGCTCGTTTCGGCGGCGGGGGGATTCGTGGGTAGCGGGATCCATCCGGGCCCGTGACTGTGGAAGCGGCTGGTCGGTGTCCTGTGGCATGGCTGTGTTTCCTTCCCGGGCAATCAGGGGTTGGCGGCGGGCCCGATGTCATCTACCTCGGCACCGGGCACCGACACGTCGACCTCGGCAATGGGTGCGGGCCAGGCCCCTGGTGGCGCCAACGGGTGGCCGCTGAGGGCCGCCGCTGCCAGGTCGTCGAGATCCGATGAGGCTGCCGAGGAGAAGAGGTCGAGTAGCCGTTCGGGGCCGTTCGCGGCGAGGAATACCTCGGCGGCGCCTTCGGCGAGCGCGTCGATCCACCGGGGGTCACCACTGTGGTAGGCGGCGGCGATTTCCTCGATCGGCGGGCGCGGGAACGGGGGAGTCACGGTATAGATCCGGCGGCCCAGCGCGGTCTCGTAGTGGTGGTTGCGCACAAGATCGCGGGTGTTGGCCGGGTCGGTGATGCAGGCGACCACTCGACCCCGGCACCGGTCGGCGAAGCCTGGATCGATTTCTGGGCGGGCGATCGTGGTGACGGTGAATTTTCTGTCGTTCAACCCGGCGGCTTTCAGGGCGGCCTGCAGCGCCTGGGTCCGCTCTGAGCTGCTGATGGGGTTGCGTTCCGGAGATCCCGCGATCTGCTCGTCGCGGAAGAAGTCGAGTTGATCGTCGGATGGTCGCACGGTGGCCTCGACACCGATGGCCGGGTCGATCACCGCGATTTCGACATCGGTGAATTCGATGCCCAACTGGGCGAAACCGGCGATGTCAGCGGCGGTGACGACTGGGAAGCGGTCGACCACGACGACGCGCTCGTATTGGTCGACGGCATCGGCGCCGAGCAGGTCGGTAAGGTCCGGCAGGACCACCGCTGGACTCAGCACCTCGTGTGCGGCGTCGCGAGCCAGAATAAGAGCGGGCACCCATTCGGGTCGTTGTTCAGCCATATCGAGGTAGAGCCGCAGTACGGCGGCGCTGTCGACGTCGTTCATCCGCAGTACGCGGGTGAGCGAAAGTACGTCGCGTGTGGACAGTCGTGGATCCAGCCTGGTGCTGGCGTTGTCGAGGGTGTCGGCGTAGAGGAAGTCGTCCCATTCGCCAGAGGGGAGGCGGACTTTGGAGGCGACCGCGTGGGGCAGGTGATCGAACTGCTGCAAGCTTGCGGGGTTGCGCAGCAGCGAGGATGGCTCGATCGGGACGGCTTGACGGCGATGGACGCCGATCATCGCGATATGAGGGTTGGCGTCGAGCCAGTCTGCCACCGTCAGCAGGTGCTCCTCGCTGAGGTTGTGCATCGCCCACTGTGGCCGCATCGTGCCGTGGGGGCCAAGGTATTTGCAGTCGAGCAGATGGGTCCCCCACCAGCCCAGCCAGCTCTCGCAGGTGTGGACACCCATCGCAACGGCTTCGATCCGATACGGCGCGCCGGGCTCGACGATCGGGTCGATCAGCGGGGCCACGATGTTGTCGAGTTCGGCTTTGGTCGCGATTTCAGCGACGATGATCATGTTCACGCGCTGCTGTGCTGCTGCGGTGATGAGCATGCTCAGCCAGCGTTGCTCGTCGACGAACACCCTCGCCTGGGCCTCCGCGTGGCCGTATCTTTCGCTCAGGGAAAGGTATTCGGGGTGGTAGTGACGTAGCTCGGCGGTGTCGATGATCACGGGCCGCTCGTCAAATTCGTCGGCTATGAGTGCCGCCGCAGCGAGTTGTCCGGCGCCGTGTTGTCCGACGATCAGCTGCGCGACAGGCGTGCCGCGAGCGGGGTCGACTCCGCCCAGCTTCGCGCGCGCGATCTGCGCGGTGAAGACCTGCTCGGCGCGGGCATGGCTCAACACGTACCGTGCGCGAATTTGCCGAGGGCTGGTCATCGTTGCGCTAAGCCCGGGAGGAAAGCGGCGTCGACGGTGAGGATCCGGTCGACGGCTTTGTCGTCGCGTGGGCTGAGCGTGTGCAACTGCCGCGCCCAATCGTCGCCACGTGTGGCCCAGTCGCCGCGTGCGGCCAAGTCGGGGTCGGTGACCGCGCGTGAGCCGGCATAACCGATCAACGCGGTCAGCACATGGCGAGCCGCCTCGAACCGCATCCGGGTTTGCAGGCTAATCGGGTGCTGGTTGTGTTTCATCGTCCCTCCGAGTCAGAACCCGCGGTGTCGGCGATTGCGATCGATCGGCTGCCGCGAGGAAGCGCGATTCCTTGTGCTTCGCAATCGGTTTCGCCTGGCGTGGCCATCGCCGAATAGATCAGCCCACCCGGCGCGGTCCGGTGTCCTGTGCGGCGAAGTCACCGGTGGTGGGCTGATCTCGATCGCCGCTTCCAGCATCATGAACCAGCTGCTGACCAGCAATGGCTTGATCTCACACCGGCTGTGCGAGTTCGACATTCGGCCCAACGGGTGGCTCATGAGCAGGGGCAGGCAGGCGATCGAGCGCATATGTCCGGGCAAGAGGGGGCAGCTGTCGCCGATCAGAGCTGCGGACTGGCACAAGGGGTCTTCGATCTGAACTAGGAGGGGGTGAGGGTGAACAGTTCCCAGCTGCTGCGGGGTCCGGCTCGGTAGGAGTTGGTGAGGTAGGGCACCCATTGGTTGTGGGTTTGGTCGAGGATGGTCATGTCGTTGTTGTGGATGTCGTCGTTGGTCACGTCGGTCAACCACATGTCGTGGAATTCCGCGGAGCGGCGGAAGGAGCCGACCAGCGTGTCGAGATCGTCGGTGGGCACGACCGCGGGGGAGAGCACCTGCAGCGCGTTGACCATGACGTGGGTATGCCGGGCCCAATCGCGCACGATGGTGCGTGACAGCGGCGACAGCAGCATCCACTCGATGAAGTTGGCCGGGCGTGCGGCTGCGGGCGATGCTGGGGCGAATCCGCGGAACGCGCGGCGGAATGCGGTGTTGGCGGCGATCACGTCGTAGGTGGGCAATCGCCGGTAGCAGGCTGGGAACGGCAGCAGCTCGAGTTGGCGCAGTTCAGCGGTGCTCGGCGCGACTTGCCGGACACTGCCGGCCAGCTCCTGCTGCAGTTCGAACAAGGCGGGCTGCGACAAGCTCAACACCTTTTCGCGATACCAGTCGTTGGCATCCAACGCGTCGAACCAGTACTTGATTTTATCCAACATCGGTAGCCGCTCTCCGGCCTCCCATTTCTCCAACGTCGACGCCGTTATCAACGCTTTGGGTGCGAGCCGATCTCGGGAGATGCTTGCGCGTTCCCGGCATTGCCGCAGTGTTCTGCCGAGAACCCGCAATCCCTCTGGCGTGATGAGCAGTGAGCTGCTTTTTACCCCCGGCACGGCTGTTCCCTTTCCTGGCTACATATCCCGGATACTCCGTGCCGTGTTCGATCCCCTGCCGTGGACCATCCTCGCGCACCGCCTATATGAGCACCGGGCTTCCGTCCGAACCTCTCCTCTATCCGTCTGCTAGATGAGTATGTCGGTACCCTAAACCGGCGACCGGGAACGAGAACATCAACAAATTGTTGATATGCCTGGAAATGGCCGCAATTCGTTCTCCTGTAGGACAATATGTGTCATCTGGTCGTCACGAAATCGACTGTGGTGCACAGGTTGTGCAAGTTCGCAGGGTTCCGATATGCAGGCCTGATCGGTAGAATTCACGCCGTCGGCCGCTCGATCCCCCCGAGTCGTGCCGCCCGGTGGCCCGGCGTGAACCTGCTGTTCCCGCAAATTGGCGTCGGGCCACTATCCCCTCAAAAGCTATGGCCGTGACAGGTAGGTATGTCACGGCCATAGCTGTATCTGCACTGAGTTCGTCGTCGAATTTTGATTATCGTGGTTGGCTGCGCTCGATCATGTTGCACAGATTGTGTACACACCAGCTGTGTGGGTTCCGTTGACCGCTGCCCGCTGTGGCCGTGAGACTGCTTGCGATATCTCCGAGAGCCCACACGGAGCGAGCCCCAGTCGACTTTGGTTCGGGTTTCTCGGAGATATCTGGAGAATTCGCGGGAAACCAGAGCGGGCAGACGAAACAAAAAAGGGGGAGATATGAGTTTCCGACACGATGTTCAGCGGCCGCTGTTATCAGAGCGTTTCGCTGCATTTGTCGTGTCGGCTGTGATCTCGCCCCGCTGCTGCATCTGCCGGCGATCACATCTCCACCCACCTTCGCTGCCTCCAAGCCCCCGGCGCCGTGCCGCGGTCATGGCGGCGGATCCCACTCGGTGCTCGACCCTCGCGCGCCGCACACGAAAGGAACACCTACATCCATGGCTGGAGTTCTCAACCTCCTCAGTTTCGGCTCGTCGATGCTCGCCAACGGCACAAACATCGTGGCCAACGTCCTCGCCATCCTGCACAACCTCGGCTTGTAGATCCGACCCACCTCCCCCGTGGGAACCGGTCCGGGTGCGGCGTGGCACCCGGACCGGCCCCCAGGACCCGGCCCACCGTCCGCGCGATCACCGTCGGCTCCCTGGTGTGTGCGGACCTCACCGTCACCTGTTGAGGACACACCCTGTGCGAACCCAACGATTTCTGCGCGGCGCTCTCACGTTCGCCTGCGCGGGCATCCTCACCGTCGGCATCAGCGGGGGCGCGGCCGCTGCGTCACCTTTGACACCTGCCTCGCTGGCCGACGACTTCTACTCCACACCAGCGGATTTGGAGTCCACCGCACCCGGTGACGTTCTGCGGTCGAGGCCGATGCCACCGATCTTCGCGGTCGTGGCCAGTGTCACCCAACTGCAGTTCCACTCCACCGATTCCCTCGCCCGCCCGATCGCGGCGGTCGCGACCGTGCTGACCCCACCCAACCACCGCCCCGACAGCCCGATATTCGTGTGGGATCACGCGACCAATTCCCTGGGCCCGCGCTGCGCGCCGTCGCAGGCGATGTGGTCGACCGATCCAGATGTCGTGATGCGCGAAACTCCCGCACTGGACCCGATCCTGGCGTTGGGCTGGACGGTGGTCATCCCTGACCATCTCGGCCCGGACTCCGCTTACGGCGCTGCCCGCATGGGTGGGCAGATCACCCTCGACGCGGCCCGCGCCGCCGTCCGGTTCGAGCCGCTGCACCTGAACAACAGCCCGATCGCGTTGGCCGGATACTCCGGCGGCGGAATGTCAGCCGCCTTCGCCGCGGCGATGGCGCCCACCTACGCGCCGGAGCTGCGTATCGTCGGCTCTGCGCTCGGCGGCGTACCCGTCTCCATCGAGACGATGGCCAATGCCTTGTGGCACAACAGGCATCCGGCATTCGGTATCGCCGCCGCCGTCGCGGTCGGATTGTCCCGCGAATACCCCGACGATCTGCCGATCATCGACTACGCCAACCCCGTGGGCCGCCAATTCATGACGGCACTCAACGACGCCTGCGTCAACCAGATCCTCAGCCAAGGGTTCGGGCATTCGGTCGACGATTTCGGCAGCGACTTCACCTTGTTCTTCGCACCGCGTACCCGGGCGATCATGCGCGACAACAGCATTGAGAACTACGAAGGTGTCCCGGGGTCCCCGGTCTTCGAATGGCATTCCCCGACCGACGTCCTGCTGCCCCTGCCCGAACTCGACGCCACCATGGCGCGCTGGCGCGCCGAAGGCACCCCGGTCACCCAACTGCAGGTTCCAGCGCCCGATCACCTCAGCGCCGCGCTCATCGGGCTCCCCGCCGCCGTGCAGTGGCTGGCCGGTCGCTTCGCCCAAGCCCAGTAGGACAGGACGGATCCACATGGGACAACCACTCACCACACGCCCCGCCACCCGCGTTGGAGGTGAGGCCATGGCAGTGATCCGACCTATCACCGCGACGAACCCCATGAGTCGACAGCGGATAGCTGCGATCGTCACCGCTTGTCGCGCAACGCTTTTCGGCGTCGCATTCACTACCGCAACGGTCCTCACCCCAGCGGTCGACGCCCTGACGGCGCTGCCGGCTCGCCTCGTGACAGCGCGGCCCAACCCCGAGCGCGCAACAGCGGCCACTCCCCGCTGGTGTGGCTGCCCACCATCTCGTACCCGGCACCAGCCCGCCCGTGCGGAAGGAGATCTCCGTTGAGCACCACCCACTCCATCACCCCTCAACCGGCCACGATCGCGGACTATCCACCGCAGTCGCGGCTGCCTTTCCCCTTGCAGACGCTGCTGTACTCGCGGGTTCGGCACCGCTGGCTGACCTCGTTGCGGGCCCGCTACGGCGATGTCTTCGCGGTGCGGGTGCCGCCCTATGCGGACCGGCTGGTCGTGGTGTCGCGGCCCGAGCATGTGCGCCAGATCTTCGCCGCCGACGCCACCGACGTGCACGGCGGCGAAGGTAACCATCTCATCGCCGGGCTGATGGGGGAGCGCAGTGTGATGGTCCTCGACGAAGAAGACCACGCACGGATGCGGCGGCTGCTGACTCCGGCATTCGGGGGCGCCGCGCTGCGCGGCTACCGCACCTTGATCGAAGACATCACCCGCACCGAGCTCGAGCGCTGGTCGAGCGGCGACACCATCGCGGGCCTGAACCGCATGAACGCGATGGCACTGGAAATGATCGTCCAGGTCGTGTTCGGTGTCACCGACCCGCAGCGCCGCGCCGAACTCGGGCCGCGCTTGGAACAGGTGGTCGGCATCCACCCGCTAGTCCTGGCAGGCCTGCACTGGCCTCAACTGCGAAACATCGGCCCATGGTGGCGATTCCACATCAACGAGCACGCCATCAACGAGCTGCTGTACAAGGAACTGCTCGAACGCCGCATCGACAACAACGTGGCGCAGCGTAGCGATGTGCTGTCGCGGATGGTGGCCGTCGGTGCGGGTGAGCGCGCGGACAAACCCTTGTCGGACCGGGAAGTTCGCGATCAGCTGATCACCTTGCTGCTGGCCGGGCACGAAACCACCGCCAGTGCCCTGGCCTGGACGCTCTACGAGCTGGCCGCCAACCCCCACATCCAGGACCTGGCCCGCACCGCCGTGGCAGAAGGCGACGACAAATACCTCGACGCCGTGTTCAAGGAGTCGATGCGCCTGCACACCGTGATCGGCGGCACCTACCGGCGTGTGACCCGCGAGATGAGCATCGGCGGCTATCGCATCCCGGCCGGAGTGTATGTCACCACCAGCTCGCTGCTGACCCACCACGACCCCGAAAACTTCCCTGACGCACTGCAATTCAGGCCAGAACGGTTCCTCGAAGGCGAGGTCGCACCGCATTCCTGGTATGCGTTCGGCGGCGGTGTGCGCCGCTGCCTGGGCGCGGCGTTCGCGCAGCTCGAGGGAACCGTCGTGCTGCGTGAGGTGCTGACCCGCTACCGGCTGTCGCTGCCGCCGGGAGCTCGGCCCGAACGCGACCTCGTCCGCAACATCACCCACGTCCCCTCCGGGGGCGCCCTGGTCACCGTCACCTCGGTCAGCCAGGAGGACCGCACATGCTGAAACGCCCCAACCTCCACGACCTTCCGCTGGCGATCCACACACCCGATCGGTTGCGGCTGGCCTACACCGGCACCGGATCCGGTGAACTGACGGTGCTGTACCTGCATGGACTGCTGGCAGACTCGAGCTTCTGGGCTCCGCTCATCGAGCACCTGACCCCCCATGTCGCCGACCGCGCCCGCCAATTCGCCTACGACGCGCGCGGGCATGGCCGCTCGGACTGGCCCCGGCCAACAGCGACAACCGATTTCGGGGTGCTCGCCGATGATCTGGCGTTGGTGATCGACACCATCAGCGGCCCAGTTGTGCTAGTCGCTCACTCCATCGGCGGCTACGTCGTGCTCGAATACGCGCGCCGACATCGCTCGCAGCTCGCGGACCGAGTCGGTGAAGTGGTGATGTTCGCCGTCGCCGGTGAGGAACCGGACTGGCCCGCCTTGAGGACTTTCCGGCCCGCCGCCCGCTCGCTGCGCTGGATGCGTCACCGAGGCCCGCTCGATGTGATCAACGCCGCCGGGCACAGCTACCTCGAAAGCAAGCTCCGCAGCCTCGCCGCGCACGCCAAACCAGGTCGCGCACAACTGATCCCGAGTATCCACCCGGTGGATCCGCGCGCCACCGCCGATATCTGCACCAACGTCACCGTGTTCGAGGTCGACGACGACATCGCGCGGTCGCTGTCAGCGGTGCCGGTATCGATCTGCACTGCCGAATTCGACAAAGTCGTGCCCCCCGCGCAGTCGCGGCGCGTGGCCCACCGGATCCCCGGCGCGTACCTGCACCACATCCCGGGAGCCGGACATTCTCTGCCGCTGGTCGATCCGGCCTCGGCCGCCGCGCCCATCATCTGCGCCGTTGACCGGCTCACAGGCGGTGCCACGCAAACCCACCCCGCCCCAGTGCTGGCGAGGTCGATGCGAGATAGCAGGTGAGGATCGAATGACACTGGACCCCACACCGCCCGGCGCGCTGGCCACTGCGCTGGTCGCTGCCCGCGACCATGCTGTGCACGCCGGTGACGGAATCGTCGTCGTCGCCGTGCGTGCCCATCACCACCCGTTGGTGCTGCACCAGAAGGTGGACGGGCTCAACGAGGCCGCGGCGTTCGCGGTCGGCGCGGCCGCCGACGCCGCGGCCGTGGTGATCGTGGTCGCCCCACCCCTGCGATCGCCCCGGGCCATCCACGCCGCCGACGCCATCTACGAGCAGCTCACCACCGCAGAGATCCCCGTCGAGGCGCTGATCTATACGCCATCGCTGCAGGAGGGCACCGCATGGACCAACCTGCGCCCCACCAGTGGTGACCTGCCCACGGGACTGGTTCCCTCCGCCCGAACATCCCGCGCTCCAACCGCTCGCCGACGTGTATTCCGTGGCCGGTGGCTGACCGCGGCAGGGCAGCGGTGATGACTACCCCGCCCGCAGCGAACACCGTTGGGCGGCCGCTGCTTTCGCTGGCCGCCTCGCCTGCGGGCCGAGGCGGGCGCAACGCAGAAGGAGCGAAACCGTGACCGTCGAGCCCGCCATCGCCGGTCCCGGCCTCCGCCAGGTCGGGCATCCGGATCCCTCAACGCCGCAGATGCAGCTCGCAAAACTGCTCCGTCACGCGCTGCGTGCCCAAGCCGACACCAGACGCTCCGGGGCACCGTTCGTCGGACCCGACCAGCTGCCACACATCCAGCTGGCCGGGCGCTTCGACCTCGAACTGGTCGCCGCCGAGCTCATCGCCGCCGCCAGGACCCGGGTGTGCCTGACCGACATCCGAGAGATGGTGCGCGGCAACCCATCCCACACACAAGCCGATCAGAGGATCCCATGACCACCATCGCCTGTGACCACGTAACCCAGCTGCCGGACGCCGATGCGTCATCGAATGCGCAGCCAGTGCTCGTCGACATCAGCACCGCGCAGCGACGCAGGCGCCTGGCCGCGATCGCAGCTGCTGTGGTGGTGCCGGTCGCGGTGGCCACCGGGCCCGCGGTGGCGGCTGAACCGCCACCGCAGCCAGGTGTCACACCCCAGGCCACACCCGCCCAGCCCGGTGTCGCACCCCAAGGACAACAACAGCCCGGTGTCACTCCCGCGCCTGCGCCAGCGCCGCATCAGGACATCGGTTCGGGTTTGGCCGCGGTGCTGCCGCGTCCCGCGCCGCCGCGCCCGGATCGTCCGATGCCGAAATTCTGGTCCCAGCCCAGCTATCCCGAACCGGCCGATGACACCACAGGATCCGAGGAAGCCACCGAACCGGCACCGCCGCTGATGCTGCATGTGGGCGCCGACAGCGTCCCCCGCCCGGACTGGTTGCCCGAATCCGTGGTGCAGGTGTCGAACGAATGGAACGACCGCGGGGTGTACGAGCTGGCGTTGATGGGCGACGCGGCCGGGCTCGACCGCGACCAAGCCAACCGTCGTGCCCAAGTAGCCGCTGGTGGCGCGGTCGCCGGCGGGATAGCCGGTGCCGACGCGGTGGGGTTCGTCGGCGTTGTCGGCGGGTGCCTGGTGGGGCTGGCAGCCGGTGGCGTCATCGGAGCAGGCGTCGGCATCGCCACCGGCGGAGTCACCGCACCATTGTTCGCGACCATCGGCGGCATGGCCGGCTGCATGGCCGTCGGCACAGCGGCGGGCGTGGTCGCCATGGGCGTCGGCGCGGCGGCGGGCGCGGCGCTGGGAGCCTCGGCCGCAGGTGCATTCGGTGGCGGCACCAGCGATAACCCTGCCCCGCTGCCGCAAGCTCTGCAGCCGCCGACCGCCCCGGTCGACGGAGCCGAGCCCGCTGCTCCCGCAGGGGTTTCCGCGCCGCTGCCCGCGCTGGATGCCCCGCCACCGTCCCCGCTCGATGTCGTCGCGTCCGCGGTGGCTGGGGTGGTGTCGACCGCGCAGGCAGCGTGGGCGCAACTGACTGTTCCGCCGGTGCCCGAAGACATCTTCCAGGGATAGCTATGAGTGGGGACTGGGTCGTGCGAGGTATACAGCCACCGTCGGTGATGCCCGTGGTCGGCCCGATCATGCACTTGGTGCGCGCCGAACCGCCGTCGACGCCACCAGTGCTGGTCGTCAGCGGTTGCGGTGGCGGTGGAGCCACCACCACAACGCTGGGGCTGGCCTCGCACCTCGCGGCAGCGGTGCGCGCGGTCGCGGTCGATGCCACCGTCGCGGGCGGGGACCTTGTCCTGCGCGGCGCGGATGCCCAATTGGTTCTGGTCCCGATGCAGGCGTGGCTGGCCGGTGCACATTCGAACCGTTCGGTCTCGTTGGGGCAGGCGCTGTCGCAGGCCTCCAGCGGTGCCGCGCTACTCGCCCGCGACCCTGGCCCGTTGCCGCGCCGAGCCACGATCGCCACCGTGTGCGAGCGGCTCATCACCGAAGCTCTGACACCGATCGTCGACGGTGGAGCCGCAGTGCACGCACGCCACCTGCGCCCACTGCTCGATCAGCCCGGCATCCGCCTCGTGCTGAGCATCCCCGCACGCCACGACGCCGCCAACCGACTGCGCTGGACCATGCAAATCCTCGACGCCGAGTTCGGCGAAGATCTCATCGCCTCAACGGTTTTGGTCATCAGCCACCAAACACCGAACACTCCTGCGGTCGGTGCCGCGCTGGCCGAGCACTATGCGGGCTGGGTCAGCGCGGTCGTCGAGGTCCCCTTCGACGCGCACCTGGCCACCGGGCAAACCATCACCCACGCCAGCCTGCATCCCCAGACCCGCGACGCATACACCGAACTCGCCGCCCACGTCATGCCCGAAGCTGAACGCCCGCAGACGAGGTCGGCCCATGGATGACTGGTTCGCCACCCCCGACACCGAACTCGACACCACCACAACATCTTCGACCGACCCGGTTCCCACTGCGGCCGCAGCGACGCCCGCACTGTCGGTGGTCACCGAAGACGACGCGGACTGGTTCGACACCGTGGCGCCCCCAGCCCGGGTCTCCACCAGTCCGCCGCCGCGCCGCGCAAAACCCGCAGGCCGCAACCGCAACTCGGTGCTCGCGGTCGCCGCCGCAGTAGCCGCACTGGTCGCGGTAACCGCAATCGTGGTGGCCGTCGTAGTCGGCGCCCTGATCCACGAGGACTCCACCGAGATCACCCTGCCCTCCACCTCGGTGCCAGCGCCACCAGCCAACACGGTCACCCCACCGTGGTGCACGGGCCTCGCCGCCGGCGAACCCGCCGCAGTGAGCTCCCCGGATCCGTCGATCGCGACGATCGCGGCGTTCGAGCAGGCCTACTACGGTGCCCGCAACGCCGCCGCCGCCCGCGCCTATGTCAGCACCGATGCCCGGGTCGGTTCGGTCGAGGAACTCGCCGCCGGGATCGCCACCGTCCCCGCAGGCACAACCCATTGCGTTCTCGCAGCGCGGATCCAGCCCGGCCTGTACGCGGTGGACCTGTTCGCGCGGCGATCGGTCGGCGGGCAGCTCGACCACTACCCGCAAACCATCACCACCATCGACGCCGCCAGCGCACCACAGGGCGCACTGATCACCTCGATTCTGGCCAGGGAGGGCACGTGAGACCGACCGTCACCCACATCAGCACCGCCGCCACCACCGTGCTGCTCGCCTGCGCGGTACTGACCGGCACCGCCCACGCCGACGACACTTCGGATTCCTGCACACCACTGCACCTGCTGCTCGCCAACGGCACCACCGAATCCGCACCGAACGCCGCCACCGACCAAGACAGCGGATTCAGCATGCAGATCGCGGTACCAGCGATGCTGCAAGCCAACCGCGACGGCCGAACACTGCTGTCGCGCAGCTATTTACCGTACTCAGCGTCCTTCGGCGGCAAACCCGGAGATCGAGCCAGCGACCCCTACAGCCTCTCGGTCAATTCCGGGGTCGCCAATGGCGTGCGAATGCTCAACGACCAGGCGCAGCAGTGCCCGAAGCAAAAGATGTTCCTCGTCGGCTACAGCCAAGGCGCACAAGTCATGGCGACGATCGCCGCCGACATCGCCAACGGCAGAGGACCGATACCCGCCGATCGGGTCGCTGGGGTGGCACTGTTCTCCAACCCTCTGCGCATACCCGGGGCACCAGTGTTCGCCACCGCCGGTCAGAACTCCCCAGCGAAAGTACCTGGCGCCGCAGGCTCGAGCGTCACCCAAGTCCACGTCGGCACCGTCACCCCACCCGATGGTGGAGGCATCGCGCCGACCAAAACCGCGCCCAGCTTCGCGGGGATGGCCGGACGGGTCGCATCATGGTGCGCTCACGGTGACCTCGCTTGCGACACCCCCAAAGACGCGGCACTGGCCCGGGTGGTCGCCAATATCGCCAGCCAATCCAAGCTCGACCCCACCGATCCGATCGGCATCCTCACCAGCGTCGGCACCGCGGTCGGCCAGTCCATCCTCTACACCGGCTCCAAATTCATCACCGACAACGTCGGCTTCAACTCCGCCACCGGACGGGTCGAAATCAAAGCCTCCGCAGGGCCCACGGTGATGGACCGACTCGTCGAGGCCAGCAACCCCAACCTCCCCAAAGACGGAATCGGGGAAGCGATCAAGGCGATCACCAAACTGGCCGGGATGGCGATCAGCGCCACCATCAGCGTCGTCAAAACCGTCTTGTCCCCAGCATCGATCGGCGAAATCGCCGCCGCCGGAGTCGCGGGACCCGAAGCCGCGTTGGCGATGCTGGGCACCAAAGTCGCCGGTGCGGCACTGAAATTGGTCTCCCCGGTCACCGCGGTGAACGCGGTCCAACTCGCCTTTCACGAGCTCGAGCAGGGCGCGATCGACAACGCGGGCCTGGTCCGCATCGCCATGGACTCCACGTACTGGAACACCGCCCAACAGCACACCTCATATGTGAGCACTCCCGTCGGGGTCGACGGGCAGACCGCCGCCCAGTTGACCGCCGATTGGGTCGCCGCGGCCGCCGCGGACCTCGCCGACACCCCGGCCGCGAGCACCACCGCAACCAAACCCCGCACCGGGCCGCTTCTGGCCTCTCCCGACCGGCCGGTGCTCCCGGCCTCTCAAATCCTTGCCGGACATTCCTGACCCGCGACCAGAAAGGACACCTGCCATGGCGGCGCCGATTGCACACGGCGAAGGCGGAACAACCCCCGAGGTTCCCGCCGGGCTGAACGTGCCCTCGGTGTCCGAGCAGGCACCGATCTGGCATGAGCCCCTCACAACCACGACGCCAGCGCCCGCGTTCTGGGTGCTGGGGGCCCACGGCGGTGCTGGAGCCAGCACCCTAACCCAGACCTGGGCACCGGCAGCGGACTCACAGCGTGGATGGCCCGCCGCCGACCGCTATCCGCACGTCGTGATCGTCGCGCGCACTCACCGCACCGGGCTCGCAGCCGCGCACGTACTACTGCGCCAAGCCGCAGCCAGATTGACCGGCGGCTGCAAACTGCTCGGGCTTGTCACTATCGCCGACGCCCCCGGCGCGCTCCCCAACACCCTGCGTCGGCAACGAGACCTGGTCGAAGAACTCGCACCCCAGTCCTGGCGGATCCCGTACCTGGGCATCTACCGCCAACTACCCCTCGAGCAGATGCCGCAATGGTGTCCCCGCGATCAGCCGCCCGAACACAAACGGTTCTCCCGACCCGATCCCGACACCGTCCACCCACAGCTCGCCGAGATCGGCACAGACATCTTCCAAGCCGCCCGCAACGCAACATCCAGATAAGAGGCACCCATGCAGAGCGCACTGACCACCATCTACTACGCCACGACCACCCAGATCCTGGCCGCACAAGACATCGGCACTCCCGAACCTGCTCCGCCACCAGGGGCACCCAAAGTAACCCTGATCCTGTCGTGGGTGATCTGGGGAGCCGTGATCGCCACCGTCGCAGGGTTCATCGTCGCAGCCGCGATGCTCGGGTGGCAGCGGATGCAAGGCGGCGGCGGTGACGCACAAGGCAAGCTCGTCGGGGCCATGATCGGAGCCGCACTCATCGCCGCGGCCGGAACGATCATCAACGCGGTGTACCTGGCACCGATCCAATGATCGACTTCCTGATGCAGGGCCCACCGACCGAGCACAAACCGCTCCCCAGTCAGGTGTGGGACCCGTTGTACTACAAGGCCTTCAGCTGGTTTCTGTGGTTCGGCATTGTGTTCTCCATCGGCACGTTCATCGCCACCATCGGCGCACTCGCCTGGCAGCGCCGCTCAGCATCCTCCACGAACCTGCTCGAAGAAGCCACGCTCCTGCGGATCCTCCTCGGCGTCGCCCTGCTCGGCTCTTCCATGGCCATCGCTCAATCCCTGTTGTCGCAATCCTGAACTGAAAAGGGGGACACCACAATGCACGCAATCGTTCGGCCAACCGCGGCCGCGCTACTGAGCATGGCTCTGGCCGCTGGATGCGGCAGCGGCGGCGATCAGCGTGTCGAACCGAAACCGGTCGATCTCACCGCAGCACCCGCAGCGCTGACATGGGAGAACTACCGCGGAGTGCGCCTGCCCCGCTCCGCGGTCGACGGTCCCACACAGTTCGGACAGATCGCCAACGGCTACACCCAGACCCCGCAAGGTGCAGTGCTGGCCGCGATTCGAGGCCAAGCCGCCTTGATCCTGGCCGGCGACAACGAATGGGGAACCGTCGTGGCCACCCTGACCGCACCCGGGCCCGGACGCGACGAGTTCGCCGCCAACCGGGCCGTGCTCTCGGTCTCCGGGTCGGTCCCTGCCGGGCAGGCACCACGGTTCGTCGGGTTCAAAGTCATCACCTACCAGCCGGACCCACCGATCGCCGGTGTGCGTGTCGTCGAGCAAATCGGCTCTCCACCACGCACTTTCGCCTACCCAGTAGCTCTGCAATGGATAGGGGACTGGCGCATCGTGCTACCCACCGTCGCCGAAGGAATCGACGCCATCGAACTCGACAACCTCGACGGCTACACCCGCCTGGAGGACAAATGAGCCGGGCACTGCTGATCATGATCGCTGTCGCGGCGGTACTGGCTGGGGCCGCAGCCGCGATCATCGTGGCCCACGACGACGACACCACCGCGGTGGCCCCATCACCGAACGCGGGGTCGACCACCCCGAGCCCTCCGACCGGATCAGGGTTCGCCGACCCGACCAGCGACAGACTCGGCCGCAAAGTCGCGATCCCGAACAACCCCGCCGGACAGGTGCTTGTCCAGCGCGAGCCTGCCGCCCGCACCGAATATGTTGCCGGACAGGCGGTTCCGTCACCGGAATCAGTGATGATCCAGCGCAGCTACACCATGCCGATCCTGATGTCGACCAGCGACGGACCCACCCGCCTCGACGGCACCACCCTGGTCGGTTACCGCCGCAGCCCCCAAGGCGCGGCCCTGGCCGCCTGGAACTTCATTGCCCGCGCCTACGCCTCCGACCCCGCCGTCACCGTGGAAGCACTGAACAAACTCGCGATCTTGAAGCCAGACGATCACGCCGCCCTGACCAACCCGACGATTCACCAGCCGCCCGACGGGGACCGGTACCGGCGCCTGTTCACCGCCCCAGACGGGTTCCGGATCCTCAGCTACGACGACACCTTCGCCGCCGTGGAGTTGGCCCTACAAATCCCCGGCGAACCCGGCAGCAAAACAGTGCGGCAGTGGGCCGGAGTCCGAATGAACCTGCTCTGGCGCAACAACGACTGGAAGGTCCAGACCCCCGAAGACCCCCGAAGCCTCGGCTCCGGACAAACGTATCCAACTCTGACGGGGTGGACGACATGGGCGTTCTGAAACGACTCCTCCTGCTCATGGCGGCCCTCGCCATCATGGCCACAGCGAACGCGGCCACGGCCTCAGCTCAAGATCGGCCAGATATTCCCGTGCCCGGTCCCGGCCCCACGCTGAACCTGCCCACACCCAGCAGCGACGGCAACAACAACTTTCAGACCGACCGCAACAACTGCCAAGACGCACTCAGTACCGGCAACGCTGCTGTCGATGGGTTCATCGATGTAGTGACCGGAGGCGCACCGACCAGCTTGTGTATCGGCGCGGCAACAGCATTGAACCCGGGAGACGCCGCCACCACCCTGGCGTCCTCGGCAGGGTCTCTGTTCTGGGGGGACCCGGTCGGCAAGTTCACACGCGCGGTGATGGAAGGCAACACCAACGCGTTCTCGATGCTGATGACGTTCTGGATGCGTACCCCCATCCCCGCACTGACCGACTCATCGGCCGCGATCGGCGTGCAGAACATCACCTGGGAAATCCAGTTGATCGCATTGGCATTCGGCGTCGGGGTCGGAGCCACACGCATCGCCATCGCACGCCGCCACGCGGTCGCTGACGGAGCCGATGAAACCGCGAAGATGCTGCTACGCACCGTCTTTGCCATCTGGACCCTGCCAGCGCTGGTCGTGACCCTGCATCAAGCCGGGGACAGTTTCTCGGTCTGGGTGATCCAGCTAGCAGCAGGCGGTGACGTCAACGCGAAGATCAATGCGATCACCTGGATCAACGAGAAAACCGGTTACGGGCCGGTCGTTTCGTTGGCGTTGGCCGGAATCGGTTTGCTCGGCTCGGTCGCTCAACTGGTTGCGTTACTGATCCGTGAAGCCGTGCTGGCTCTCGCTGTCGGGTTGTCACCGATCGCGGCCGCATCGTCGGTGACGGGCACGGGACGGCAAACGTGGTCGACGATGATCAGCTACACCGTCGCCGCGTTGCTGTTCAAACCCACTGCAAGTTTGCTGTATGCGTTCGCGTTCTGGGCTGCCGCCGACCAAACCGCCGCTGATGCGATCGTCGGTGCGGTGCTGCTGGCTATCGCGGGGCTCGCCTTGCCGACCCTGCTGCGAGTGATCGCCCCTGCGGTGTCGACGATTTCGGCTGGCGGCAGTCAGATGACGGGCCTGGCCGCCGGCGGTGGCGCGGCCCTCGGCGCGGCCGCGGGTGCCAGCAAATCCGCCGGAGGCGGCCTCAGCGGGCTCGGAGGCAAGAAGTCCGGTGGCGGAAGCGCGAATTCGAGCGCGCCCGCCGCATCAGGTGCGAAGAACCCGTCCTACCGCGGACCGTACTCGGGCAACGGATCATCCAGTCGCGGTGGCATGAGCAACAAGAGCGCTCCCACCGGCGGCTCGTCGGGTGGGCGGATGGCGGCGATCGGGCGTGGGACCACGAAGACCGCCGGTGCAGCGCTGACCGGAGCAGGCATGGCGCTGGCCGGAGCCGCGGTGATCGCCCACGGCCTCAACCGCGGAATATCGGGAACCGCGTCATTCGCTGAAGGCGCGATCAGCAACGGGAACGTGCCTCGATGAGCGAAACCACAGCCGACCGGCCGCTGTACGCCGCCGGCACATTCCCGCAGAGAACTGGATTTTTTGGTCTGTCGTTGCGGGCGAGCATGTTCGGTGCCACCGCGATGGTGGCCGCCCTGCTGGTGCTCATGACCGCAGGTCTGATGCCCGCCGTCATCTTGGCGGGCCTGTCGTTTCTGGTGTTGACGCCGATGGTGATCACCTTCGGCCGACGGAGCTTATACGAGGTGGCTCAGGTGCGAGTGCAATGGTGGTCCCGGCGAGGTCGCGGAACAACGGTCTACCGATCCGGTCCACACTCCCGGATCCCGTCCGGTCGATATCGACTTCCCGGAATCCTGACGCAAACGACATTGCACGAAGCGGTCGACCGGCTCGGCAACGAGTTCGGCATGGTGCACAGACGTCGAGGTGATGAGTTCACCGTCGTCATCGAATGCTGGCCCGGTGGCGACGAGGCCCGCACCGCCCACGAACGGGACCTGGCAACCGCGGACTGGGGCGCATACCTGGCTGGTCTCGGTCTGCCAGGCGATATCGCGGCCGCGGTGGTCGTGTCGGAGAACATCCCCACGACGGGGCTGCGCCTGGGACACGAAGTCGACCGGATGATCCAACACTCACGCTCACCCATCGCCTCACAGGTGATGCTCGAGTCGGCGCGCATCTTCCCCGCCGGCAAGGTACAACAGCTCGCACGGTTGAGCATCACCTTCAAGGCGACCACCCGCGCCACCCGCACAGACCCCGAGGAGATGGCCGCCGAACTGGCGCGAAGACTGCCCGGACTTTACGAAGATCTGATCGGCGCCGGGGTGGAGGCCACACCGATGTCGGCAGCCCAGATCGTCGAGTTCGTTCACCGCTCCTACAACCCCAGCGCCGAAGCCGATTTCGAGGAACTCGACATCCTCGACGAACCCCACGGATTGGACTGGGAAGACGCTGGCCCCGCCGCCGCGGTGCCCCGCTGGGATCACTACCGCCACGATGGTGTCACCTCGATCGTGTGGGAGATGGCCGCACCACCGGAGAGCGTATTCACCGACGAAGTGCTGAAACCGCTACTGGCCCCGCATGACGCGCTCGAACGCAAAAGGGTGACCCTGTTCTTTCGCCCCTACAGCGCAGCCGACAGCACCAAGAAGGTCGATCGGGAATACAAAGACAGCCTCGTCGACATGCAACAAGGTCAAGGGGTCAAAAGCGCGGCCGCGGAGCTGCGGTTGCAGGTCACCGAGCAGCAGCGCAACGAGCAGGTACGCGGGGCCGGTCTGCTGCGGTACTCGCTGCTGGTGACAGTGACCTGCCGCGACAACGTGGCGACCGCAGCGGCGATCACCCAGTCCCTCTCGGCGCGCGCCCGGCTGAAGTTGCGCCGTGCCTACGGTCAACAAGACGCCGCGTTTGCCGCCGGATTGGGTGTCGGTGTCTCGTTGCCCGACCACTCGACCATGTCCAAGATCGTCACGAACGCGTAGCCACGCCATGGGTACCACATTCACCGACGATGCTTTGGCGCAGCTGGCCACCGACATCGAAACAGGGGTCGCAGCCGAACCCGCGCTGTTGTCCAAAAAGGGACGCGCACTCGCGAAATGGAGGCGAACACAACAAGATTCGAGTGACAACCGCTCGACGCCTCCGAAACAGCGCTGGGGTGTGCGCCCCCACACCCTGAGCCCACGCGGATACCGCGGGCCCGGCGGCGGTGCGATGGACATCGTGGTGCCACCACTGGAGTGGCAGGCCACCACCATGCACGCATGCGGTCTGTCACCGTGGGTGGTCGGTGCCGCCGCACCGCTGGTCGGCACCCCGGTCGGTGCACACCTCACCACCGGAGAACCCGCGTGCGTCGACGTCCTCGCCTGGTTCGCTGCCGGGCTGATCTCCAATCCCTCCGCATTCGTCCTCTCGCTGCCAGGCCTGGGGAAATCGACCCTGATCCGCAAGATGTTCCTCGGCGCGGTCGCCCAAGGCCAGGTCCCGATCGTGGCGGGTGATCTCAAGCCCGAATACGTGGCAATCACTGAAGCCGTTGGCGGACAGGTCATTTCACTCGGACACGGCAGAGGCACCATCAACCCGCTCGCGGCCGGATCCCTCGGCGCGATGATTCCGCTGCTGGAAGCCCACACCGAAGAACTCACCGCCAACGGCCAACTCGGTTTGATCGAGGAAACCAAGGAACTGGTGCATTCACGGCAGGTCACCATGTGCGCTGCGCTGATCGAACTCATCCGCCAGGGCACCGTCGCTGATTTCGAGCACGCGCTACTGTCGGCTGGGCTGCGTGAACTGCGCGACAGCGGCAGGTTCTCCTTCGCGAACCCACCGCTCGTGCGTGACCTCGCCGACCAGATCACCGCCGGATCCGAACGGCTGCAACGCGTTGCAGCAACAGACAGCCCGCAGGACTACACCGCCGCAACTCAACCACTGCGCCGGTCGCTGGAAGCGTTGCTGGATGGTCCCCTCGGTGAGATCTTCGCCGCCCACACCTCCACCCCGCTGAACCTGGACGCCGCAGCCATCTGCATTGACGTCTCGGCGCTGAGCCGCGGCGACAAAAAGCTCAAGGCCGCTGTCATGTTGGCCTGCTGGAGTGACGCATACGGCTCAATGGAAGCCGCCCACCTGGCAGCCGCCGCGGGGCTGGCCAAACAGAAATACTTCCTCGCCATCCTCGACGAACTGTGGCAGGTGTTGGGCGCCGGGGCAGGCATGGTCAACAGAATCGACGAGCTGACCAGGCTCAACCGCACCGACGGCACAGGGCTGTTGATGATCACCCACACCGGCCGCGATCTGGAGTCCCTGCCGAGCGAGGTCGACGTCAAGATCGCCAAAGGATTCATCGAGCGAGCAGGTTTGGTAGTCACCGGCGGCTTGCCCGCAGGCGAGCTACGCCGCCTCGCCGATGTGCTCCAGTTCAGCACCGCCGAACAGGAAATGATCACCTCGTGGTCTCGGGGCGCGCCACTTCGGCGGCTTCGCCGCCGTGCCCGCCAGAAACCACCGGGCATCGGCCGGTTCATGGTGAAAATCTCCAAAGACAACACCCCGGGGATTCCCATTCAGACCCTGCTCACCAGCACAGAAACCGAATTGCAACTGCACGACACCAATATTCGGTTCGCAGATTTGATCGAACAGGCAACCTAATGGCCCCGCCGCCGCCCGCCGCCGCCGGTGTAGCTTCTCACGATTTTTGTCGCTCTTTTCGGCAATTTGTCGCCGATCTGTCGCCTCCGAAGATCCGGTGTGAACCCAGTCTGCCGTGTCGCGCCAGAAAATCCGCAGAAGGAAATACCAGATGACAACCGAGTCCGCCTCCACCAACTACTGCAAGGACCTGGGGGAATTTGTCGAAATAATTCTATTGCCGCTTTACCCGCGACTTCTAATCGAGGCCTCCGACCTGCCTGCGTTCCAGCAGACCTACCCCAACCTCTGTGACGCCGTGTGGCCCATCCGAGCCTGGTGCGCCGAATGGTGGAAACACCCTGATGCGGTGGTCCGACTGGAATGCATCTGGCGAGAGTGGGAGTTCATGCGCCGGAGAGGAGAGGATTTCAGTCTTTCGATGTGGTTTACCTACCACGCGGATCACCACATGGCGGTTCTGATGTCGCCGTTTGGAACCTTCGCTGGCTGCTCAACCACCGGCGGGCACAACAGCGGTCAAACCCTGCACCCGCAGCGGCACCGGCCAAGCCAACTGCCTACGGCCCCGATTCCACCGGATCTGCTGGCCGCACTCAACCGTGACATTCCGCCTCCCGAAACCGACCCGCCAGCGGAAACCGATCCGGACAGGACCGACCTGTGATAATCCCCTCTCCCCGTTCTGTCGCCGACCATTCGCCGACGGATCTCGCCACACCCAAAACTCCCAGCTCATCGGCGTGCGCAGAGAGCGAACGGACCTGTGCTGGAGGCCGGGCTGTATCCAGCTCCGATGAAAGCGGCAAATCGATAAGAAAGACGGTCGACAGATCGAATGAGAAGTAGCAATAAATGCATACCTCGCAGTTCTGCCCCGATATATACGGCGAGAACCTACTGTCGTCGCGCCCTGGCGAATTTGTCATCAGCGAGCTTCGCGGGCATGCCTGCTTCCATCACCGCTCTCGATGAAAGATTGACGAGCGCAGCTACTTTCGAGGATGGGCAAGGATATGAGTGAGCCCGACCGACTCCGCGATATCGGCGATCTCGCGGCAACGGGGACAGCCGCATGGAAGAGTTTTCTCGAATACGAGAATGACGGCGCGGCAGCGGAATCGCTGAAAGTGTGGCAGGAGAACGCTGCACGCATCAACACCGCCCGTCGAGAGGCTGAGCGGCGCGCAATCGACGCCGGGATCGTATGGCGTCACATCGACCAAGCTCGGACCGCAGGCTTTCTGTGCCCTGACTGGCGGCATATTCGACGACAGCCGGATCTGATCGCAGCGATGCGCACCGCACTGGTGGGTGTTGTCGTCGCCGACGCGCAGCAGTTGGGAGTCATGGCGATCGTCGATGCCGTGCGGACTCTGACAGTCCGATCGAATGCTGCCAGCGATGAGCCGAATCCGGTTGGTGCCCAACAGTATCGACAGAACATGGAATCGCTTCTGATCAAGGTCAATTCCCTCGGGGCGCTGCTCGAGTTGACTGAGTCCGAGCACGCTTCCATTGCGAACGCAGAGATACAGGCCCGAAAGCAGTGGCTGGACATCAACGGCGTCGTCCCCAACGACGACATCGAAGCCCGCTGGAATGCCTTCGCGCGGCCAGAGATAGCCGAGGACGCCGATGGGTTGGCATCGACCCTGTTGGACGGCGATCCATTTCTGCCGCGACCCGACGCACTGATCGAGCACGCCAGCGACGCCCTGGCAGACAGGGCGTACGACGATGGCGTGGAAGCTGCGGGAGCCGTCGATGCACTTGCAGCGCAACCCGCGGCGGTGACAGCAACAGCCGCTGAGATATCGGCCATTGTCGCCGCCCACGACAGCGACAGCCTCCCGGTGATCACAACGGCTGGTCTCAATTGGAACCTGCGCACAGACGCTGCGCCTGTCACCGACGCCCACCTCGCGCCCGAAAGCCACGCCGGCCCCGACATGCCGGGGCTCGGGCCGTGACCGATCAACGACTTCCTCTCATCGCCAATCCTGGCGCAGTTGCCATCGAATCCGGCCGTCTCCCGGAAGGCGCAAAGCCAACCGAGCTGCCGCGCAGGTTCCACTCAGCGAGTCGGCTTGTGACGCTTCAGATAATCGACGCCGAAAAGGGCTATGGGCTGGGGCGGACCGAACCGCAGTGGCCGAGTCGGTGCCCAGCCACCGGCGAAGCCGGAAGCGTACAGGCGATGTGGCATGCCGACCGTGGGCCCGAGGCGGCTAGGTGAGCATCAGCGCGCTCCGCGCCGCCGTCATCGCGTGTGTGGCGGCGGCGATCGCGGTGCCGATGCTGATCATCACGATACTGGTCGACAACGAAGCCACAGCGTGCGCTCCGGTGCTGGGGCAAGGGCTACCCGACACCGATGGCGTCAGCCTCGCCGGTCTCAACACCCAGCAATTGGCGATCGCGAAGCTCGCTGTCCAGGTCGGCGAACAACGACACATCGCCTCCAACGGGATCATGGCCGCGCTGATGGCAGCCAGCCGCGAATCCAGCTTCCAGAATTACGCCAATTCCAATGTGCCGGAAAGTCTTTCCTTCCCGCATGACGCGGTCGGATCCGACTACGACAGCGTCGGGCCGTGGCAGATGCGAGTCAGCGTGTGGGGCAAGGAAGTCGGCGTGGCCGGGTTGATGGACCCCAGCTATCAAGCGAACTGGTTTTTCAACAAACTTGCCGACATCGACGGCTGGGAATCCCGCGACCCGGGCGACCTCGCCGCGTTGGTCGAGAACCCCCGCGCGGATCTCGTTGGCGCCTACGACGCCCACCGCGACACCGCCGCCGCTATCTACAGCGCGTTCCAGGGAAGCGAGGGAAGCGGCGGTGCGTACACCCCGGACTACGCCACATGCGGGCCCGGCGCGCCTGCCGTTGACGCACCGCCCGGCGACTTCAACGCTCGGGTGCTTGCGGCCGCGCAAACGTGGCTCGGCACCGATTACGTATGGGGCGGCGGCAATTACGAGGGCCCCAGCGGCGGTGGCTTCGACTGCTCGGGCCTGGTGTTGTACGCGGTCTACCAAGCATCCGGTGGAGCGATCCAGCTGCCGCACTACACCCAGTCCCAGCAGGACGACCCCGCTGGGCGACCCCTGGACCCCGGGGAGCAGCTGGAACCCGGCGACATCATATTTTTCACCGCCCCAGGCAAGGACGACAGCCATCACGTCGGCATATACGCAGGTAACGGGCAACTTTTGCACGCACCCGAAACAGGACAAGTCGTCAAAGTCAGCTCACTGGCCGACGGGTGGGAAGGGGAGCGTCAGGACATCCGGCGCTTCGGTACTGCCTCAAAAACCACCAAGGAGGCCCAATGATGATCCATCGTCGGATTCGGGTATCCGCCATCGTCGTCATCGCCACGGCGTTGGCCGTAGCCGTCGTCACCGGATGTGGCCACCATGAGTCCACGCCCTTGGTGCCCAGCACATCCAGTTCGGCCCCTGCCGCGCCGCCACTGAGAGTCGACGACCGCGATCCTGACGCTGTGCTGGTCGCGGCCGCAGCGCAGATCTACAGCTGGCAGCCCGCCCAAGACCCTTCGGCGGCAGCCGGTTTCACCCGGGCCCGCGCGCTCCTGGATCCCACCTACATCGAGTCGGTCGGCGCGACCGCGGCCGGACTGTCGCAGGTGACCGGAGCCACCTGGGACCGCTGGGCAGCGCAGCACGCCACCGTCACCGCCACAGCCCATATCGGCCACGACGATCATCCCGCTGACACAGCCACGGCCCATCAGCGCGTCGTCGTCATCACCCAACACATCACCCTCCCCAACCCTGCGGCGAGCGAACCCGATCGCGTCGTCGTGGCCTACATGATCGCGTCCCGGCTCGGCAGCACCGACCGCTGGCGGATCTCGATGATCGCGCCCAAGGAAGGACAACCATGATCAACACGCTGCCGCGAGCCAGCCTGCGAGAAGTTCAGCTCACCCGCATCGGTGAGATTGGACGACCCCCCGGCCTCACCGCGATCGGGGAGACAGCGCCGTGACCGCCCGCACCTCCCGCCCGACGCCGCTGCGCGGGGAGCTGTTCCTCCTCGGTTTCCTGCTGTTGTGTGCAGGGATTATCGCGTTAATACTGCTGGCTTTCCGCCTCGGCGGCGGTGCCAACCCATCATGGAACCCGTCGGTATTGATCGCAGTCGCCGCTGGCCGCCGTGCCTGGCCGGCCACCGCGACAGTGGTACTCGTCGCGGAACTGGTCGCGGTGACCGCCGCCGCATCCTCCGCGGCCTTCATGTTGGCACGCCGCACCAAAGATCGACGGCCGCGCCCAGTCGATGCCGCCGCGAAAACCATGACCGACCCCAGCACTCTCGAATTGTTCGACGAGGAATGGTCGATCAAAGAAACCGAGCGGCTCGCGCCAGCCATCCCCGCCGATCATTCCGCGTTTCGGGGAGTCCTGGTCGGACGCACCGTGCGTGGCGATCTGCCGGTCTATCTGCCATGGGAATGGGTCACCGTCGCCATCGCGGGGACGCGGATGGGCAAAACCGCGGCTCTGGCGATTCCGGCGGTGCTGACCGCACCCGGCCCCTGCATCGCCACCAGCAACAAACCCGACCTGTACTCCCACACCCGCCTGCACCGCGAATCCGTCGGCGACGTATGGCTGTTCGACTTGCAGGGCGTCACCACTGGTGAGCACGGCGCAGCGTCGTTCTGGTGGAATCCGCTTGCCCCAGTTCATGACCTGCCCGCCGCGAAGAAGGCTGCGTCGTATTTCGTCGGTGCCGAAAAAGAGGACGGCGCCAAGGTCGACGCCTATTTCGACGGCTCAGCTCAAGATCTTCTGGCGGCGTACATGCTTGCCGCCGCCTTGGCCGGGGGAGACCTCATTCACGCGGTCGAATGGATGGCCAACGAGCAGTCCGGAGTCCCCGCAGCGGTGCTGCGCGCCCATGGTGAGCATGCCACCGCCCGCATGCTGACCACCAAACAAAACGTCACCGAACGCCAGCGCGACGGCTACTTCGACATGGCCAGACGGTTTCTGGAGTCGTTGGACGCGCACAGATACGCGCAGGCCATCTTGCCCAACCGGCGCATCACAATCGGCGTCGCCTCCGACGGCAGCATCGCGACCGCGCCCGGCAACTGGCAGCACTCCCTGCCCGAGTTCGATGTCGATGCCTTCGCGACCAGCACCGACACCCTGTACGCGCTCAGCCGCGAAGGACCCGACTCTGCGGCAGCGCTGACCACCGCGCTGGTCGGTCAAGTCCTCGACCGCGCCGAAGCCGCCGGTGCCCGTACAGGCACCGGACGCCTGGACATCCCGATGGTCGCGGTCCTCGACGAAGCCGCGAACGTGTGCCGCCTGCAATCACTTCCGGATCAGTACTCTCACTTCGGATCTCGCGGCATCATCCCGATCACGATCCTGCAATCCCCATCCCAGGGCCGCAACGTGTGGGGACAGGTGCGCTTTCAGATCATGCTCGACGCCTGTTCAGCGGTGTGGTACGGCGGCAACATCGATGACAAAGAGTTCCTCACCACCCTCAGCGAGCTCATCGACGACCACTGGGTTCGCAACGATCAAACCAGCAGCCCCACCGGCATTTTCGCCACCGGGCAGCGCTCGCGATCGAGCTCATGGCAGAGCGAACGAATCCTGAAACTCTCCGACCTGGCCGCACTCACCAGTGACCGCGCCATACTCCGCCTCCCGGGTTCCAAACCTCTGCTGCTCCGCAAAACCTATTGGCAGGCAGGCCCATTCGCCGATGTCGTGCGCCAATCCGCGGCCACCACGAGGCAAGACGACGAGACCGGCGGCACCATCACCATCGCAGAGCAAGGACAATTACCGTGACCGGACCACAGCAACAGCCCGCCAACAACACTGCACCGGCCGAGCCCGCGCCGGCCCCGCGATACGCCACCGTGTGGGAGTGGGTCGAAGGCTGGTTCGCCCCCCACATCCGCCGCCACATCAATCCCAAACCCGGATCAGGCCTGTCATGGGACCGGTACTGGTGGCGATACCCCGAGACCGTCGCTCGACTCCTGGCACTGCACGCCGCGTGGGAAGAAGCCTCCGCCTCCGCCTCAGCATCGGCGATGTCGACGTGGTGGATCAGCCACCTCGAGCCACATCTGAGAGTCCTGCTCGACGGCGAAACCGGTCCGATGTCACACCCCGACCCCGACTCCAAGACCTTCGGACATCCACCACTACAACTGCTGCCGGTTCCCGATGACACCAAACGCCACTACGAACCTCTCGGTGCTCTCGCCGACCTGACCCCCAAGTACGCCGACGTGTGGGCCTGGATGGAAAACTGGTTCGTCAAGGTGGTGCGCCGGCGCATCAACCCCAAGGCCGGGGCAGGGCTGTCATGGGATCCACGGTGGTGGGGCTATCCAGAAATCGTCGCCCGATTCCAAGCCCTGCATGCCGCCTGGGAGCACGCCCTCGCCAGCGAATCCCCATCAGCGATGTCGACCTGGTGGGTCAGCCACCTCGACAATCACCTGCGAGTCATCTTCGACAGCGCCAGCGGCCCGATGTCACAAGCAGGACCAGATGTCACCTTCACCGGCCACCCGGAACTGGCCACCACACCGCTGCCCGAAGTCGTCAAGCGACAACTCGCCCCCGCACGGTAAACCATTTACACAAGGTCAACCGCGCACCCGGGATGTCATCGGCCAGCTGTAGGTTCGCCGCCGGATGCACACCCACAAAGCCTGGAGAGGAAGCCCGACGATGATCAACCATCAGCAGTACCTGTCCCTGGCCGAGGTGGCCGAAACCCAATGGGGGCTGATCACCACCGGGCAGGCACACGCAGTCGATATCGACGCCGATCTCCTCGAGCAGGCAAGCGGGGTTGGCCTGCTCACCCTCATCGACGACGGCGTGTACCGATTGGCGGGAGTGCCCGACAGCCCGCACCATCTGCTGCAGGCAGCGTGGCTGCGGCTGGATCCCACCCGCTCGGCCACCGCACGTCTGACCGCGGCCGAGGTTCCCGACGCGGTGATCTCTCACCGCAGTGCCGCCGCCATACACGGACTGGGCGACCTGGATCTCACCCCCGTAGAGGTCACAGCGAACCAACCCATCGCCACCACCGGAGTGCTCCTGCACAGCGGTGAGATATCTCGGCGCGAGTGGCAGCCAGTCGCGGGCCTGCCAGTGACAACACCCGCCCGCACCGTCGCCGACCTGGCCGCGACCCGCATCGACGGCGGACATTTGGCCACCATCGTTCGCGATGCACTGTTCGGCAGCAGCGCCACCACGACAGCAGCAATGGCGAGGGCGCTGGATCCAGCCGCACGTTTCTACAGCTGCCCAAGCGGAGAACAGCTGCTTCAGGTCTGCCTCGAGCAAGCAGGAATACCCGAGGCGTGCGCGGTACTGACCGCCGACATTCCCACACCCAGTGCGAACTGACCCATCCCGCACACCCGATCGGTGTTGAAATCCTTGCCAGCCCAGGCCTTTTGACCACACACCACAGGGGCTACTGGCGCCAGGATTCGACGACTTGAAGGATTGATCGACAGTGGACCCCGCGCTACGAGAAGCGAAGAAGCTCAAGAACAAACTCGGCCAACTCATCGAAGCCTCCGCCCGAGCCAGCGGCCGCGACTACGCCAGCCGCGTCGCCGAACTACACCAGCAACTCATCATGCAGCGGTTCCTGACACGGGTATTCGATCAACCTGGCCCATGGATGTTGGCTGGCGGAACCGGGCTGCTGGTGCGGCTCCCCGGCGCCCGCCACAGCCAGGACATCGACCTGAATCACCGCGGCGGACACCTCGACGTCGACAACGCCATCAACGAACTCCACGACCTGGCCGGCCCACACCCCAGCGACCCTTTCGCGTTCAGCATCACCGTCAAGAATGAACTCCGCGGAGCCAATCCGGGCGCCACGTTGTTCGCGACGCCCTACTTTGCTGGCACCACGTTGTCGATGACGCCGATCCGGATCGATCTTGCGGTCCGTCGCAGTGTCGTCGGGTCCGTCGACCGGATCACACCCGCACCGGTACTCGAACTCGCCGAGATCCGCAGACCACCACCCATGACGATCTATCCGATCGCAGACCAAGTGGCCGACAAGATCGCCGGGATGTATCAGCTCTTCGGCGGCCGCAACAACATCCCCTCCAGCCGGTGGCGAGACCTTGCCGACCTTCTACTGATCACCCACAACCTCCCGTTGGATGCCGCGACTGTCCAGGCCGCGCTCGCCGAACATCGCGGGATCAATTTTCCTCGAGCTGTGCACGCCCCCAGTCCGGAATGGGCCCACCACTATCCGATCCTCGCCGCCACCACCACGCTGCCGCGTAGGCTCCACACGCTCGACGCGGCACTGGGCGCACTGGGGCGCTGCGTGAACCCGATGCTGGATGGCACCGTCACCGTCGGCACATGGAATCCCCGCAATCAGCGCTGGGATCGGGATCTCGACCACCATTCAATGACCGATGACTTGGCCGCAGTGGTCGATGCCCACCGCCACGCCGCAACCCGTGGGGATAGCCGCCCCCAGCCCACACCGTTGCTGCCACCCTCCGATATCGAGGGAGCGAGCGCTGTACTGGATATATGAATCTCCGCACGGCATGCCTGCGCTGCAGCGTGCGGAATGTTGGATTGCACGGCATAATCCGAATCCGTCGAAATGAAATTTGGAGGGGACGTCTCGTGCGCAAGGTTGCCATAACCATCATCGACGACTTCGACGGAATATCCGAAGCCGACGAAACTGTGTCATTCAGCCTCGACGGCAGCCACTATGAGATAGACCTGTCCAGCAGAAACGCCGCAAAACTCCGCTGCCTTTTCGGGCTGTGGTGCGAATCCGCGCGCATGACCAGCCCAACGCCGCACTGACATCGATCACGAGCCGCTGACCCCGTCTTCTATCCATGGTGCTACACGCGAACCACGGCGCCATCGCGCGCGCGAGCATGTCGATCTGACATCTCAGCGTGAATGCATAGCTGCTGCCCGCGTGGCTTGTTGCACAATCTGTGCCACAGAGATCCCCGCAGTTGTCTCGCACTGACACATTTGGTGTATTTCGGTTCCGGCACGTCCTTTCGGTAACCAGCCGGAATGCTCGAAGGTGCACGGTATGTGCAACTACGGATGATTGACAGCGAATAGGTAATTTCAGAAGACTTCGTAGTTACATCAAATCCAGGTCACTCACATCAGCGTGCTGGATTGGTTTGCAGCGAGGGGCAGCACATGCAAGTCGAGGTCAAGCAGCGCGGCCGCACCAGGGCCTTGACGAAGCGGATCCAAGCAGCCGCATCAGCCGAAACAGCGCCACCGCCCCGATTTCGAGCCTGCCGAGGCCAACACGGCACAAGCTCGTGACCATCGGCACGCCCGGTGCCGCGGTGCAACCGAGTGATCCTGGACCGGAAACTTCGCACGGTGAGCCCGTGGCGGACCCGCTGGTAGCGGGCTGCGGGCATGAACCCGTCAGCCTGCGTGAGGTTCGTGAGCTCTCGGAACTGTCTGCGATTTCGGGCAAGTACGTGATCGGGCGAATGCTGCGACAATGGCGCATCGCGGCGGGACGAACTCAGCCACAGGTCGCCGCAGGACTGCACGTCAGCGCCCAAGCGATCCATCTCTACGAGGCCGGGCGGCGGACCGCTTCCCCTCAGATGCTGCAGCGATGGTGTGAGAAGCTGGACGTGCCGCTGTGGAAGCGACGGAAACTGGCCGCGCTCATCGCAGCAGGGTTGGACCAAAAGGCTCCGGATGCCTCTCCGCCGCACCTGGACGCGCTCGACCGGGCTCGCATCGAGTCGTTGAACGTGCCAGCCTGGTACCTCGCCACCCCCACCTGCGACATCCTTCATGCCAATCAGGCTGCGGAAACACTGTTCCCCTGGGCTGGCGCGGCACCAGCGACATCGGAACGCCCGACCAACATGATCGAACAGTTCGTGACAGATCCACGCGCAGCGGCAACCATCGCGAACTGGGTAGACATCATCGGCCCCTTGATCTGCCGGTTCCGCGTGTACAGCCCTGGTGTTGTGCCGATGGGGCGGATTGCCGAAATCGTCGAGGCCTGCAGCGACAACCCTGCCTTCGGCCAACTATGGAGATCCGACCTCGACGACCACCAGATGCAGCGGAGCGAACTTCTCATCACGTCCATCCACGGGACGACACGCTGGAACTTGAGTCACCACTGCGCTGCCGGTCGAAGCCACGAACTGCTGCTGCTGACCCCCATGACCCCCTCGGTCGGCGCTTGCATGGATCGGCGCTGACTACTACTTTTTCGGCGACCGCTTCGTCAGGATTTCCATGATCTGCTCGGTCAGATCGTAGGCGTTGTCGATCTTCGAGCTGACGTTCTTCTGATGTTCGTACCACTGGGCGTAGTTCATCTGGAGGTGTCGCTTGAGGATTTCGCCGAGCTCGTCGATGGCTGCCGCCGCGACCTCGGGGTCCTCTTGACGGAGATCTGCCGCGTGGTCACGCATCTCGATGATCGCTTCGGGCGGCAATGTGCCTTCCATGATGGCGCGAGCAGTGTTGATGTGGACGTGCTGACTCACTTTCGACGCCGGGACGTCGTGCGCCTCGCCCCACTTGTTGAGGGTGCGAATGAATTGATCCCGCTCGCGGTCGTCCTCCAAGCGGTAGCTCACCTGGTTCCGGCGGCTCGTAGTCTTGTTGTCCACGGCCGCTATCCTCGCACTCTCGCATGCACGCATGCACGCATGGCGCGCGGCAGCCGTCGACGCCCATCGGCTTCACACACGAAATCGCCCCGCCCCGTTGCTAGCATGCCGAAATGCTAGCATCCGAGCACAGCATGATCGAGCGATGGTTCGCCCATGGTGCGCTAATTGGAAAGTGAGCACACAGAAGGCGGTGTGCTGCACTGCACTGCTTGGCCGAGCTGCAGCTCCTAAGGTCGCCGATCGCCACAACGGTCATCAAAGGCCTCCTGGTCAGCACGCGGGATCGAACGGATAGCACGCTGGCGGCGCGGGGCGCTTGGTCACCGGCGGTGGCGCTGATGGCGCCGGAGCCACTGTCACCGGAGGTTCCCAAGTTGGTTGCTGTTGCGGTGCTGGCGCGAGCTGACCGCTGGTGGGGTGCGGGCCACCCGCGGGTGCTTGGTTCGCTGACTGTTGCAGCACCGCCCACCCAAGACCGGTGATCAGCGCCGCGCCGATCGCGGTAGCCGCAAATCTGATGGCGGTGTGAAGTTGGCTGGCTTCCGCTGCAGGTTCGACGTCACGCACGGCGGGCAACCGTGATGGCGCCAGTACCGGCAGGTTCTCGACCGGCCGCGTCGCGGGCGTGCGGGCAGGCGCAGCGTCGACGGCGTTCGGCTGCACAGGCGCGTAGGTGGTCTGGGTGAGGGGCGGTTGTGCGGGGAAGCCGCGCGCCAGCAAGTCATCGCGTGTGACAACATTGCCGACCTCGAGCCGACGCAGAATGGTCAACACGGTGTCGGCGTCCCAGGAATCGCTCGCGCGGCGCGGCATATTGCGCAGATAGGTGTGCAACGATTCCGGCCCGGTGCCGAGCAGGACGTCGAAGCCATCGGCCAGGAACGACGGCTTCTCCAAGGTGATGGTGGCCCCTGGGCCTGGAACCACAATGACCAGGCCATTGAGGCGCATATCCTCACCGACGGCCGCGGTGATGATGTCCTTCACCTGGTACAGATTCCGGGTGACCTGCATCAGTGGGTTCATATTGCCCGAGGTCTTGAGAGCGGGCTCGTCGGGTGCGTCCTCGAAGTACCACTGGCCGTTGGTGAGACAAATCAGTCGCCCGTTTGCCTCCCAACTAGGGCCCTTGGCCTCGATGACCACGCAGCCCTCGGGGGTGAACATCAGCAGATCGACCTCGCCTGGCACCCGGCAACCGGAGATCGCGACGCCGCTGACCATGTGCGAGTCGCTCAACCTGTGCAGCCAGCTGATGATCTGACGCTCGGGGCGATCGAGCTTGCGATCGCCGTTGATGATCAACAGATCGCCCACTGCAGGAACGGAGCGGCGTTCATCAGCAGTAGCACCGTCCGTGCGTGATTGCGGTCTGGTCGACTTCCGTCTCGCCCGAGAAGGGGCTGGCGGTACCTGATCGGCGGGCTGGTCGGCGATGACGTGGTTGATACGAGGCATCAGTGCCGCCCGACATGATCAACCGGGGACATCCGGGGGATGTGTGTGTGGATGGACGAACGCCGGCGCGGCTGTACTGCTCGCATCTCCGCTCCCTTCGCTCGCTTTGATAGCATGCTACCACGCTAGCATTTCTAGTTCGGGTCTCCGAACCTGAAAGGCCTTCGCGTGCTCGGCAATTCATCTCCGAGCGAGATTGAGCGGCAGTCATTCACCCAACACGGCGCGCTCCCTCCAGTGATCTGAGCTACCGCGCTCTCGACTGCATGACAGAATTTCGATACAGTTTTCTGTCATGACGACAGCGGTCGCGAGCCCCAGTAAAGCGCTGGAGAACTACCCAACGGGCATGTTTGTGCACGTTGCAGACCTTCCTGGGTCACGTGACGCGGCCAGTTCGGCGGTGTGGCGAGCGAAGAAGGACGGGCGACTGATCAAAGTCCGCAATGGTGTCTACTTCGTGACCGGCGGCCCAACCCGGTACGGCCAGGCCCGCCCGCCCGCCGACGCGATCGCCGCCGAAATCCTGGCCCCCCGCGGCGGCGGCCCCACCGGATTCTCAGCCGCCCGGGCCCTCGGGCTGACCACACAAGTGCCCGCCACGCCGACATGGACCGTGGTCGGGACACCGCCGACCGCAGTACCAGGAGTGCGGATCTCCCGACGCAACAACCTGCAGCGGCTGAAGCTGCGCCCACCAGAGATCGCGATCCTGGAACTACTGCGCGGCGGATGGGAAACAGCTGTCGACCACGGTTGGCCAGCACTGGTGACCGCGATCGAACACGCCCTGGCCGATCACACAATCCGCTGGAGGGAGATCACCGAGGCCGTGAAAGGCGAGCGCTCGCCGACGCTGCGACAGAACTTGGCGCGCCTGACCGAGGATCTGAACGCCTCAGGCATTCTGGCCTGATGCCACAGCTGCGCAAGCATCCCAATGAGCTGTCCGCGCTGATCGCCTCCACTGCCGCCGCCCACGAAATAGACCAGCTGTTCGTCGAAAAGGACTTCTGGGTCACCGAGGTACTGAGGGCATGCTTCCAACCGTTCGAGGTCACCACCGCGACCGGCAGCCAGCCAGTGATCGTGATCTTCAAGGGAGGCACCTCCCTGAGCCGCGTCTTCAACCTGATCGAGCGGTTCTCAGAAGATGTCGACTTGCTGATCTCCTTCCCCGAGGGCGGGTCCAGCATCAAAGCGCGCGACAACGCTTTGAAGCAGATCCGGGACGCGGTGACGACACACCTCGAACTGCCCGACAATGCGATGCGGCCGATGGAGTCCACCACCGGCGTCAAACGCAACGTGCGCTATCTGTATCCGAAACTGCTGGCGTATTCCCAAACAGAGGCAGTGGTCACCGACACCGTTTTGCTCGAGATGGGTTGCCGAGGGGGTGCCTTCCCGATCGAGACACACACACTGCGGTCCATGGTCGCCGATCACGCCCAGCGGGAGTTCGGAGACACCGCACAGACATGGGAGGAGTTCGCCCCGGTCACGGTCACGGTTCTCGCTGCCGAACGAACCATGCTCGAGAAGCTGAGCATGCTCCATGACGGCTTCGCCCGCCAACCGGAGGAGAAAGCAATCGCGAACCTACAGCGCGGGGCCCGCCACCTGTACGACATCCATCAATTGCTGTCCAGCCCCGACGTCGTGGCGACATTGGAATCAATGGGCCAAGAGCAGGTCGCCGCACTGTGCGCCGACATCGACAACCACAGCGCCGCAGCAGGTTTCGACTACACACCCCGACCGGCTGGCGGGTTCGGTCACAGTCCCCTCGTGGATCCCGATGCAGCAGGCCAACTCCCACTGCGCCAGGGCTTCGCCGCAGCCATGAAGCTGGTTTACGGCACCAAACCAACCGTGGACGACTGCCTCCAAAAGATCCGGGCCAGCGCCCACCTGCTTTGACATCGACGAATGACGCGAAATACCGTCCGGCAGCATCACAGATGATCGTGACCGACGACGGGGCTGAGGGCAGTTCCCGCGACCACCGCACCGCGATGTCGCCGATCTTCGGTAACCGCAGCTTCCCACCATCGGTGACCGCGAAGCGGGCATTGGCGGTGAACCGGATGCTCTGCCGATTGTCTCTCCGGGACCGGGACCGGGACCGGGGTGGGGAAACCTATCGGGGATCGAGCTGCTCGTTGCCCAGGGAACCCGCAATGAATACACGGGCGGACACCGCAACACCTTGGCGCCGGTTACGAAGTCCGGCGAGGTCCGCGCAGCAGTGGCCGGGGCGGGCAGTGGCAGCCACTGCGGTCCAGCTCGGCAGTGATGCGCCGGGAGGCATTGAGGTTGGTGAAGCCGCCACCGGCCGTGAGTGCGGACAAGGCCAGCCAACCGATGGTGGTCATGAAGGGCTGCTCGCTGGCTATGACCTGCAGGCAGGACAAGACCGCCAGGACTGCTAAGACAGTGGTGGCAACGGCGTAGAGCCAGGCGATGCGGTGATGGTCCCACTCCCGATAGTGGCGTCGGTTGTGCTCGGACTCGCTCATTGGGCTGACTGGATGAAAATCGTTGTGGGGCACGGGCTCTCCCTGATTCTTGCCCTGGCCGATGTCAGAAGGATTGTCGCCAGCGGCAGTGAGTTGATCGCTCGCGTGGCGTGCCTCATGGCCTCGGGAAGCGGGTGAGGTCGTGGCCGCCATCGCAGATGGTTTCGATGCCCTCGGCGCCGAAGCGTTTGAACAGCGGTGCCCAGCAGTGGCAGAGATCGTCGGTGGCGAACCGGAATCCGCTGGCGGCGCTCCTCATGGGTTGCGCCGCCCCGGTATAGCCGGCAGCCCACCATGTTGGTGCGACCACCTGCGCAAAAACATTCGATCCGGGTGGGAATGCCTCGGGCTGGGGGTTGTCAGCGGTCGCCATGGGAGTCTTTTTGATCGCTGGGGATGTGGTCGGGGGCAAAGCAGGGGACCGCATCTGCATCGACGATGCCCAGCTCGACGGCCAAACGGTTGATCGCCTATGCCACGAGCGCGCTGGTCGGGGTCGGTGACAGCGCGGTCGACGTCGAGTGGAAGCAGTTCGGTGTCGAGAACGGCGAGCAGCGCGTGCCCTTCGACGCTCAGGTCACGGTCGGTCATTGTGTCTCCGTACAGGTTTGGCTTCGTGCCACCCCACGCGCGATTGGCCCCGCCATTTGCGGCGAAGGAGTTCCTGGAATTCGCGAATGGCGGCAATGTCGGCATCGGTCAACAGTCCGGCGGTGCGAGCGAGGACATGGTTGCCGTCGACTTCGATTGGCGCACAGTGAATTTTGTCGCTCATGGCTCATCGTCCTGGTGCCAGTAGGTGGTCGTTTCTCGGGTGGCAGCAGGCATCGGTGTTTCCACTCCTCCTTCTATGATCACGACGCTGCTTCCTATGCTGGTCCGCTCTCTGACTTGGACATCGCATCGGCGCGGACGGCGGTGTGCCAGGCGGCGCGTACAGCGGGGCCGGGGTGGCGGGTGAAGGGGGGCGATGAGTTCGAGGGTGTCGAGGGCTGTGTGGAGTTCGGTCGGGGTCAGGTCGCGGTTATGGGCGTTGGTGGTGAGTTGGGTGGAGATGGTGCGGGTGCGCTCCAATGCTTGCCGCATGGCTTGTTGGTCGGCTGCGGGGAGGGTGTCAAGGGCGGTCATTGGTGCTCCTCGGTGGGTGGTGTTGTGGGGGAATGTGTTTGAGAGGGCGAGGAAGTGATCAGCGTGTAGGTCGGGCCTATCCGTGCAGCGGCTGCTTAAGGGTCTTCGACCTGGTGCTCTCTTCAGATATCGGTGAAATCGGTTGTGGTTGAAAGAGATTAGGTGGGGTCAGAAGTGATGTTCAGAGAAGTGAGGGCAGCCACGGTGGTGCACAGCTCGTTGAGGGTGGTGTGAGGGCCGCGGGCGAGGCTGGGGGCGGCGTTGGGAGACAGGGCGGTGTGTTGGTGCAGGCCGATAAGTGCGGCCTGCAAAGCTGTGGCGGCCTGCTGCCAGTCAGCGCCGCCGACCTGCTGGCCCTCGAGGAGGTCCTGCAGATCCAGGACACGGTCGGCGAGGTCGCTGATCGCGGCGGCGAGCGCGGTGTGGGATGTGGTGGTGCGGACGTGGGTGACCCAGCGGATGTCGAGCCACATGCGGCCGGGCTCGCCTTTGACAGGGTCGTGGATTTTGGGTTCGGGTTTGCTCATGTAGCGGGGGTCGTCGTCGCGCACCATGCTCCACCCGAGTTGCGCCTCGACGGTGTCGCCTTTTTTGGGTCCGGTGCGGATGGTGTACGCGGCGCGGGTGCGGGTGAACGCGTCGTAGATGGGTTTGGTGGTATTGGCGAGGTTGTCGGTGTCGCGGGTGCGGTTGTCGACGGGCTGGTAGTGCAGCCACACCACGACATGGGCGACATCTTGAGGCAGTTTCGCGGCGCGCAGCAGCATGTAGACGGTGTGGCGGACGTCCTTGGCTTTGTCGGCTTCGCCGATGCGTCCTCGCATGGTGGCCGCTTTGGTGTTCATCGTCAGCACCGGTTGGGTGTAGGGCAGTTCGATGACCGCGTGCCCGGTCCCGGTCGAAGGGTCGACGGTGAATTCGACGAGGCCTGGTTCCCGCCGTCGAGCGATGTGGGTGGTCGGAGTTGACTTGCGATGCCGCGTTGTCGCGCGGCGGCGCGGGGAAGTGGTGGTCATCGGGGTGGGGCTCCTGAATAGGAAAGGGAAAGTGGGGCAGGGGCTGTCGTTGACGAGGTTGTGGCGGGCCGCGTTGCGCATGGGGGTGGGATGGTGCCCTGCACTAGGGCGAATTCGGTGGGTTCGGGATCACCGGCTTCGATCGGCGACCACGCTGACGCCAGTGGATGACACCGAAACCGGCGGCCAGGGCGGCGCTGATGAGGGTGGCTGCTGCTGCCACGCGGGTAGCGCGTGCCATGGTCGGGGTGCGGGGGGTATGTGACTGTTGGGTGCGAGCGGTGAGTTCGGTGGTGGTTGCCAGCAGGTCCGCAAGATCGGTGACTGGGTGGGTGGCTTCGGCTCGCGGTGCTTGACGCTCGCGGTCGTTGAGGTGTTCCCATCGAGCAGGGGCACCGGGCGGGTGCATGCCGAGCTGATGCCTGCGGTGGTAGGTCCCAGCTGCGACGAGGTCGATCGCCCGCGCGGTGACCGCGGGGTCGTGGTGGCCAGGGTGGTCCATAAGAGGCCCTTCCTTGAAAGAGGTTGTGGTGCAGCCAGATCCGGGTGATCGGGGTAGTGGTCAGTGGGTGGTGGCGAGCACGGCGATGAGGGTGTCGAGTTCGGCGAGGGTGGCAATCCGCGCGCGCGGGTGTTGTTCACCGGTCGGGTCGTCGAGGGTGTCGAGGTGGGTGATGGTGGTGCGGTCGGGGCGCTGCGGCCACAGCCGGTAGAGGCGAGCTGGGGCAGAACTGCCGTCGTCAGCGCCGCGGGGGAGTGGAAGATTGATGGTGAGCTGGTCGCCGAACAGGATGTTGAGGATCCAACGGTCGTGGATCGCATGCCAATTGCTGCCCACGCTGATGGTGAAGATCGGGTCGATCCAGACCGACGCGATCAGGTCGGGCCCGACCTCGATGTGGGCACCATCGCGTCCAGCGAGGTGACCACGCAGCAGGCCGAGCAGGTGGGCATGGCTGGCGCGAAGATCAGGGTCGACGCTGCGCGCCAGCACCTGGCGACGCACCCAGATCGTGATCAGCAGCACCAAGATGATTAGCAGCAGCGTCCTGGCCACCACCAACCCAGCGGCGCACACGCTGATCACGCTGACCGTGACCACGATGATCGCGGCGGCGATCGGGGAGATGGTTCTTGGGGCGCGCTGGCTGCTGCTGGAGGTGTCAGTGGTGTTGTGGCGCATGGGCTTTCCTGGCCTTCAAGGGGTTGATGGTTGCTGGTCGTTGTTTCGGGTGCGGCCGCGGTAGATGTGGTAGCTGGTCAGGCAGACCAGGGTTTCGAAGGCGGTGGTCAGGGCGATGGCGGTGATGAACGAACCGCGATAAGGGTTGGGAATGTCGATGATTCGCAGCAGCGTCATCACCAGCAGCCCGCCGCCGACGCCGGCCATGCCGGCGGTGAATTCGCTGACTATCGCCCAGTGCTTGGTGGCATGGGGCTAGCCGAGGGTGGGGGAGAGGTCGGTGCGTGGGGTCCAGGCGGAGAGACAGCGTGAGACCACGACCGCGTCGGGGGTCAGGTCACGGAGCTTCTGGGTGCGCAGCAGGTGCGCGACGGCGTTGCGGGCTTGGTCGAGGTCTTCGGTTTCCTCCGTGGTCAAGGTGCGCTGGCCTTGTTTGGTGAACTGGTAGCCGAAGCTGGTGGCGACCGCGGGCACGCCGCCGAGCAGGGTTTGCTTGAGTGCGTGCACGGTCGCTTCGAGGTCGGCGATCCGGTCGAGGAACCAACACACATTGCAGTTGCCGCAATCGGTTTCGCATTCCAAACCAGTGGAGGCTTCGGGGGAGCTGGGATCGAGAACGGTGGGGTCGGGCATGGCTGATCTCCGGAGAGGGTTTGTGAGGGGGGTAGGTGGACTGGTCGTTGCCAGGAATGGCGTGTCGGGCAGAACGGAAGGGTGCAGGTAGTCGCGGCCGACCTTGAGGTCGTTGTCACCGGCAGGTGCACTGCTCGTCGTTTTCGCGACCATGGCTGCGTGTGCGGGCGGCGCGGCGGGCGCGACGCCCGTGCAGGGTCTGGCCCGGCGCGGTGACAACTGCGGCGACGGGCGTGGAGCGGGGAAGGGGTTGCAGGGCTTCGGTGAGTCCGTCGAGCCCGGCATGCAGTACCTGTGTCAGACGGTCGAGCACGGCGGGGTTGTCGGGGTCGGTGATGACACAGTCGCGAAGGTGGGTGAGGGTGGAGGTGAATTGGCTGGTGTGCTCAATGAGGTCGGCGAGGTGAGCGAGGATCTCGGCGCGGGCAGGGTCGGTCATGGGTCAGGTTCCTGTTTCGGGGATAAGGGCTTTGTGCCGGTTAGGAGTCCGCGACTTCGCCTCCACCATCGACTGGGGTGTCTCCGAGGGCTTGCCGAAGCGTGAAGCGGCCGTTGACCTTCAGGGCAGGTGCGACGTGGGTGGCGGTGGTGATCGCGGTGGCCAGATCGGTGAACCAGAACTGCTCGCACCATGCGTCGGTGCGGGTGGAGCGGCTTGGTTCCAGATCGCGGTGACCATCGCGGCTGTAGCAGCGGCCGAACACGTCTTTCACAAGCCAGCGGCCCAACCCGCGACTGATCACCTCGACGAAGAAGCCGTGGAAGTCGGGGTGGTCTTCGGGCAGATAGGTGACCTCGTAGCGGCTGGCCCGCACTCTCGGGGCAGGCAAACCCGGGTCGGCTCCAGGTTCGTGGGGGTCGGAGCCCGTCGTAGGGGTGGTGACCCATTCCTGCATGCGCCGCCAGGTTTCGGCTTTATCGCTGTGATCCCACCAGGGGGCGCGGGAGTCGGTGGCCGATACCTGCTCCACGTGGGGGAGGAACCACTTCAGAAGCTCCAGTGGGATGTGGCGGGCGATCTGACGCGGGGTGCCCAGGTTGCCGAAACCATCGTCGTCGGCGGGCAATTCGAGATAGAGCACCAGAAATTGCGGGTCGGCTTCCACGTTGTCACACAGCATCGGTGCGGTCGCGGCACCGCGGGCGGCAAGCATGAACTGCTGCTTCGCCGCGACGGCAAGCAGCAGGTTGCGGTCGAAGTACTGCTCACGCATGGCGGGGGTGTCGGTCAGCGCGCGGTGCAGGGCGCGCAAGAACTCCGCGTCGGGGTCGTCGGGCGCGGGAGCCGACACCGCGCGCGGCAGGGTCTCGAGCGCGTGCACGAGTTCGGTGGTGGCGTGCTGCCAGCGGTCAGGGGCGTAGCTGGGCCCGGACCGCAGTTCCCGCAGTGTCGTGGCGGAGGAGATGATCGCGGCCAGCGCGGTATCGGCACGGCGGTCGGCGGCCTCCCGGACAAGGGTTTCGGTGCCCTCCGCTCCGAGGACACCGATCAGGTAGCGGAGCTGGGTGTCGAGCCCAGCGTTGTGGTCGTCGGCGGCCTGCTCCGGGTCGGCCTCACCGGTGGCGGCTTCCTCGACATCGGCGCGTAAGTCCAAGGAGTCCAAGCCCACGCTGTGAGCGAGGGAGGTGATTCGGGTGAGTTCGACGGCGTCGACCTCACTGAGCGTGGTTGTGGTGGTTGTGGTCATCGCGGTGTCCTTGCCGAAACAGGGAATGGGTGTGGTCAGGCTGGTGTGGTGAGACCGGACAGCACGGTGTTGGCGGCCGCGCACACCGCACGCAGGTGGTGGCGGGCGGCGCCGATCAGGCCGGTACCTGGTTGCGGGAACGACAGTTCGGTCCAGGTGCTGGTGATAGTGGTTAGGCGCTGGGTTCCGTGCAGGTTGAACAAGTGGATGTGGAATCCCGCCCCGGCGGGGTGGTCGTCGGCGGCCACGATCAGCCCGAGGTCGGGGTCACCGGTCAACGCGCCGTGCTCGCGGGCGGTGCGGATCAGGTTCGACAGATCGGTGGCGGGGGATTCGTTGTTCGGGTGCGGGATGAGCGTGAACAGGTCTTCTTCGCTGATCGCGTTCACCCACGCGGCGAACGCGGGCTCGTCGAGGACGAACGGTGCCGGATCGTTGTGGTCGATGACGAACACGACCCGCCCGTCGGCTTCGGCTGATGCGGTGGTGTGCAGTGCGCTCAGCAGCACGGCGAGGGGATCGCCGCCGCTGTGAGTGGCGGCGACGAACGCAGCCAGCTCGGCGCGGATATGGCGCAGGGATGCCACGGCGGCACCGACGGTCTTGGCGGCGGCGACGGTGTGGGGGTCGCTCGGATCGTGCAGACGCCCGTTCAGTGCGGCAGTGGCATCCCGGACCTGTTCGAGAGCTTCCTGGAAACTGTTGACACCGAGGTCGCGGATGGTGCGCTCGATCTCGGTGTAGCCGAGGTGGCTGATCAGGTAACCGATTTGGGTGTCCAGAGCGCTGTTGTTGATGTCGGTGGCGGGCAGGCTGGCGACATGGTGAACGATGTCGCCGAGGTCGAGTTCCAGGCCGCTGCGTTCGGCGAACTCGATCAGCGCGCGGTCGCGGTCGTGTTGTTCGCGTGTGGTCTGCTCAGGCTCGGTGGTGAGGGTGGAGGTCACAGTGGGTGTCCTTTCGCTTTCGAACGATCAGCGGGGTGCTCGTCGGGGGGAGATGTTGTGCAAGCGCCCGGTTTCAGTCGCTGCTACTGCACGGTGTGGGCGAACAGGAAGCTGTGGGCGGCGCGCAGAGACCGCGCGGCGGTGGTGAGGGAGTAGGCCAAGTCTTCGCGGTCGTTGCCGTCGAGATCGATGTCGTCGCTGCCATCGCGGGTCAGGGCTTCGAACGCGCACGAGATGATCTTGTGTTGGTCGCATCCGTGGGCGATGGCCTCGTTGAGGATGTCGAGAGGGCTGTCGTCGCCGAAGGCATCGCTGTCGAAGGTGAGGGCGGGGTTGGTCATCGGCGAATCCCTTTGGTCACGTCGGTGGTATCAGCGTTGGACTGCTGATGGGACGTGGGTTTGCACAGCTGGTGTGGGTCCGATCGCCCATGCAGCTGGGGCCTACGGCCAGGTGACGGTGACGCGGTCGCTGTGGGTGCTGCCGGAGGTGCGCAACCAGGCGTCGTCAACCCCTTGTGTGGTGACCGTGTAGCGCGAGGAGCGTCCGAGAGTGATCGCCGCCCCAGCGGTGGTGGTGTGGCGGGTCGCTCCGGCCGCGTCGGTGTAATCGACGAGGAAGAAGTCGTATTTCTTGGGGCCCGAGGGTTGGGCTTTGACGATGCCGAACTCTGACCAAACTTCCAGGCACACATCAGTGTTCAGAACGCTGCAGTGCTTGACATCACGGGTGCTACCACCGGGAGGCTGGGCAGAGGCCAGGCCCGGTGCCGCCATGACGGCGATGGTGAGAACGGTGGTGGCGGTGCGGGCGAAGATTCTGGCGGACATGGGATTCGTTCCTTGCTCGGTGGGGTTGGTGCCGAAAGTGGTTGCGTGCGTGAGACGGGGATACGACCGTGCGGGTAGGTCAGCGGCGGCGCGGGCGCTGAGTGCTGACCCGAATCAGGGCGGGCCGTGCCTGGGGGTGGCGTCCAGCAGAGGCGATGTAGGTGGCAATCACGATGACCAGGCCGACCACGGTCAGGACGACGGAGATGGTGAGCAGCAGGGCGATCACGGCAGAGTTCTCCTGGGAAGCGGAGGGGTGAGGGTGTGAAAGAGGGAGCAAGGACGCGGGACCGCGGAGGATTGCGGCCCCGCGTCGCTCACGCGACGGACAGCTGGGGAGGGGACCCACCGTCGCGAGCCGTGGGGAGCGAGATCGACCCACGGCTCACCAGCGAGTGCGGTTGGGCGGGTACGGATTTGGCTCCGGAGGCGGGGGAGCGATTGTAGGGATGGATGGTTGGTGAGCAGTGGCACGGCAGACGCAAAGGTCGGTACCGCACCACCGCTGTCTAGGGGGTGTCGCGCTTGGGGGCGCGTTGGGTGCCGCTCATGAACGCCAGGTGCAGGATCGTTTTCACCAGGACACAGGTGGCGTGCGACGGGGGTCGGCGGATGCCGAGGCGGGCGGCGGAAGCCTTGATGTGGGCTTCGGTGGTTTTGGAGGGGGTGCGGGAGGGGTCGGTGCTGAGCAGATCCTGGACCAGGCGCGCCGCTTTGATCCCGCGCTTGCGGGCCCGGTAGTAGGGGTCCTGGTGGCCCGGCTCGAGGGGAAATGCGATGACGGCGCGGCTGTCCTCGATCTCGACCACCGTGCCATCTGCGTTTTCACGCAAATCGGTCTGTACCGCCCAGTCCAGTGGGGCGAGCCGCTGGACGCCGGTGCCTGGATCGGTGACCCGGGACACGACGCGCAGGGTGGTGACCCGGATCAGGCGGGTGTCGGCCTTGGTGGTGGTGAACCCGTCGAGGCTGCCCCCCTTGCTGGTCAGGGCGTCGAATTCGCCGCCGTTGAGCAGTGCGCGGAAGCGGCGGAACGCGGTCTGTGCGGACGGCGCTGATGCGGCATCGGTGTGGGTGACGGTCGCGGTCACTACAGGTCTCCGATCGCGGATGTGAAGTCATGAAGAGGAGAAACCGGATGAGGCCCGAGCAGCCCCGGGGCGACATCGTTGTCGCTGGTGTTTGCCCGAGACGGGCTCCGTTGCCCGCCTGCCTGATGTGGTGATCAGGCCACCTCATTACGTTCGCTATGATGCTAGCATCATACCATGCGAGCATGCACACAAATCTTGGATCTGCTTCTTCCTCGCTCCATCGGAGGCGCACGCTGATGCACGTCTTCACCGCGACTCCATGCCCGCGCTGCGGCAATGCGCTCGTCGAAACCCTCACCGGCACCGGCCGAGAACTGCGCTGCGCCGACAGCAACTGCGCACATCAGGAAACGCTGTGGGACAACGACTTCCGAACCGGCACCGGCCACGTAGCCGGCGGTGAGGTCATTGACCGTCACGTGACGGTCGATGCGATGAGTGAGGACCAGTTCTACGGGCTGGGTCCGCTGCTGGGCCACCATCTCGGCTGGCTCGGCTCATGCAACAGCGGGAAACACGTGGCCTTGTCCGAGGACGACTGCGAGGGCGCGCCCGGGTTGGAAAAGGTCATCGCCTACCTCAAGACGCACCGGCTGGCCTACACCGAAACCCTTGAGCTGCGCCACCTCCCTGCCGCCGAGCCCGCCACCAGTGTTGATGCGGCGCTGGCGCGAGTCGAAGCAGCGGTGGAGGCGGTACATGGGCGACTCTCCCAGCGGGATGCGGGCCGCGCGCGGACGTTGCTCGACGACCTCGAGCGCCTGTTGCAAGACAGTGCAACCCCGGTGATCTCCGACAGCCTGTGTGACTTCCCGGATACGGGAGCGGCCTGCGGCGATACCCTCGCCTGATCGGCTGGGGCGAGCTGAGGAGTCTTCATGTCCCAGTGCCGATTGCCCGCCACCACCGCGGTTGTGTCTCGACGGTGGGGTGCGCGCACTGCCCACATCCCAAGCTGGGCAAGTGCGGTCGTGCGCCCCACTTCCACACCTGCGCTGTGTGCGCTGTCTTCACCGGTTGTCGGCGTATGGCGACTCGATTCCCCTCACCAAGTCCCGCACCTGCTCGTGTCCCGAGCTGGTGCCCGCATCCACGGCCGGCCTGGTCCTCGGCCGGTGACTGTGTTCTGCCCGACTCGCCACCTCTAGGGGAGGAAACCCATGTCCGACACTGTTTTCGACATCATCAGCGATCCTGGATTGCGATCGCGGGCGGAAGTGTTCGATGCCCTCGACGAGTTGAGTGCGTACCTGGAACGTCTGCGTACACGCACCGGCGACGCGACCACAGTCGATGACGATGCCCGCACCATGGCCGCCCGGGTCGCCGCCGCTCTGGATGCCGGTGTGATGGACACCGCGCCAGGCGACGCGTTCGAAGCGGCGCGGCTACGGCGGGTCATGGCGTCAGCACTGGCCGGTGGGGACGCCGCGTTGCTGGCCGACCGCGCCACCTACGAGCCGCTGTTCGAGTTGTGGCTGGACGCGACTAGGTCGCCGCGGGAACGCCCGCATCGGTGGCGGGAAGCCCCCGGATTGTCATTCCCGGACATACCAACTCTGCGTGTGGTGCAGATCGAGGTGAACGCCCGGCATGCATCTCCTGACCGCGACGGCTTCTTCAGCCGATTGCGGGAGTTGGCCGCCCATATCGGCGACGACGACCGGTTCGCCTCGACTGGCGTGTGGGAGTGGCGGTTACTCATGCTCTCGCGGCACATCGCGGCGACACTGCGCTCGGGCGAACCCGCCGCCGAACTCACGATCGGTGAGATCGCCCGTGCGGAGCGGGTTTTCGCCGCCCTCGCAGAGTTCGAACTCTTCAGCGCCGATGATGTCGTCGCGCTGGTCACCGACCCCGACCGGTTCAACCGGTGGCGCGCCGATCGGGCCGCGCAGGAGGGGGGTCTGATCGTGCAACGCCACCACGCGCTGGTGGCCGAAGTGCATCGGGCACGCAGCGTCCCGATCAGCACCCGCGCCCTGGTCGACTCCTACCAGCAGCAGCGTCCAGAGTTCACCGACTGCCCAGGACTGGTCCCCCTCAACATCGACGATCACCGCAGCGGTGTGCGGGGTTTGGCCGGACTGCGTGGCGCGGTGAACACCGTGCACATGGTGGCGGCCGAGGCTGCCCGCGCGGTCGGTGGTGAGCGTGGACGGCTGCGGGCGCGGGTCCAGCGATTGGCCACCCCGATCTTGGTCACCACCACGAACCGGGACCGGGGTGGGTTGAGCACGACTCAGGCCGCGCAGTTGGAGCGGGTACTGGCCTCACTCGTCGCGCTCGAACCGACCACCCTGGCCCAGGCGCCAGGCCGGTTGTGGCAGCTGATCTCCCACGAACGCGACTACGAGCAGTGGCTGGACGAACGCAACGCCGCCGAGTTCCAGGCCCAACGCAAGAGCGCCGGGATCGATCCCAGCGTGAGGGAGAGCTACCAGTGGTTGGACAACCTCGCCTCCGCCCGCGCCCGGTTGGACGACATCGCCACACACGAAACCGAATACGAACAGCGCGAACGGTCCCGCGCAGCTGAGGACGCCGAGTTCTATAGGGGCAACCCAGATTTCGAGCCGGAGGACCGCTACGAGCAGCAACTGCGCCAGGCGGCCGAGGACATGGAGCCGGACTGGGACGCGGTGGACCGCCACATCAATTCCAGTGCCGAACGGGTGGTCGCCGATCCATCGGCCGCCGCCGCCGTTCTGGGCGGCTTCGACGGCGCCAAGTGGGCAATTCCATCGCTGATCGCCGAGGTCGCGCGCCGTGGCGGAGATCTAGCCACATTGCTGAGTGTCCACTGCACCGACACCCTCGCCCTCGTCGCTGGCCACTGCGCTGACGGCGCGGCGCTGCAACAAACCGGTGAGGGGTCGTGGGCCATCCGCGGACGGTTGGACAACGGGTTGCGGGTCCAACTCACCAACCCGGTCACCGACAACGCCGAGACCAGCGAGCACGAGCGGTTCCGCGTCACGTTGCTCGACTCGGACGGCGGGCAGTTGGGCTATATCGACGCTGGGCCGCTCACGCAGCGGTTGATCACCGTGGCCTCGATCACCCCCACCGCGATCGCCGACCTGCGCGCCGGGGTCCACGCGCCGGATCTGCCCTCCGCAATCACGGTGACCGGAGGCTCCGAATCCGGTGCCACGCCACCAGGATCCCACCCCACCGCCGACCCGGCCCTGACAGCCGCCGCGTCTGGCACCCAACCCACCACGGCCAGGACATCGACCCGACTGGTCGATGCTCCCGCACCGATCGATCCGACCGCCGAGCTGGGAACGCAGCCACCGCCCCTGTCTTCTGCTCTCCCCTTCTGACATGGCACAACCAGAGGAAAACCGATGCCTGAGAACACTATTGAAATTCCCACTACACGCGGACAAATGATCGAGGCCCTGCACACCTTCGGCGCACAGGTGGCGCGGGCACGGTCAGGGCGCGACAAGCGCGCCGCGCCCGCCGACGCCCGCGCCACCGCAGGGGCCGTTCTGGCCGGTCTGCGCGCCGGAGTACTGCCGGACGCGGGAGAAACCGGGCGCGCCGGGAGGATCGTCGTGGAGATCCTCGACGGTGCCGAGGCCAGGCTGATCGCCGAACGGGTCACCGACGAGGCACTGGCCACAGCCTGGTGGGTGTCCAACCGGGCAGGTCTGGGTCTGCGATCGGTTCTCCCTCCGGATCACATCCCCGACATCCCGACCCTGCGGTGGGTCCGCGTCGAGGCCACCCCGCCGCAGGTGCTCGCAGATCGCGACGCGTTGGCCACAGCGTTCACGCGGTTGAGTGACCATGTCGCCGCTGTTGATGGCCGCCGATCGTTCGCGCCGGGACAGTGGGAGCGGCAGCTGCTGGAACTGGCCACCGAGATCGCGGCGACTCTGCGTTACACCGATCCTGCAGCTGGCATCGTCACTGTTGGTGAGATTGCCCGTGGTGAGCGGGTTTTCGCGGCCTTGGTGACGTTCGAAGCGGTTGGGTCCGAGCGCGGCGACGCGTGGCGGGCGGTCACCGACCCGGAGTTCTTCCACGACTGGCGCATCGCCCGCGCCGACCGCATCGGTGACCGCACCTGGCAGCAATACAGCATCGAACTCGCCGACCTCGCCCGTGTGCGCGGGCTGGCGATCACCGATCGAGGTACGCCCGACCCGAACAGCGAATTTGTCGACGCGCCCGGTTTGCGGGCGATGAGCCTCGCGACGTGCCCGCCCTTCACGCGGATGGATCGTTACGAACTGGAGCAGGCGACTCACGACCTGGTCGAGCGCATCAGACACGGGCAGCGGTACACAGTGATGGGCGAAACCCACGACCAGTGGCGTGACGCGATCAGGGAACTGGCCGAACCGATCCTGGCCAACACCCGCGACCACGACAGTGGCGTGTTGAGCCGGATGCAGGCACTGCAGGCCGAACGGGTGATCGCCTCCCTGCATGCTTTCGAGGAACCCGCCATCAGCTGGACACCACCACAGCTGTGGGCCGCGATCACCGAGGAGAATACCTTCCACCGGCTTCTCGACGAACGCAACACCCGCGAGGTCGGATTGCGGTGGCAGACGGTCACCGATCCCGGTGTCAGCTGCGTCAACACCATTGCCCTCGCCCATCTGGAACTCGAACGCATCCACCGCGTCGCCGAACAGGCCACTGCGGCGGCAGACTCGCCCACGGCTGATCCGGCTGTGGTCTTGGTGGCGAGCATAGGTGTCGGCGGGTCGTCGGCGAGGGACAGTGTGGCGCCCTTCGCCGATGCCCCAGAGGTGAGCGAACCCATCGCTACCATCGGGCTCGGCGAGGCGGGGGTGGTGTAGATGACCGCCGTCGAACCAGCAGGCACCCTCACCGACGCCGATGTCACCGAATTCTCTGGTGAAGACACCGGATTCGGTTTCACACCACCCCCCGAGGACTACGACGACAGCAACAGCGATGGTGGTCGGCGTCGCGGATCCGGCGGCTACAGGCCGAGTGTGGATCCGGAGTTCGGGCGTCAGCCCCCACATGATGTCGTCGCCGAACAATCGGTGCTGGGTGGGATGCTGTTGAGCAAGGACGCGATCGCCGAGGTCGCATCGGTGCTGACGGCCGCCGACTTCTACCGGCCCGCTCATCAAGTGATTTTCGAGGCGATCGCGGAACTGTTCGCCACCGGGGAGCCCGCGGACCCGGTGACCGTCGCCGCGGGCCTGGACCGTCGGCGCGCGCTCAAACGAATCGGTGGCGCACCGTATCTGATGACGCTCACCCAGACCGTCCCGACGGCAGCGAACGCGGGCTACTACGCGGAAATCGTTGCCGAGAAAGCGATCCTGCGGCGTCTGGTGGACGCAGGTACCCGCATCGTGCAGTACGGGTACGCCGGTGCAGACGGCGCTGATGTCGCCGAGGTCGTCGACCGCGCCCAGTCCGCGCTCTACGACGCCACCGAAAACCGTGACCGCAGTGAGGACTTCCTGCCGCTGTCGCAGCTGCTGCAGCCGACAATGGACGAGATCGACAAGATCGCGACCGGGAAGAGCGCGGCGGGAGTGCCGACCGGGCTCACCGACCTCGACGATCTCACAGGCGGCCTGCACCCGGGTCAGATGATCATCATCGCCGCCCGCCCAGGTGTCGGCAAAGCCCTCGCCTTGGATACGAAACTGCCTACCCCACAAGGTGGTTGGACCACGATGGGGCAGGTACAAGTCGGGGATTATCTGATCGGCTCCGATGACAAACCCACCCGCGTCACCGCCGTCACCGAGGTGTTGACCGACCGCGACTGCTTCGAGGTGGAATTCGACAACGGCGCGGTCATAGTCGCTGACGCCGAGCATCAGTGGCTGACCATCGCCAGCCACCACGGCGAACACCTCGCCATCCGCACCACCCGCGACATCGCCGCCTCGGTGCATGCCGTTAACGGCTGCCCTGCGCACCGCATCCCCGACCGCAAACGCCTTGTAGCCCACCGCATCGTCGCGGTGCGCCCCGTGGCGAGCGTGCCAGTGCGGTGCGTGGAGGTCGCCGCGTCCGATCATCTGTATCGGGCCGGGGACGCGCAGATCCTGACCCACAACTCGACCCTCGGTCTGGACTTCTTGCGCAGCGCCTCGATCAAACACGGGATGACCAGCGTCATCTTCTCACTGGAGATGAGTCACACCGAGATCGTCATGCGGCTCCTGTCGGCCGAAGCGAAGATCAAGCTGGGCGACATGCGGACCGGGAAGATGAACGACGACGACTGGGTCAACTTGTCGCGGAAAATGGGGGACATCAGCGATGCGCCACTGTTCATCGACGATTCCCCGAATCTGACGATGATGGAGATCCGAGCCAAGGCGCGGCGGCTCAAGCAGCGGCACGACCTGAGACTCATTGTGGTGGACTACCTGCAGCTGATGACCTCGGGCAAGAAGGTCGAGTCCCGTCAACAGGAGGTCTCGGAGTTCTCCCGCAACCTCAAATTGCTGGCCAAGGAACTCGAGGTGCCGGTGGTCGCGATCTCCCAACTCAACCGGGGTCCCGAACAGCGCAACGATAAACGGCCGATGGTGTCTGACCTGCGCGAAAGCGGCAGTCTCGAACAAGACTGTGACATGGCCATCCTGTTGTTCCGCCCGGACGCTGTCGATCGCGACGACCCACGCGGTGGGGAAGCCGACCTGATCATCGGCAAGCACCGCAACGGGCCCACAGCCACCATTACCGTTGCCCACCAACTGCACTTGTCCCGGTTCGTGGACATGGCTCGAGGTTGAGTAGTTGTTTATCGAAATTCTGTCAAACCATGTCGTTTAGAGCAGTGGGGTTGCCCCCCAACCCGACGCAGGCAACAACCGATCCCAAGACGAAGGCAGCATGACCATGGCATATGAATACGATGAGGGACTGCGGTTGCAAAACGCGATGATCGAGGACCCAGACGCAGCCTCCGCTGGGCCCGAACCCGCCGCTGACCCGGATTGGCTGTTCATCCAGTGGCGCACAAGCGGAGAAGGCAGCGACCCGGCGGCACTCGTCACCGCCTACATGCCCATCTCGTCCCTCACCAGCCACGACGAACTGTTCGACCGCACCGCTGAAGAGATCACTTCCGCCCGCAACAACCGCGACGACGAGATCTGCCTGCGTGTCGTGCGAGTGGAATACGGCGGCACCGCCCCCCTTGAGCCGTCACTGTACGAAACCAGCGGAACCGTCCACTCCGTGCTGGCCACCATCGAAGAATGGCGCGAGCGAGCACACGCAGCCCGCGCGACGAAGGTGCGCGACGCGCTCATGGCAGCCGAGACGGAGCATGCGGTAGCTCTCGATTTCACTGTCGCCGACGTTGTCGATGCCGACGGCCGCATTGCCGACGCGGATGTCTTCCGTGCTGTCCACCGTCTACGTCACCTCGACAGCGGTGGCAGCGCCACCTCCGAACCGCAGGTGCCAGAACCAGACACTGGTGCAGACTCCGGTGTAGGGCTGTGAATGCTCATGTGTGCCAACACAACACAGCCGACGGCAAAGTGCGATCACCATAAGCGCAACCCCGCCTCGATTGACGAATCCACGCCCGAGGCAATCGGACCGTGACTCACCAGCGGTGCCGCGGTGCTGTTGCACGATCTGGCGATGCGCGTGGGGCAAAGCGAGATCGATCGCGGCGAGCACCTGGTCCTCGCACACTTTGCGATACCCGGGGGCGCGAGGAACACCAGCAGCTGGGTCCTGTCGCAGGCGAGTTCATGGACAGGCCCCGCCGTGCGCATTGGTCGCACAGCTGCAGCAGCGGCGTCGGATCGAGATCAACCAAAGGGTCCAGGCGCTCACACCGACCACCTGCCCGGTCCGGCCAAGCCGGTCACCAGCGGCATTTCTCTCACAAAAGTAGATCGAGGTACTGACCGATGAGCATTCCTGTCGCCCACACCGTCGCCCATCAACTCGTCAACGCGGCCACCGACGCCGTCGAGCGACTCGCGGCCGGCGCCGACTTCGATTCCGGTGAGAAGGATGCGATCGTAGGGCAATTGGAGCGCGCGGTGGAGGCGGCCAAGGCGCTCCTGCTGTCTGATCGCCTCACGTGGACCGGGGATCCGACCGAGGATCTGCGACCCGGGGCAGCCCTGCTATGGCTGAATACCTTCGGCGGGCCCGACGAGACGGGGATCTTCTATGGACGCCTGCTCGACGATGTCACTCTGCCCAATGCGACGCGCCGTCAGCTCGAGGTGAAAACCGAATCCCCCTGGGGCACTTCCGTGCACACCGTTGATGCCGAGAACGTCATAGCGAACCCCGTCGCCTCGCCAGCGGCGTGGGCGCGTGTCCCCAGTGTCGGCGAGGACGACCTGGCCGCCGCGCTCGCACCGACCACCGAACCCGCAGCGTCTATCAACAGATCCGATGCGGAACCCGTTGCCCAGCACTCCGATTCCGGCACGACCGTCATATCCTTCGACGCTGTGGTCGCCGGGGAGGTCGACTGGGAGCAGCTCGGACGAGACGCCTACACCACTGGCGCCCCGCGCCTGCCAGCGGAGAACCCCGTCATCGCGGCCGCGGTCACCGTCCACGAGGAGACCGGCGAACAGGTCTGGCTGGTGCCAGAGATCACCGTGCACCAGATCATGACCGACTACACGCGCGGCTACGAGGTGGCTGAGACTGAAGCCGCCGTGTCTGCGAGCGGGCAGGGCGCAGAAGCTGTATTGCCCGACGGGCTCGTTGCAGCCACCGAAGGGCGTCATGACACCTTTCCGCCCGTCAAGCACGAGGCACCCTCCGTCGCGTCATCCGCTGCGATGCCAGAAGCGGAACGACTCGGGCACCGAACGCCGGCGGTGGAGAGGACCTTCTTTGCGGATGGCGCAGGTGCCGGACTGTGATGTCGCGGGATGAATATCCAAGCGGATTCGAGGGGTCAGTGATCCGCCCGCCTTCCAGACCATGCTATTTCGTGTGCAGGTAGCTTTGCGGACCATTGGGCCTTCGTGTTTCGACTCCCGATGTCGTAGATGCGGGTCGGCGTCGTTTCGCCACATTTCGGCAACTAGTCCCGGGCTACGCTTCCAGGTCATGAGCCGCAACAAGAAGCGTCCGGCAAAACCGAGCCGGCCAGCCACCGTTCAGGGTTTGCGGAGTCGGGCGGTCGCTGATTCCTTCGAAGTGCGGGTGCCGTGCTGCATGGGAACGGTTCGTCTCCCGGCACATCTCGCACAGATTGCACTCCAAGGCGGCCCAGTGACCGCATTTACCGCCTTGTGCCCCTGCGGGTATGCACACTTGGCAACGACCGAGAAGGACGGGGTCCACCTGCGTATCACCGCCGACCCACGCACACTCGGGCGAATCTTCGCGACCATGCCATGGCCGACGATTCCGCCGGAGAAAGTCGGTGAGGACGTGCTCGAGGCGAAGACGATACCCGCTGTGGAAGAGCTTCTGGCACACCTGGACTCGTTACACCTCAACCTGCACTCAGGGCCCCCGCCGACCGCACAGTCCTGAGAGGACGCCGCAGCCGGATTGCGGTGGAAGTGCCCCTTCAAGGAGGGGGCGGGGGTTTGGACGGGGACGGTCGTAGTTGTCTGTCGAGGCCTTCAGAGGTCGAATAGCGATGCGGTCTCGGCGCTGGTGTGGTGCCGCTGGTGAGTAGTGCGGCGCCGGGCGGGTTTAGTGAGGGTCAGTTCGGTGGGCGAAAACGCGAGTGTGTCGGACGAGCCAGCGGGTTTCACGCGGAGGTGGTCAGGTTCGGTGGGGTCTGCGATTTCGATCAGCTTGCCGGATCGACCCTGGTCGATGCCGACCGCGGCGTCGGTGAACCACACGGTGGGCGAGCGGCCTGCCTCGATGTCAGCGGCAAGTTGCTGGAGCTCAGTGCTCGACAATGGATTTGGCTTCGGTAGGCGAGACGACATGATGCGCTCCGGGCGGGGTGAGACGTGGTTGTACGCACGAAGCATGCCGCAGAGCACCGACAGCTCGCACACCATGGGCATGCCTCGTGCGCGAACTGCCACTGCGTCGGATGCGAATGCATGGCTCCTGAGGGAGCCGTCCACCTGTTCGGCCGCTATTGATCGCACAGAGTGATGCTTGCCTTGGCGAGGTGCAGGCAGCTCCAGGCCCGATCCGCGGGCCCTCCAGATCACGTCGGGGCGAGCGAAATGCCGACCGGGACTGTACAGCATTTTTAATCGGCGCCGGTCTGCTCATACGCGAGAAGTGTTGCGACACAGAGAAAATAGAGACAATCGCGTCGGAGTTGAGATGGAGCGCATTGGATCCGTCGGCGCTGGGAGTCTAGGGAGACGTGTTGTTCGTGCAGGTACGGCGCGGGCGCTCGGCTGGTGTCCGCATGGCTCCCGCGTTGCGTCGGGCGGACCAGCTAGAGCCGCCCTAACAATTCCTGCTTCTTCGCGGTGAACTCGGCCTCGGTGAGAATCCCGGCCTTGTACAGTTCCCCAAGCTTGCGAATCTGATCGGCAAAACCAGGAATCGGCGGTGCGGCCGCTGGTGGTTGAGCTTGCGTTCCGCGGGCGATCCCTCGGCGGATGGCCTCAGCGATCGGCTCGAGGTCGCTTTTGAGGATTCTGGAGATCTTTGCGGTGTTGCCGGAGGAGAAGATCTGGAGTTCACCGAATGCCAGACCAGTCTTCGTCTGCACCGAGTTGATGTTGCGCAGTGGGAAGTCCTCTTTCCGTTGTCGCATTATGCCGTGGAACAGGAACAGCAGCCGGGTGTCGGTGAGGACGACGATTCCGGCGTCGCTCTCGTAGGTCCCCTGAGCGATGAGGTGCACGGTTTCGGTCTCGTGAAGATGCTCTCGGAGTTTCTTAATCTCACGACCGCCACCCAATTTCCAACCCATACGCGCGACTGCTTCTTGCACGTCCTGGCGACCTTCTGGACCGGTCAGACGGGCGGCGGACTGCGCCCCGGATGCCTGCCGCTGGGCATCCCAGCGCTGTTTCGCTTCTTCCAATCGCTGCTCCTGTGCCGCCGCCTTCTGCTCCAGGCGGTCGGTGCGGGTTTCGCCTTGGTCGTAGGCAACGGTCGTGGACGGGTCGAGTCCGGACCGCGTGTTGTGTTCCACGACCGAACGCAGCCATTCGTGCAGTTCGCGAAACTGGTCGCGGACTTTCCAGGTGAAAATGACGGTGTCGGCGTTGGCGTTGGCCTGTGTGCCCAGGTCGGGCATCTCCGCTCCACCCAAGCCCAGTTGGATGTGGCCATTCTTTAGCCGGGTCGCGTCCTCGAACTTCACTCCGGAGATCGCCGCCAGCGGGATGGTGCGATCCGGTCCCGCAGTGCCGCCCAGCTTGGCCATCAGCCCCTCGCGCTTGATGACCAGCGCATCGCCCACAATTTCGATCTGACCGTTATGACCGATGTACTGCATGCGCCCGTCCGCCTCCTTTCTCCGACGCGGTCGTCTGCACGGAACCGAATCTGCCGCCTTGCGTAACTGCGCCCTGCCTACATATCGGTGCTGATGGCGGCGCTGATACGCACGACCGCGCAGGAAAGGCGACCGCCCACAGGAGCAAGAGTTGCCGAGAAGAGGTACATCATGTAGGTCGGCCGCGCCCTCGCGTAGATGGCAAGACTCGCGAATACATCCCGCTGTGATCGCGGCAAGTCGCTAGGCGATCACCGCCATCAGCTATTCGCTTCGACAGCGTTTGCGACGCAGTCAGTTTGGTTGGCCTTTGTAGTCGATGCCGATCGGCATGCTGGGGCATAGTCGATTTCGGCGGCATCGATGCGGGCCGGGATCAGTGGGGTGGATCGGCCGCTGGGGGGTTCGACACCGTTATCTGCGCAGATGGCTGTCTCATGTCGAAAGTGGCATTTGCGACCGAGTTCAACGCACTCTGAAACTCGCTCTGATAATGATTTCCGAATCCCAGCGAACCGGTAGTGGAGTCACACCCCCGGAATCGCGGCACCGAAGGCTGTCGCATTGGCAATCAGTCCAGCCCGGATCATAGGCAGGCGGTGCTTGCCTGCTCGAAGCCGGGAAAGGATGTGGGCGCAGGAGATTCGACCGTGGTGGTCGTCAGAACTGCAGTAAGGGGCTGGCCAGTGAGGGCAGCGGCGGACAGACCGGAGTCAGCGTCCTCGAGTCGGTGGCGGGCGATGTCGGCGCGGACGCCCTCGACGGTCGCAGCGATGTAGTCGATGCCGTCGAGGTGATCGGCGTAGCCGGAGTCGCCGTAGAGGTTGCGATGACGGTCGATGTGTCGGCGAGACGCCGCCGCCTGGGCTTCGATCGCGGTGTCGATGGGCACGAAGGCGTACAGGCCGTCGCCGAGGTAGATCGAGACGGCATCGGCCAGGCCCGATTCCTCCGCCGCGGCCAGGGCCTGCTGAGTGCGGCGCGTCGCAGCGTCGAGGTCGCCGCTGGCGGCGGCGTCGAGAGCACGGCCCAGGTTCCGGTGAACCGCGCTGACATAGCCGTGCCCGAAGCAGGTGTAGGGGAGCAGCCTTTCCACCTCGGCGCCCATGCCGTATCGGTGGGCGAGCTCGACAGCATGGTCGGGGTAGAAGTTCCGGCCGGGATGGGTTCTCGGATCTATTTCTCTGAACAGCAATTTGAGCTCCAGGATGGATCAGGTGTCTGGTGAACTCCGCGAAGCTCACCAGGTCTCCGTTGGGGGCAAGCATAGAGGTGGGTGCGGACCGTCTCGGGAGTGTCCAGACAGCTGGTGTGACATCTGCCGGTAGGCCTTCATCGACGACCAAATGACGAGTTGTCCGAATTGTCGGTGGTGATCGGTAGCCTGCACAGTGGAGCAGCGGGACCGGCCGAGCTGCCGGGGGAAGACGCCCCGTCGTACTGCCGTAGGGCCGGGGGCAGACCGGGTTGTGCCGCGCCGGAGCCGGACGCCATTGCGACTCCACCCCATCCTCGGTCCCCGCTGCTCCGCAGGCGGCCGGACCGGCATGTCATCCGAGTTATGGACCAGCTCCTGTATTCGAAACTCTGTGCGACACAACGGTTTAGGGGAACCGTTCGTGTCGGTGCCGGTTGGCATGATCGGGCCATGACCGTGATCATCGACAGCCGCGGGCCCGGGCACCGGAACCGGTGGGTGGATCGTCCACTGGTCGGTTTCGACACCGAAACCACCGGTGTGCGTATTGGTGCGGACCGCATCGTTACCGCATGTGCAGCCCGCACTGGCCCCCTCGGTGTGGGTGAAGTCCGTGAGTGGATAGCCAACCCAGGTATGGCGATTCCGCCCGAGGCGACCCGGATTCACGGTGTGACCGACGATGTGGTGGCTTTGCGGGGTCGCCCACATGACGAGGTGGCTGCTGAGGTGGCCGCCGAGTTATATGCGTGCTGGGCTCAGGGGTATGTGGTGGCGGTGTATTGCGGGCGCTTCGATTTCGGGATGGTCGCCGCAGCTGTGCCGGGGTTCGAGATATGCGGTCCGGTCGTCGATGGGTTCGTTGTCGAACGGCGCATCGGCCGTGGTGTCCGCGGCAGCGGCAGGCGTTCACTCAAGCTGACCGAGGCCTGCGACCGACACGGGGTACGTCACGACAATCCGCACAACGCGACAGCCGACGCTGTCGCCACCATCCATCTGGTGCGTGCGCAGGCGCAGCGGTTTCCGTGGCTTGCCGGGTTGTCGACGTCGGAATTGATGCTGGCCCAGCAGCATTGGCATCGCCGAAGCCTGCGCCGTAGCACCGCTGCCGCTGACGGCGCAGATGGTCACTGGCTGATCCCGTCAGTGGCTGCCGCCGCAGACATCGACGAAGGAATCGCCGCGGCCGCGAGCACGATGCCATCCCAACACACCATCGGTCACCGGGTGCTGGGCGAACTCGACACCGGTGCCGATACCACGGCACCGGTGAGGAGGGACGAACCGTTCATTGGCTTATCCACGCCGTCGCTCGCGGTGTAGAAACCATAGCCCGGGGCGTGTTGTAGTTGCGTAGCGCGATTCACCCTTTCTAAGCTGCTCGAATTGTCGACGAAACCGACATCTCAGGACGGCCGGACGTGTGCGTCGCGGAGTTGATTCTGGATGTCTCGGTCATTTCGATCGGGAAATCATGACGAGGTGCGTTGGGAATGCCAATGCAGTCCGCGCCCGGACCAGGCCTGCCCATGGCCAGCCGCAGGGCGTGCGCAGGCGGACCTAGGTCTGTGGGGCGGCATCAACTCTTGTCAGCCGCGGTGAAGACTGCGCTGGTGTCGGCGTTGCTGTACCAGCGGACTTTCCTCTGCGTTCCGCACTGGCTGCTGGTTGAAAGCGTTGACAACACCTTCGGGATGGGTAAACAGCGCTGCGTAGGCGCGCACCCGGTTGTGCAGAGCCTGGATCGAATCGTTGTCGGCCGAGGTCATCGCGCTGATGAAGTCGGCACGGACTACGGGGTTCACGCTGGCGCCCAGATAAGTCTGCTCGAGCAGCAATTGGGCTTCATCCCACGCAGCACGGCTGCGTCGTGTGGCGGTGCTGATCGCGGCGGCGAGCTCGTCACCGGGTTCCATGAACAACTCCCGCATGCGCAGTTCGATCGGGTCGATGTGGGAGGTGTCCGGCAGCGTCTCATCGGCGGCGGTGATCTCGCCGTCCAGTTCGGCGAGCCGAGATACCAATTGGGGCGGCGGCTCGACCGCCAACTCATGGACTGGCAATTCGATGGTGGCGACGGTGGCGAGGGCAGCGGGATCGATGGCCAAGGACAGTGAGCCCATCGCTTCGTGCACGTTGAGGTAGCGGACCGCGAGCAACCCTGCCTGTTCGAGTTCGTCGATGCTGAGATCACTTGCCGGAGCGTGGTTTTCATCACGGAATCCGTCTTCGATGGTGTCGGGAGTAACCCGCAGCGTGACCCGATGTAGGTAGAACGTGCTGTTGGCATCGCCTTGATCACGCAATCGGCGCAGCATGTTTTCCACGGCTGTTTCGTAATTGCCGAGATGCAGCGCCCGGGTCAGCAGACGATGTCGGATCCTTTCCGGCGAGACATCGCCCAATACGATCTCGTCGTCGAGTCCAGCGCAGGTATTCCACTCGTAGTCGGGTGACGGCCAATCCGCGTAGGTGCTGCTGTGAAACCAGCTACCTTGTGCGGTAACGACATCGGACAACACAGGATCGTTGTCGTCGCGCAGTGCGGCGGCCGCGGGGCCGTAGTGGATGTCGGTTCCGCAGTGCTCGCACGGTGATAGAGCATCGATGCCGAGTCGCTCTTGATACCGGTGCGCGGTGACAGTGCTGACTCTCCCGCAGGTGGCACACCCCATGCGGTAGTCGTAGTTGAACCCGATCTTCACCGACCGGCGGCCCGCGGGAACGTCAGCAACCACGCCGACAAACATATCGCCAGTCCTAACAACAATGTCCATGGACCCATCCACGACCAGCGGACTCATACGCGACAGTAATCATGCGCACGCAGAAGAGCCCCCTGAAGGCAGTCTCCGGTGAGGTGTAGAAACCGCAGTGCCACAACAGATTGCCTCCTCGCAAACATGCGCGCAGCTGGTCGTACCCCCGAGGGGAGCGGGATCACCAGCGCGGCAAGGCTGGTTGTGAAAGGCACTTCAATCAGCCGACCGCTGATTTCTCACTGCTTCGGTGGTGCTGTGCAGGCGCAGGCCGCCGTGGACGCTGACGCGATTGCCTCACGCGAGATCAGAGGCCGCATCGATTCCACCACCGGCTTCTGTAGCGTCATAACACGTTTCGCGGGCTATGAGCGGACGATCTCAGAGGGAAAAGCGAGGCAATCGATGAGGGCGGACGAAGAGCGCAGCGCATCACCGACACCGGTACAGAAGGGCCTCGTGCCGCAAGTGGCGGCACAGATCGGTGACCGCATCGACAGCGGCGAGTTCGGGCACGGCGACCAGCTGCCGCCCCTGAACACGATTGCTGCCACCTACAACGTTTCGCGGGCCACCGCCAGCGCCGCGATCGAGCTACTGATCACCGATGGGCGTGTTTCGCGTCCACGGAACCGTCGCGCAGTCGTCGGCACCCACGTTGACCCCGTCGTCCCACCGAGTGTCACCCTCGGTGCGCAGCGGGTTGCGGCGCAGATCATCGCCGATATCGACAGCGGCGAGTTGGCCGCCGGTGATCCGCTGCACGTCAACATGATCGCCACAACCTATCGAGTCGAAGACGGCATCGCGCGCGCCGCGATCGAGATCCTCGTCGCCGACGGGCGTGCTGTCCGGCTCCCGAACCGCCCCGCCACTGTCTCCTCAGCACAGGACGTTTCAGAGACGGAATGGACTGCAGGCGATTTCAGCCCAGGAGCATTCGTGCGAATCAATGCCGGTACCTGGCATGAGGTGGTGCAGGTGGACGGCCGCGGGATGTCGGTGGCCTGCGACGAATCCCACCGCTACGAACAATCAGGAACTTCGCTGTACCGCCAGCCCGCCGCGCGACCGCTGCTAACGCTGGGATTTGAGCAAGTGCGTGAGAAGTTGACCGGCTTCCAGGCGCGTGCTCGGTTCCCGGACGCGTATGCGGCGGACGCTGTGCAACGCCCACGCCGCAAAAAAGGCCGGACCCGACTGGCGGCCACCTCAATGTCATCGGCAGAGGTATGGCGGTGGCGGATCGGGGATATCGACTACACGGCGACATGGGATCATCCGGGCGGATGGTCGACGACTGAGGCACCGGTCGCTAACGCCGGCGCAGTTCAGATACTCATCGATGACCAGCAAGTGACGCAATTGCGAGTTATCGGGCCGACACGCTTCGTCGAGCAGGTCCACAACCAGGTTCGTGATTTCGTCGAAGAACAGGCACGGGCGTTTGCCGAGGGCGGTGATGCCGCGGTGGCCGTCTTCTTGGCTAGTGAGTAAGCAACCCCTGCCTGGTGCACCGATGCGTGGCGCGTGTGACCTATAAGACTGGTCCAGCCTCGACGGCTGTTGGCGTGTTGGAAGGCCATGGCTACCATTCCGGCGCGTCCAGCGCAGAGCTTGACGCGGACAGGCGGCGCTGGCCGAATTCAGGGCGGCAAGGACTGTGGCCACGTGAAGGCCTGCTGCGAAAGACCGTGGGGTGCAGTGTATTCCGGTCAGGATGACGATGAGTGGTGTCGCAATCGCTAGGGCGCTCGATTTGCGAAATTGCTGATATTGAGAGCCGCCGACCTGAGGGCAGCCGTTCCATCCATAATTCGAGGATGGACCGGCACGTAGGAGAAATGAGGCAGGTGTGGGCAGTAGCCGGATTGAGCCGAGCAGTCATCCGTGGTGGTGCGTGCGGGACGTTGCTCCACAGGGCGAAGACCCTGGTCGCGATGCCATCTACCAGCACTACGGACAGCCGATCCACCTTCCGGTCGCCGAACACCCCAACAAACCGATCGAACTCAAACGCTGCTGTTACGCACGCTTCGACGACCGCTCGCGCGATTATCACATCGATGTCGATGTGAATAAGTACGGGTTTACCCTCACTGAACAGGAAGCATCACACCTCGCCTCTAGGGTTCGATCTCTCGCCGCTGGGACTGGGGATGAGGAGCCGTTCGCGCTGCATCACACCCCGTCCGAGACGCTGACGACCTATCAGATGACCACCGAACCCCTAAACGGCGGTCCCGGGGAACGCAAGGTTGTCATCATGGGTGGCGGCACGGTCTTCGTGTTCACAACAGCGGAAGCAGACAAGTTCGCCGATGAGCTGGAATTCCTCAGTGCCGATCTTCAACGTGACAGGATCTGAGACCGGCACGGCTACGGTGACTGGGACTGGCCTGGCACTGGTGCCACCTGTTGCTGAGGCCCGGCTGTTTGTGTCAGAACTTCCAGACCGATTTGTAATGTGAGTCATGTTGTCGCGCTTGTGGTTCCGGTGCGGCGGGCGAAGGCGCGCAAGCCGGTTAGGGCGTTGGCGGCGGGGTCGTGCAGCAGGCTTTTGGTGATCTGCTGGATTTGTTTGCGGTAGCGGACTTCGTCCGGGGAGGTTTGTTCGGCGGCGAGCAGTGCGCGATAGCACTGTTCGGGTTTGCCCCATTGGTGGAATGCGCGGGCGACATCGGACCAGTACTGTGCTCGTCTTTCCGCCAGTGCGATAGTGGCAGGGTTGATCTGGCGTGCGGCTTCGATCGCGGTGCCGGAGTCGCCGAGGACTCTGGCGATGCTGATCCGGTACAGCCCGACGGCGGTTGGTCCGAACCCGGTCCGATGGCTGTTCGCGTTGTTGTCGAGTCTGGTTGCGGCGTCGATTGCTTCGCCGATGAGCGTGTGGGCGGTGTTGCGGTCGCCGTCGACGGCAGCGGTGTAGGCCGCCGTTGACAGCAGCGATCCGTAGACCGCCAGGTATTGGGGTCCGCGGTGCAGGTCGGGTAGCAGTGATGCTGCGGTATCGAGGATCAGACGTTTGCCGGTGTCGGCGTGCCCGGTGCGGCGCAGCACGATTGCCCAGGCCCGGTGTGCGGCTGCCTGAGTCAGCCGGTCTGCACTGCTGTGTGCGGCCTGCATGGCCCGGTCTGCGGTGGTCCAGGCCAGTTGATCATGGGCGAATTTGACGGTCAAGGTGGATGCCAGGACGTAGATCTGGGCGAGCAAGGCGGTGGTTGCGGCGATGTCGTCGCCTGTGTTTGCTGCGGCGCGGGTGGCCATCGCGTCGCACAGCAGGCTTGGAAGTTCAGCGGCGACATCGGTGTAGCGGCCGAGGTCGAAGGCCGAGCGCAAGGTGGCCAGGTCGTGCCCGAGCTGTGGTAGTCCGACCGGCATACCGGTCGAGGGTGGAACCAGCAGGACATGCTCAAGTTGCTGCAATGCGTCACCGGTAGCCGATGCGAGCGCGGTAGGGCCGAGGGCGGCGGTGCCGGCCAGGCTGGTCAGTCCGGTCAGCAGCGTGCGACGGCGCATAGGTTCGGTCTCCTGGTCCAGCGCTGAGATGACGCCGACGATAGCGCCGGGTCGTCGCGACCGCACCGTTTGTGGTTTGTGTTGGAGTTTCGGCCAATCCGAGCAGCTGGAGCGGGATGTGCAAGGCGTCGGCGAGGCCGCGCAGCACACATACATCGCTGAGGTGCTGTTTGCCGCGTTCGAGCCGAGACAGGGTAGAGATCGAGTAGCTGACGACCGCATCCGCACCGCGATGGACCGCATCCTCGATGGCACTCCCACCCGATCCAACGGCGCCTTGACCATCGTCGCCGCGCGCTGGAGGCCGACGTCCCCAGAAACGCACTGACACAACTGCATCCAGATCTCAAGAACGAGTTCTACGCTCGCGCCGCCGATCGCGACGGCAACTCCGAACTCGAAACCCAGCTACGGGCAACGATCACGAAGCTGAAGAAGACGATCGAGAACAAGAACACTGAACTCACCCAGCTGCGCCGCGACGTCCCCGCCCTCGTCCGAGTCGTCAACCAGCTCACCGTCGAGAACCAGCAACTCCGCGAAGCCCTCACCAACCCACAGGCGACCGTAATCCCGTTGCCGCGCCGCCCGGCCAAGCCACCGCACTAAACCGGACCTCCGGATCTCCCAGGGAAGCTCACGCACGCCGCCGAGGACGAGGCATCGACGCCGATGTTGATGCGGATGAGCGGGCACACCTCGGTGCGCTCGCTCGGCAGTACTGGCGGCCATCCGCGAAGGCGCTGATCCGCTGGCAGGCCCAAACCGACCCGCCGCCCGGCGGAGACGGTGACCGGGTCCGGGCGCGGAGTGCAGCGCTACCGGGCCGAGGCGGTCGGGTCGGGCAGTTCGGCGAAGAATTCGGCGAGTATTGCGTTGTCCTCGTAGCCGAGCTGCGTGGTAGCGGCGTCATGCTCGCTGAACCAGCCCAAGGCCTGGCCCTCGGTGAGCATGACGTCGTCGATCTCGAAGCCGACGCGGGCGCTGAAGGTGTGCTCTACCCCGAAGTGCAGGTTGCGGGTGCGTACGTGCTCGACCTCGCTGGGGTCGAGCACAACGCCGATCTCTTCGTCGATCTCACGCACGATGCACTCCAGGGGCGTTTCCCCTTCTTCGAGCATCCCGCCGGGCAGACACCACTGATTGGGGTAGGCGATCTGTGGGTTGTCGTCGCGCAGGTACAGCAGCACTTCGCGACGGTCGTTGAGCAGGATGATCTGAGTTCCTTCGCGCGCCACGGGTTGTCAGCCTTTCCTCAGCGGTGGTAGGCCGTCGCGATTTTGGTGACCGCGGCGGCGACGTCGTGCACATCGGTTTCGGTCATCTTCGGGTACAGCGGCAACGAGATGATCCGCGCCGAGACATCCCGCGCGTTCGGGAACTCGTCGGGATCGATGCCGCGGACCCGCTGATGGTACGGCTGAAGGTGCAGGGATATGAAGTGCACGCCGGTGCCGATCCCCTCCGAGCGCAGGGCCTCGATGAACCGGTCCCGGGTGATGGTGAGGGCGGCGAGGTCGAGCTGGATGACGTACAGGTGGTGGGTGTGCCGCATATCCGGCAGCCGGACCGGGAGCGTGATGCCGGGCACGTCGGCAAGCAGCTGGTCATAAAGGTCGGCGTAGTGGGCGCGGGTGGTGATGAACTCCTCGAGGCGCGGAAGCTGGTGCAGCCCAACCGCGGCCGACACGTCGGGCATGTTGTATTTGAAGCCCGGCTCGAGCAGCTGCCAGTGGGTCGAGCCGTCGACCGCGTAGCGTTTCCAGGCGTCGCGGCTGATGCCGTGCAGGCTCAGTACCCGCGCCCGGTCGGCCAGCACGTCATCGTCGGTGACCAGCAGCCCGCCCTCGATGGTGGTCATGTTCTTGGTGGGATAGAAGCTGAATGCGGCCATGGTGCTGGTCTGCCCGATCATCCGGCCGTGATACTGCGCGCCGAAGGCGTGGGCGGCGTCCTCGATCACCACCAAACCCAGCTCTTCGGCGAGCGCGCCAAGGGTGTCCAGGTCGCAGGGCTGTCCGGCCATGTGGACAGGCATGATCGCTTTCGTGTGCTCGGTGACCGCAGCGCGCACCGCGGCGGGATCGATGTTGAGGGTGTCGGGATCGATGTCGGCGAACACCGGTCTCGCGCCCACATGTTCGATCACGTTGGCGGTGGCCGGCCAGGTGACCGGTGTGGTGATCACCTGGTCACCGGGGCCGATCCCGGACGCGGCCAGCGCGAGGTGCAAGGCGCCGGTGCAGGAGTTGGTGGCGATGGCATGTTTGACACCGAGATAGTCCGCGCACATCTGTTCGAACCGCTTGGCTTTCGGGCCCGTGGTCAGCCATCCCGACCGCAGCGTGTCGATGACTTCGGCCTCTTCGGCGTCGCCGAGCAGCGGCAGCGCGAACGGCAATGCCTCGCTGCGCACTGGGTCACCGCCGTCGAGCACGGGTGTACACAGCTTCCGCGACAGGGTGGCCGCGGTCGAAAACTGCTGTTCGTCAGCAGCTTCCAGACGGCCGGGCTGTGACAGCCAGGCCCGCACCTCACCGATGCCGTCGGCGAGGGTGTGTGCCGGGGCGAACCCGGTCACTGCGGTGAATCGCTGCCCGCTGACGCGGTAGCTGCGTGGGTCACCCGATGTGGCGACGGTCTCGATGAGGGTGCCGTGCACCTGGGCGGCGATCTGGACGGCCAGATCGGTGACGCGAACGTTGTGCCCGACGACGTTCCACACCGGATCGGCCGGCAGGTCGTCGTCGCCGATGTCCAGGCAGGCTAGGAACGCGGTCGCGGCGTCGGCGACGTGCAGGAAGGGCCGCCATTGGCGGCCGTCGCCGTCGACGGTGATCTTTTGCTCGGTGACCGCCCGGCGGGTCATGGTGTGTACGCCCAGGTCGAACCGCATCCGCGGCGAGGTCCCGAACAGGGTACCCAGCCGCAGCGAGATCACCCGGAACCCGGATGTTTGCAGCGCCGAAAGCGCCTGCTCGGCATGGGCTTTGGACTGCGAATACTCCGATAGCGGTGCCAGCGGGGAGGTTTCGTCGATCAGCTCGTCGCTGTGCCCGTACACCCCGCAACTCGAAGCATGGATCAACCGCCGTGCACCGGCGGTGCGGGCGATATCGGCTAGCCGGGCCGCGGCGGTGGCGTTGACCTCCCGAGTCCAGGCTGGGTTCAGCTTCCCGGCAGGGTCGTTGGAGACTGCGGCGAGCGCGATCACGGTGTCGCACCCGGTCACGACATCGAGATCGAGGGTGCGCACGTCGCCGCGGTGGATGTGCAGGCCTGGGTGTTCGGCCCAGTCGGAGAGCACATCGTCGCCGAACATGTAGGTGTCCACGGCGGTGACGGTGTGCCCACGCTTGAGCAACCGCGGCACCAGCACCGCACCGAGGTAGCCGCCCGCCCCTGTGACCAGGATCTTCTGCATCATCAGTTCCCTTCTCCGTGCCCGGTTGTGCCGGGCTCTTCTTCGTCGTGCAGGTACTTGTCAGCGCGGGGATCGGGCACCGCGTGACCGGCCTGTACCAGCACCCGGAATGCGGCACGTTTGCGTGCACACCGGTCCAGGCCGCAGTGGCGGTGCTGCTGCATCACCGCATGGGCCGCATCGACGCTGAACGGGGTCTCCGGGGCCTCGTGCGGCCAGCCGAGCGGCCACATCTCCGGCCGCGCAACCGGACTCGGCCGCGGGCGGCGCTTCTCGGCGTCGACGCGCCGTTTGATCTCATCGACGCTCGGGCCGCCTGGGCGGGCGGGGCACAGATACGACGTGCCGCCGGCCCCGGCCGCGAGCGCCAGCGCGGCCCCGGCCGCGATCATGATCACCATCTGCCAGCCTGCCATGCCGCTCACCTCCGCTTGGGGTCGAAATGCGGTGCGTGAGTTCCGAGTTCATCGGGTGCGTGGCAACGTGCGGAAGGTGCGCACACGAGATGTCACAAGCCGTCACGGGCGGCCGGTTGGTGGGCTACCGTGGCTGTACCACTGGAAGCCGCAGCACAGTAGGGGTGGGGCCGATGCAGGACCCAGGCGATAGACAGGCATTGGGTGTCACATTGGCGCGGTTGCGGACCACGGCCGGGGTGACGCAGGAAACGGTGGCGCGCAAATGCACGGTGGATCGCACCACCGTGGCCCATATCGAAGCCGGACGGCGAAGTGCGCCACGTGCGTTCTGGGCCGCCGCCGATGCCGCGGTGGCCGCCAGCGGCGCGCTGCTGGCCGCCTACGACGCCGGCCGGGGCTTTCGGCACTCGGCGCAGACCCCGGCGGCGGGTATCTTGACCGTCGGAACCGTGCTACCGGCAGTCGACCTGGCCTCCATGCTCGACACGGACCTGGAGAGGTGGCTCATGCTCAATCGACGACAGGTGATGGCTCTGCTCGGCGTCGCTGGAAACCTCCCGGCGGCCTCGCTGCTGGCAGGGCTGGAAAGTGACTCCGCCGGGCATATCGCCCACGCTGTGAACGCGAAGGTCGACGCCGCCGCGATCGACCAGATCGAAACCGTCCTGGATGCGGTGGGCCGTCAATACGAAGCCTTCGGCCCCCGCGCGGTGCTGGCCGTGCGGCAGAGTCAGGCCGATCTCGTCGACGCTCTGCTCCGCGACTGCCCCGAGCAGTTGCTGCCCCGGCTGCTGTCGGTGCGGGCGTCGCTGGCGCGGTCGCTGGGCTGGATGAGCTACGACGCGGGGAACCTCTCCCTTGCAGCGCACCATTACGAGCTGGCCCGCGACGCCGCGCACCAGGCCGGGAACCCGGCGCTGTCTGCGCTGGTGTTGTGCAACATGTCCCTGGCCGCTACCCGGGGCGGCAAGCCGGGTATCGGGGTCGATCACGCCATGGCCGCCCGCTACTGGGCGAACAGCAGCGACGATGTGTACCTGGCCGCTTACAGCGCCGATATGGCCGCCGAGGCCCACGCTGAACTCGGCCAGGCCGATCAATGCCGCGCCGCGCTGGACCAGGCCCGCGAGATCATCGAGAACGCCGCCGCGGCAACCCATCTGCCCAGCTACGTCTATGACCCGGGCCTCAACGCCGGGTTCGCCGCCGAATGCCTCACCAAACTCGGTCTCGGCGATCAGGCGGTCACCGCCGCGCACCGCTGCGTGGACCTGTTCGACCCCGCCTACGCCCTCTCGCGCGGGTTCGCCGATGTCGGCCTGGGGACCGCGTTGTGCCTGACCGGCGAGGTCGACGAAGCCGTCACGATCATCGCCCGCACCGCCGACACCGCCGCCAACTACGGATCTGCCCGGCTGGCTGGCGAAGTCGTGACCGCCCGCAACACCCTGCACCACACCGCACCGGATTCCGCGGCCGTGCGCACCCTGGACGCCGCTCTGGCCGCCCGCGGCCTGCGCTGATTCACTCCAGGTCCTCGCCAGTAATGGGATCGCGCAGCGGCCGGTGGTGCCCGCCCAGGTCGGGCAGGTAGAAGCTGTAATGCCCGGCCTAGCAATGCGGCGCGTTCCGATCAACGAAGCCGTCGGTGCAACGGACCTGGGGCCCCGCTATGGGTTTGACCCAAGACTTCAACACGTTGACTTGACACGGAACGTGAGTTCGGTGGTGAGCTGATCATCCTGATGGCGCTGGTGCATCACGTCGGCGACGGTCGCGTGCCCGTAGCGGGTGAAGAGATCGTTCAGCATGGCACTCGCAGTGTCCTGGTTGCCTTGGGTGTGGGCGTCCTGGAGTCTGCGCACCTGGTTCAGGATGGCGTGTTCATCGGCGGCTGAGGTGTCGCTCGCCCCTGCAGTTGTGCCGCACCCCGGGCCGGAAGTTGCGTGTGACGAGTGGTGGACACTGTGGGCCTGGCTGGTTTGCCGTGCCGGGGATCCCTTCGCGATCGAGTCGACTGCATTGTGCCGAGTGGCGGTCTGCCTGTGGCTGTTTGGAGTCGTGTGCGGAGCTGCTGAGAACGTGTCGTGTGGCTATGTTGTGCTGTTCGTTTGGGTTGGTTGACTGTTGATCGTTGGGGGTGGGGTTGGTGTCATGGTTGGGCCGTGGCCGGTGTAGACATATGGGTCGGCCAGGGGGGTGCCGGTGGGGGTGGTGACCGATGGCGATACGACGAGGCGTACCGGGTCGGTAGGGTCGCACAGCCATCCGATTGCTTGCTGGGCGGTCGGGCGAGCGGCGAGGTTGTGCTCGAAGTCGATCACGAATTCGTCTGGCTCGCCGAGTAACTCGGCGAATCGTTGAGCCAGCTCTGTTGCGTGGGCGGTGGCGTCCGGATTGCCGAAGTCGATGCTTGTCCAGGGTGGGAATCCTGTTGTGCCGCACAGCGATCGGTACAAGTAGGCGGTAACGCTTGCCTGAGTAGGGGTGTCGGTGTGACCGGCTTGCTCGCACAGTGTCTTGGCGAGGGTGAGTACTGATCCGAACAGGGGGCCGAAGGCCCGTGCCACTGCTATTTGCCGTTGCGACAGCTCGGGATGCAGTTCGACGATGGGCCACGGCGTGCGGGGCGTGGCTGGGCGGGCCGACAATGCGATGGCGATTTCGGTGATGTGGCCGATGAGGTCTCGGTCTTCGTCGGTGAGGTAGTTAGTGATTCCGAGGTGGTGCTCGGCGGTGGTGGGCACAGGGATGAGCGCTTGGAAGTAGCGGATGTAGAGCCAGACCGTGACCGCGCCGTACGGGCCGCCTTCGAAGAAGGTCGGGGGCGGGTCGACGCGGAATCCGCATCCGGATGATCCTGGCGTGGTGATCGCGGTGGCGATAGCGGCGGCGTCGACGGCTACCCGATGCACCTCAGCCGGGGTCGGGGTGCAGTAGCCGCATTGCGTGGCGGCGCCGTCGGCTCGCACGAAGCGCCCGACTCCGTGGCAGTGCGGGCAGGTGAACCATCGCACGGCGACCGGATCGGGTAGTGGTGTCCGGGCGGGGTGTGGGTGCAGTGCCGCGGCCATCTGCGGACTGTGCGTGTGGCCGTGAAGGAGGATTTCGCGCGACAGATCCATGACCGTCTGGTGATCGTCGCAGCTGCCGCCCTCGATCTGGATCCGGACGCCGGGTTCGGCGACGGCTCGGGCGGTGTATTCCTCGGCGGCGTGGCGCAGGCATCCTCGCGGGGTGATTGTGCGCAGTACCTCACCGTGGCTGCTGGTGTCGTATACAGCCATCCGCGGCCGCACCGGGTTGGCGTGCCAGCAGGTTGTTCGGGGATGCGACAACGACAGCTCGGCCAGTAAGCAGGAGCGCTGCGCGGCGGCCCGCGCTGCGGCGGCGAGCATCTGGGCGTGGACAAGTTCGACTGCGAACCGTTTGGCCGCGGCACCGCTGAGGCGGCGTTGTGCCTGCTGAATCCGGTCTTCGAACGTCTCGGCGATGCCGGTTCGATGGTCGGGGGCAGCATCGCCGTCACCCCGTTCGGGGTTCCGGAGTTCGTCGAGGTACTCGACGGCGTCCTCGATAGCGTTGTGGAACCGCCGATTGTCGGTGCATTGGGTGACCAGGTAGGGCAATCCGCCCAGGACGACGGTGGGGGCTGGGGAAAGGTCAGTGGTTAGCCACAGCCGCCGCAGCCGGTCGGCGAGGGTGTTCGCGATGGCGATCACCGATGCTGTTGTGGGGTCGCCGATTTCGTGCCATACGCCTTGGTCGTCGAAATAGCGGGTGCGCTGGCCGTCGAGTTCATGGCGTGCTCGGCTGTAGGAGATTCCGTTCGCTTGGGCGTGCGCACGCACGATGCGAGACCGGTTGTTTTTGGTCATGTCCGAATTCCCTTGCCCGGCAGTGACCCCACGCGTCCGCCGAATGTATCGGGTGCATGACGGATTAGGCGATATTGGTATTCGCACGTGTGGTCTGAGAACCCTTGTCCTCGGTCGCCATCCCGGCGTGGGCGGGGTCGTGGCTCGGAGTCGGGCTGGTGCGCCAGCCACCGCGTACCGTACAGCCGTTTGTGCCGCAGGCACACGAACCGCACGGCGTGTCGCGGCGATCGGTGCCCCGCGCGGTGTTGATCATCAGTCTTCCAACGCGTGACGGTGCTGGCCCGGCTCGCCTGTCTGGTAGGCGGGAGTCGAGGCGTGGCGGAGGACCGCGAGACTACATGCCCAGAGTCGAACCAGATTCGGAGGGGCCATCGAGTCCACTGCTCGGTGCCGACGGATTCTCGCCTACTGCCAATTTCGCACGAGGGTTCGCCGATTTATCGTGGTCGGTGTGAGGATCTGCGGCTGCACCGAGCGCGTCTAGCAGTTCGTCGCTGGCCTCCAGCGAATCGATGCCTGTGGGGGCCGCTTCTTTGGCGAGCCATCGGTGGCTTTCCCACACTGCGGTCGGCCCGCAGGACCGGAGTGCGGCAACGAACTCGGTTATTGTGGCTTCGAGTTCCGGGAACGCGGGATAGTCACGAAGCTCTGGGTGTGTCGACCGCAGCAGTTCTACACCTTGCAGCCACGGGATCGGATCCGATCCGGGATCGCCGGGGTACAGGCGGTACGGGTCAGGCAGGTCGGTGCGGCCGAAGCGGGCCAAGTTCTGGTTGGTGCGGATCGCTTCACGCATCCCCTGGGCATCGAAACGACAGTTGCGGATCAGGTAGTAGCAGTCGAAAAGGTCTTTGTAGCGGTGCCAAGGGCCAGCCCCGATGATCCGTGACGTGGATGGTGGCCCACTGAGCATGCAGATCTTCGTGGCGAGCTGATGGGCCGTGGGCAACAAGTCCGGTGTGTAGGGCTTCATTCCAGGAAATGTGATTGCCACAACCGGCCGCAAGCTCGGCTCGGATGGTCCCTCGAAGCCCACCTTGACCGGCGGTTTGATATCGAATTCGATGTTGATCGGATCGTCTACTGGAACCGTCATGTGCGGGCCTAGATGTGTATCGCGGGGCTGGGCGACTACGACGCCCATGGTGGTGCCGTTGGGATGCACTGTGCGGTGCGCGATGCTGTAGCGCACGAGACCACCCAACCCCAAGCCGCGAGTGGTGAGGACGTCGGGATCGTCGGCGGCGACGTGGTCGAGTAGGCGGGCCACGGTGGTGCTGAAGAGTGTGGCGGCCTGCTCGGGGTCACGGTCGTCGAGATCGCGGGCAGACAAGTCGAGATCGAACGCGGCGCGCGCCACGATGTAGGCGGGGTCCAGCGGCGAGGAGATCGTGACAGTCGGCCACTTGGTGTCGACGGGACGCGCCGGAAGTGACAGCGACCCGAGCAGGACCCAGTCGTGTGGTTCCACGGCGGCAAGTCGTTGTGCGAAGTCGGCGGCGAGAACCTGGTGCAGGATCCGGTCGGAGCCGACTTCAGGTGGGGCGGCGTGATCATCGATGAAGCGATGAAAGTGCGGCCAGGTGGGAAAAGCCTCGATGAAGTCCGAACCGATATGTGGGGCGGGGTCCTCCCACTGTTGGGCCACTCTTCAAGCTCCCGCGGCCGAGGCTTCATCACTGGAGGCGAGCAGGCCGGTCAGCCAGCTACGCCCGTCACCATCCCGGCCCGTCGCCACGCGGGTCTTCTCAAGGCGCGTCGCCAATTCTTCGTCATCGGCGAGTCCGGACTGCAGTATCCGTGCTGCGATACGGCCCAAATCGATGGGATCGAGTCGGCCCGAGCCGACGACATCGGTGAAGGCGCGGCCCGCAACGACCACGGGAAGGCCATCGACAGTTTTCCAGTCGCCAGCGTCCAGCGATCCAGCGGTGACTACCGTTTCGGGGACCTGCGACAAGTTTGATGTGCCAACGGTGGTGATTTCGGTGGGACCAGGCAGATCGACGAGCTTGTAGATTCGCAACGCGGTGGCTCCGGCAACTACACCGGCGGCGGGGAGGGACCGCTGTGAGGCGGGAAGGTGGGGCTCGAGGAGAAGCCATCGAGCGAACTGACGGGGGAATGGATGCCGTCCCCCGGCCCGCATCCTCACAACACCCGGGATTACCTGCTCCAGCAACCCGGCATCGACAAGGCCTTCGAGCTCGCTGTCGGTGACACCAGCCCCGCGGGCCTGAACCCCCGTGATCAACCCAGACTGGCCATCAGCCAAGTGGGCCAGCTTCACAATGCGTACGATCACCCTCCCGACTATATCCCTTGGCGCACAGCAGAAATGGGAAAGCATGTCCGACACCGGCTCCGCAACCATCGACTTCCGCACCGATCCGATCGGAGCGGCCCGGCAAGGGACCAACCCAACGGTGCTATGCAGGATGCGCAGTGGATGGGCCGTCATCGGCGGCACCCAACATCTGCCCGGGTACTGCGTGCTGATGCACGACGGCACAGCCGATCAACTCACCGACCTACCACGCCCGGACCGCATGACGTTCATGCACGACATGGTGCTGCTCGGGGAGGCGGTCGAGCGTGCCTGCCGCGCCGCGGATCCCGCTTTCTGGCGCATCAACTACGAGGTCCTCGGGAACCTGTGGCCGCATCTGCACGGACATATCCACGCTCGCTACCAGTGGGAACCCGATCACCTGCGTATCGGCCCGGTCCACCTCTACGGCCGGGATCGTCAGGCACCCGAGCACCAGCTCGGCCCCAGACACGACAACCTGCGGGACGCCATTGCCACTGCGTTGCGCGAGATCCTCGCGCAGTAGGCCGGCCTGAGGCATGCTGTTCCGGCGTCACCTGTCGGGTAGGCAATGGCCCCTGGCTTCGGCGGAGTCGGACCGAACGCGGGTCTTCTGCATGAGTGAGGCCCCCCGAACATCGTCATGGTGTTGGGGTGGTCACGGTCGCGTCGGAGCCCGGATAGGTTGCGGGAGTAGGTGATTCGACCGCACGGGTCGGTTGGTGTTGGGGTGGTCGTTGTCCGCTGCGGGCGGCACGCAGGGCCGGGAGGTCGATGTCGATTGGCGCGCTGTCGCTGTCGACGACGACTTCGACCGCGACATCGGGATCGGCGTAGAGGCTTAGGACCAGCCCGCCGTGGCCGTCCTCGTAGGCGTGCACGTGGAAGTTTCGGCCGTCGTCGCGGGTGCCGTCAATGGCGGGTATGAGCCCGTACTCGCCTTGGTCGTCGACGCTCAGCTCGTGGGTCCAGGCGCGGAAGCTGGCGGGTGCGGGCTCCTCGGAGCCTGGGTGGGGCGGTGAACTGCTGTGGGGCATGGTGGATCCTCGGGGAACAGGGGACACGACTGCGGCGTACTGGTTTCCGCGTACGGCGATGCGCCGGTGTCATCGTCGCCCATCACTTGGGCCTCGCGGCCGAGCATCCGCACGGGCGGTGTGTCACCCCGCGGGGTCGATCCGATCTCCGAGCGGTCGGGTCCCGCGCTGGCTGTTTGGCGCGATTGAGGCTGGGGTGCACCTGCGGGGTGTCGACTGGCCCGGTCGGGCGGTGTGGCTGCCGTTGAGGCTTGCGTCTTAGTGTTTCTCGGTGGTCAGGATGCGGTAGAAGAATGTCTCGTTGGCTAGTGGTGCTGGTCCGCCGGGGAATCCGCCTAGCCATTGTGCGAAGTTCAGCGGTTCGGCGGGTGCCTTCAGGATGAAACCCAGTTGTCGGTAGAACTCGGCGAGTCCGGGGTCTTCGGTGAGGAATTGGCCGTAGAGGATCTCCACTCCGCCCCGGTAGGCGGCTGAGGTCGCGGCGTTTACGAAGGCCCGCCCGAGGCCGTGCCGGCGGTGGTCTTCGTCGACGGCGACCAGGTGCAGTTTGGAGGTGAACAGCAGGGCCTGCATGACTGCGGTGGTGTCGAGGTTGTGTTTTTCGGCGAGGTCGGCGATGAACTGCGAAGCGGGCCCGACGAGCGTGCCGCCGACCACCTGTCCATCCAGGGTGGCGACCAGGGCTGTGGTCCGGGCCCACGCCACTGCGTCGAGATCGCCGCCGGTCACCGCCGACATCATCATCCGATGGCTGCTGTCGGGATCGCGAAGGCCTTCACCGAGAAACCGGTCAGCGTGGGCGTGGACGAGATTCTCCGTGACTTTCGGCCCGCCCGCGCCCGCCATCGCCGCCCACCGTTCGAACCCGCGCAATTCCTCCGTGGTCCGGGCGGGTCTCACGCGGTACGGCCCGACAGCGACCTCGCCCAGTGCCGACGCCCGGCGGCGCGTAGCGCGACGCGGTGATACGGACTTCTTCGGCTTACGCCCCTTGGACTTCGGCACCGCACAACCCCTTTGCCGGATGCGAACTGTACTCCTGAACGCTACCGGGTCGCACGCGGGCTGCCCGTGGAAATCGTTGTGAGGTGGGGCTTTTCGCGTCACTGGACCCCCACGTGCCGACACCTCGAAGCTCGTCAGACCGACGCAGTCGAATCGGCCTGGATGAGCGGCTGTCCAGTACCGAGTTTCGGGGCGCCTTCCTGAACTCGGCCTGATCGCGCTTCCACGCGGTGTCGTCCTGTTCGAAGGCTGCCCCGAACCGGTCGAACCACTCGATCGCCGTCCAGAACCTTTGGGTCAAATCCGTATTCGGGGTATCGATGGGGCTGGATGAGGATTCGTCACTGTGTTGGTAGTTTTCATCGCCCCGGCGGCTCGCGGGTTCGGAGACGGATCGCCGGGTGACACGGTAAGGTCGGCGGTGTTGTTCCCCGCATACGCGGGGATCGCTCACCTCGAGGTGAGCATTCGGCCCTGCCTATGCGGGGATTCCCCGCCGCTGCGGGGTTATTCAGGATGCGTCCATGGCTCCTGCCTATGCACCATGAACCCTCGCACCCTGTCTGCCCCGAAACCGAAATGGCCCCGGCAGGTGATGTCAGCACCGGCCGGAGCCCCGACGGAGAGGATTCCTCCGCAATGACTTGGTACACCATCACCCACTCCTGCACACACGAAGTCCCCCAACATGTACACGGCGACAACCGATCTCAGCGCGACTGGAAAGCCAAGCAGCTCGAACAGCAGATCTGTAACGCCTGCTTCGCCCGCGACCAGAAGACCGAACGCGACGGCGCCAACGCTGCCGCGCTCGCTGCTGCTGACGCGGCGGAGTGGCCCGCACTGACCGGCACCGAGAAACAGGTCCCGTGGGCGGCCAGCCTCCGCGCCCGCGCCCTGGCGCTGCTGGACGTGGTTGCAGAGGTGGCCGCCGGTAATCCGCACCACCCCGAGGGGGGAGAGCTCGTCGCTCCGGTGCGGGAGATGCTGCTGAGTCAGACAACAGCCCAGTCGTGGATCACCTTCCGCGACAAGAATTTCAACGCCATGATCACCGCATGGGCAACACCCGATGAACGCGGCCGATGGCGCGACCAGGCCGGTATCGACCGGTTTCCCGATAGCGTGCTCCGCGTGGCGAACAACCGTTTCTTCGCCCGCGAGCAGTAAAGGAGGTTCTCCGCCCATGGAAAACCTGAATTGGTGGCTGGGACTCGACACCGACCGCTTGATCGGCATGACAGGCTGGGCCGGACAGACGCCCGAGGGCGAAGTCCCCTTCGTCCTGCTGTATCCGCTGCAAGGTGGGCTCGAGGCGGACATGCGGCGGCTAGCGTCTGTCCTCGGCCTCGCCGTGGGTGCTGATGGCGCACCCCCGCAAACCCCCGGCCTTGCGTCGGTGACGGTTGCCGGCGGCTGGGTTCGACTGCGCATCGGCGAGTGGAGCACCGAGATACCGAGCAGCCCGGAGTTCGCGGACGCGGCACAGGCCGGGTGGGGAGTTCTCGTCGTCGGCGAGCGCGCATGGTCCGGAACCTCCGCCCAGCTGGACGGATACCTGGCTGCTGGCGGGTTCCACGCAGTGCACCACGGTCGCATTCCTGTCGGGTGATCCCGGATTCCGGGCGGGGCCGAACATCTCGAACACCTCGGCGTGGAACTGGTTACGGGCCTGGAGCATCCGCACGCGGGTCACCTCGTCAGCCGGTCGTCGTGCCGGTCGAGTTGATGGTGGTTGTCGGGGTGTGGGCGGCGAGTGCCGTTGTTCAGAGGCCGTGGCCCAAACCTGCGCTGGTGGGGACGCTGTCGATGCTGCTGGTGGTGGCGACGGTGGTTGAGAGGGTGTTGGAGGGGTGTGCAGCTGTGGCTGCGGTGAGTGCGGTGGTGTGGTCGAGTAGAGCGCGCAGGATCGTCGCGGTGAGTGCGGTCGGGGTGTGGGCTGCGCGGTGCCCTCCGATCATTGTCTCTAGCATGGGCGCGTATCGGACGTCGATGCTCCAGCAATCCCCTGGGCGCAGCGCAGCGGCACGTCGGATCGGCGTGTGGGGTAGGCGGTGATAACAGTGTCCGCATCGATGTTGACGGCGACTGATGGCCACCACTGGCCGGTGATGCTGTTGTGCTTTTCGATGTAGGCGTCCAGGTCGTTGAGATCTGCGGCGATCCGCGCGGCCTGCTCGGCCAGCGTGGGCGGGGCCGGGTTCGGGACATCGCTCGGCCCGGCGATGTCGGTCCATATAGCGGTCCAGGATCGCCCCTCGAGTAATTCCAGCCGGAGCAGCACGTCGATCACGGTGTTGTCCCGCTCGATGTCGAGCTGGGCGAGCTGGCGTTGCACGAGCCCGTTGAGGGTGCCTGGCGGCAGTGCCGGTATTTCGGCCGCGGCGTCAGGTGGAATGGCGGGCAGCCAGGCAGTCGAGCCGTATTGCGTTGTCGTCCAACCGTTTTTGCTCGATTTGGCCCACCCGGTACGGGCGAGATAGTTGTCGATCAGGTGAGGGATCGGGGTGCGGGCGGTCATCGCGGCTGTCACACAGCCCCAGGTGTCGCGGGTGTTCATACGGGGCTCCCAGGTGCGCTTGTCGGGGTTCCAGCGGATGGGTGCAGGTGCCGTCCAGAAGGGGGTGAAGCAGTCACAAGCTATGTCCGTTCAGGAACGTGGGCGTCGTGGACTCACACCGCTGGTGTGTGCGGCGGCGGCCACGTGGGCGGGAACCGGCGTGACGGTTGTGTGTGGGCGTTTCTGGTTCGATCGGCTCGGCGGTGGCGGTGGTCTGCGTAGCGGTGGTTTACGTGCGTGGGGTGTCTGTGGTGCGGGTTTTGTCGGTCAGGTATTGGCGTAGTGCGGCGGTGATGATGTCGCTGCGTGTTGTGCCGCTGCGGTGGGAGTATTCGGTGAGTGCTTCGTCTATGTCTGCGGGCAGGTGAGCGACGGTTTGGACTCTTGGAGTTGGCATCTGGAACGTCCTTGTTTGTTGCGGTTTGCGGGGGTGCGCGCGGTGTGGTGTTGGCCTGGCTGTCGCTTGGGGTCGGTGCGGGCGGTGGGTGGTGGGTGTTTGGGGAATCATCACTTCACACGCGGCGGCACTTTTCGTCTTCGTCGGTCACGTTGATGAGGTTCATGCTGGGGCGGTTCCGTTCACGGATTCTCGGTGTTGGCCCGCTTGAATTTTGTTGTGGTGTGGGGTTTCATCTGTCGGAGCCTGTGTCCGGTTCCGGCTTGTCGACTAGTGCTGTGGTGTTTGTGTCGTGGGTGGGGGCGGTCGCTGGTGTGGTGTGGTCGGGGGCTGTGGGTAGTGCCGCGGTGGGAGTGTGCGGGTTGCAGAGCGAGGCGGCGTCGAGGCTGTCGGTGAGATCAGTGGTGGAATTGGGTTGTCGTGGTGGGGGTTTGGGGGTGGTTATGTCCAGGTCCAGGGGCCGCCTTGGCGGGTGGGTAGCCAGTGGTTGGTGACCAGGTCCGACCAGGTTCCGGCGGGGCGGGTGGTGAAGCGGACGAGTCCGGGTTCGGTGGGGACCTCGATGATGTCGCGGCACAGGCCGACGAGTCCGGACACGGTGGAGACCAGGGGGATGAATCCGTTGTGGTGGATGCGTGCGCGCATCGCGGCGCGGGTTTGGGCGCCGATTGTGTACCAGGCCTCGGTCGCGGCGAGTTGTTCGGGCAGCGGGGCGAATACGTCGACTCCCATCCATTGTCGTGTGGGGTCGCCGGTGACGGGGGTGCGGCAGGTTTGGCGGGTCACGAACACCTGCCCGACTTGTGTGTGCAGGTGGGTGATGTCGGTGTCGGGCAGTGCGGCGGCGCGTTCGACCTGGTCGCGTTCGACGAGCAGGCCCGCGCTGTGGTGGTAGCGGGGGCCGAGTAGTCCGCTGGCCAGCAGTGCGGGGATCTTGCGTTGCGGCACTCGGGGTTTGAGGATTTCCAGCGCGCCGGTCGGGCCGACCAGGGCGATGTCGGCTCGCTTCGCTGTCGCCATCGGGCTCCTTCCGTAAAGAATAAACACAGTGGGTTGTCGGACACCACTGTAGTTGCTACAGTGGTGTCCGACAACCCACTGTGTTCGGGAGGGGATTATGACCATTCAGCCCACCGCCCATGTCGGCGACCCTCGTACCGGTTCGCCGATCACGCCGAGCGCAGCGCAGCTCGGCACGGCTCGTGAGTATCTGTGGGCGTGTGCCGATATGGCACCGGCCGACAACGAGGAGCTCATCGCGAAGGTCGAGGCCTTCTCCGACGAGCAGGTCGTGCGCGCCACGCTGCGGATGTGGCCGCAGGGCTGGGAGGACTTCTGCACCTATTTCGCCCCCGAGATCCGCGACGCCGAACAGGGCGCGTAGCGGCCTACCGGCTCTCTGCGGGCAGACACACCGGGTTCGAGTCCCGGGAGAGGACGAACGGGGTCCGGACTCATCACCCGGGCGGCAGGTGATCCCTGTCCGCGTGCCTGGTCCGCCACCGGCGGATGGGGCCGCCCCAGCATCACCACCGGCGCTGCCTGTCCGCTCACGGCTTGCGCGCATTGAGTGCCGCTGTTTCGTCGCCGCCGGATCGGCCACGCCGATATCGATCAGCCCCACACCGAAAAGAGCACTGCGATGACCTCTTCGACGAATCGACTGGAACTTCTGCTCGAACGCCGTGACGACGCGCTCGCGCGCGGCGATCTGCGGCGCGCGCTGGAACTCGATGACGACCTCGAGGACCTCGGCATGCACGGCGATGATCGCGCCACCTGCCATGGCTGCCAGGTCTGGGGCGATCATGCCCATGAGCTCCTGACCGGACGGCGCATCACCCTCGCCGAATACGAGCAGCAGCGCCGCGCCCGTACGGCGCGGCGGCGATAGTCGGGGGAGGAAAGCCCCCGCGTCCACACCGTTGACCGTCACCATTCACCATTCACCATCAAGGAGAACGCCATGCACGACGCGATATCCCTGGCCAGCGAGATCAGCCGCTGCGCGGCCGTTTCGGTGCGCCATCGCGGCAACGCTGAGACCGATCCCGCCTATCGCGACCTGTGGATCGCCTCGTCCGACCGTCACCGAGCCCGTTATCGCACGCTGGCTGACACCGCACGCCGCCGGCCCGATCCGGAGATGGCCCGCGCGCTGGATCTGTTCGGCCACGGCTCGGTTCTCGACTGATCCCGCAGCACCCCGCGCGCGGCCCGGTACCACAGGCCGCCGAAACGGCCCACTCACCGGTCCGTGAGTGGGCCGTTTCGAACGGCCACGGGAACTCTCGGCGGCGTGGACATGGAAAACCGAAGTGTCACACCATGATCAGCGATGCCCCGGCGCGCGCCGGTCTCGACGGACCGTTCAGCACTGAGAACTGTTGCATGGTCCGCTCAGCGGACCGGGGGTGGTGTCGCAGGGGCGAACGGTGAGCAGGGCTGGGGGTAGGGATGTTGGCGTTGACCGCTATCTGCCCAGCCGCGCCGTGCGGTCGAGAACTGCGCTCGCTGTGGCGAACGCGCCGCTGAACGTCAGCTGGGCACCCCGGGCCCGCCATGAGGGTTTCGAGCGGATGCGTGAGCGGGACGAAGCCCGGGCGCGCTCACGGCGCTGGCTCGGGAAGCATTTGGCCTCGGGCAAACACCGCAACCGCGGGAGCGGTCCGGTCTGCATGTATGGCCAGTGGTGAAAACCGTTCCGATTTCGAACCTCTGCGGGACCGAGGGCGCGCGCGGCGCGCAGCCCTGGTCCGCTCGATCCATGACAGCACGACAGAGGGGATATCGCGAGATGCGCCCTCAGGACTATGACCCGGATTTCGGTCACGACATGCTGGTGGCGGTGCTGCTCAAGCTGGGTGGGTCGATCGAGCTGACCGTCGATGATGTCGCCCCGGATGCTCTGGGCAACGCCGAGGGGAAGCGGTACCCGGTGATGCTGGATCCGTTGAGCGGCAACCATTTCCGGCTCTCGGTCGTCGCGACCACTGTCGACCACCGCCCCGCCCCGCCCCGCCCGACCCCGGCAGGGCCGACCCGTTTCGTGTCGCGGTGCTCACCGCGCTGGCCCGCATCGACCGCGCATTCGCCGAGGACGCGGGCCCCGACGAACGCGACCGTCAGTACTGCCTCGAGCAGGTCGACAAGATCCTGCGCGCCGCGATCGACCAGGACGGGGGTGAGCAGCGGTGAGCCTGACCGGCCGACGGTCACGCTGCGCGCGTATAGCGGGCGTCGCCGACCGGCCCGGCCATTGATTTCGTGGTCGGCGCGACGTGGCTGGGTACGGGACTGTAGATGATTCAAACAAAGAACGGGCTCACACTGCGAAACAAGCCAGCCCAGGCCATGATGGTGCGGACACGGAATGAGATGAAGCGCGAGCGGTGCGAGCGAGCGCTGCTGCTCGTGGTCTTCTCCTTACTGGTGATCCTCACCGTAAGTCGCGAATTTCCGAAGCTTTCGGCACTTATCGCGTCGGCGACAGGCTGGATTACTGGCACCGCCCTGCTTATCCCAGGGGAAAACCGTCCCCGCAATGATTGGGATGGTTGTCGGGGTCATTGACCTCGTCGGTGTCCCGATCATCCAACGTGCCTGCGATCCGCGCCGAGACACCTCCAGACCGACAAGACCCTGACGGGGCACGATCAGCATCAAGTCCACGGCTGGCAGTGCTGGCAGCGCTGGCTCAGTCAGGGACCGCTAATCGGCGGAATTCCTTTCGTGGCCAATGCAATTCCGGCCGCTCGTCGTCAGCATTCGGAAGCTGTTTCGCATCAGCCTTCGACGAACAGGGTATTCGACGGCGTTGGACACACTGACCGGTTCTTCTCGGCGGTGCGCCGGTCCAAACGATCGACAACCTCACCGAACTTGTCCCTGGCATTCCTTCCCGCATTTCGAAGTCGTTTTGTTGTGTTCATCGAATGGCCCGGCAATTAGCGGTCTTAACTAGCCTCACGAAGTATCGAGGTTTCGTTCAAAGTGTCCCTTCGAACACAAATCGCGTGTGATACTTTCTGGGCTACGGCCACGCGAAAGAGCGCTAGTCGCGCCCACAACAAACGCCGTGGGTGGTGTGGCGACTAGTCCAATAGTCGACGAGATCCCTGACTACCCAAGGTAATCGGAGGACGCAATGCGCTTCGTAACTCGTGCTGAGCAGAACGAAATGACACAACGACACGGCCATTGGCGGACCTCGCCGAGCCGGTCCCTATCCGACAGCTACTTCGACGGCCAGCCACTTCCCCGCGAGATCCTCCCGCGCCATTGGCGACCTGAAGGCGACGTCCACGGCGGTCGAAGGATCTCCCGGTCGACAGAAAGCACCCGGTACTTCACAGGGCCGCAAGTCCTCATCCTCCGCGACGACGTGCGACGCATGACCTGGGCAGCTAGTGTCGAGCGCCATCGGCTGGTCCTACACAGCTACCTGCTCCCGGCTGCCTCTGAACCGCAGCTTGGACGTCAGACCCTCGCCGAGGGCGCTATCTGGCGCGCCCACCTCACCCTGAACAAGTACACGGGACGGGTCTGCCCCACCTGGGTGACCCGCCCGAACGGCCGAGGCGAAATCTGGCATGACGGGCATCGAATCGAGACACAAGGAAAGAACATCGACTTTCCGTTTTTTGCCTACAGCCAGGTGCCGATCGGACTCGTGCAGACCGAGGAGCCACCATTCGGAGTCCTCGGCTACAAGTGCCGCGACACCGGCCGCATCTACGTGCGACGCGTCGAGGGCTCAGACGCCGGAGCCGAACAGATCCTTGTGGCTGAGGACACGATCGGAGGAGCCTCGTTCGGGATCTCCAACAACGACGTCGTCTGCCGTGTGGACCTCATCCGAGACGGGCAGCTCATCCCAGCGCTGTCGACGTCGAACGACGGTGGCAGGTCCTTCACCCCACCACAGCCGATTGACCTCACCTCAGCGCTCGAACAGGGCTTCGTTCCGTGCCCCGGCTACCAGAAGCCGATTGTGGACAAGGGCGGCTCGTTCCACATGCCCATCGGGCTCCAGGGCGAAGGTGAAGCTCTAGCGCTGAACTACGTCGTCGCGTCCGACATCATGGTCGAAGCCATCAGAGTGGCCGGCGAGTTGGGCAAGACCGATCTGGAAGTCTTCCCCAGTACTTTGGGCAGTGGCAACACCTTCGGCAACGGCGTCAGCGATGGCCACGGACTCATCATGGTGGTCAGCACGACGGACGGAAAGCTGTTCTCCAGTAATTCCTCCGCCGGTGGAGGGCACTTCCCGGAAGCGCAACTACTCAACCACGAGATGCCCCTGGTCTCCGACTTCTCGGCGTCGGAGTGCTACAGCAGTGGCCTGACACCGAACGTGGTCAGCATGGACTACCTCGTTGTGGAAGCCGACGCGGTCGGGCGACCACGCTCCGGCGAGGTCTTCATCGAAACGTGGGACATGCCGCTGCCGCTACCGAATGCGACTGCGAGAGCAACAGGGAGCCGTCTCGAGGTCGAAGTTCTCAACGACGCCGACCTCGAACCCGGCAAGGTGACCTTTGGTTTCGACGATCCCACGGTCAACGTCACCGACGTCAAGATCCAGGACCTGCGCCACGCCACCGTAGACACCGACTGCGCAGACCTTTCGGGCAAAACCATTACCTTCGACGTGCTGACCCTCTTCCACCGCCACTACGGTGAGGCACTCATAGAGTGAGAGGTGCGTTGTACCCGGGATCGGCACTGTTCGGGCTGTCGGGCAGGTAGTCCTGGCCACAGCGGTAGCATCCCGTCGGCGATGTCGGCGGCGATGTCGGCGGCGATCAGCTCGCGGGTGGTGTCGTCTACGGGGCTATGGGCCCGCGTCGAGCCCGGTTTCGGTTGCGTGAGACCGTGTTGTCGGTCCTGGACGGTGCGGGCCGGGCGTTGTCGACCGATGAGGTCACCGCGGCGCTGCCGTGGTGTGTCGAACCGCCATGATGGGCCTTGCCGATTGTGGTGTGAGTCGGTGTTGCCGGTCGCGGTGTTCGGGCAAGTCCTTGAATGCCATCAGGATTGGCACGTCGTGGCGATCGCCCGCCCCAAGTATCAGGTTTACATTCGTGTGTTGCGCAGGGCTTTTCGGTGGTCTTCGGTCGGGCGGTGATCGAGGACGCCGACACCCGGTCGGCGCCGCTACCGTCCCCTTGATCGACGCAGGCGAACCTGTGGGCGTCAATGAAGGATCCGCAGGTGTTCGGTGATGGCGGAGAATGATCGGTGTGGATCGAGACGCGGTGATCGAGCAGTTGACGGCGAAGTTTCCCTCCGCCGAGGAGTTCTTGGCGGGCTGGTCGACGCATGGGCCTGGAACACCGGGCCCGGTTCAGGGCGTGGCACGGTTCACTTTCGAGGTGTTCGACGATCCGCGGCTGTTGTTGGTGCTGGGTGTCGGGTGGGCGGGGTCCAGGCGTGTGGCGTGGTGTTTGTGGGGTTCGGCCAGTAATGGACCCGACCCCGATATCGAGGTGCCGGTAGCGATTCCAGCTACTTTGAGTGACTCTGCGCGGCGCGCGCTGCAACTGCTGGCTGTCGACCAGGACGAGACCGAAGAGGCCGCGGCATTCGAACTCGCCGACATCGAGGTCGCCCACCAGGTTGCGGAACTGGCGATGAGCGTCGCGGGACGTACACCGGAAAACGATTACACGGCAGCCGATTTCGGTGCGACGGTCCATGCCGTGCTTCCTGGCACAGGTGATGTGGACGTGATCTGCGTGGGCACCCCGATGTGGATTGGCACGTAATAACGCTCACCACCGCAGCCGGGCTGGTTTGTCGTGTCTGCGTGCCCGCCACCGCCCGGTTGTGCTTGGGCTGGACCTGTGGCACGAGGTCGACGAGTAGGTCATGGTGATCGGGGCTGTGCCGCGGGTGGGTCGAACAACTCGCACGCCGTGGCTTCTCGGTTGTCACCACCCTCGCCGGATACGTGTTGGACGGCCCTTATGTAAATAGGACCGGCAGGTCTGTTTCGCCAACTCGCAACCGAGAACGAGCTCACCTTCGCTGGGGCTGGGGCCGTCTGCGACGATCCGGCCAACCAGTTGCTGTTGCGAGACGTGGGAAGGGACGGTCGGGATGATCTGTCAAATGGTGGGGCCGCACGCGGCCTATCGACCTTGGCGACCTGCCCGTCGGTCCGGCAACGCTACTGCTGATGGCGAAGCATGGTTTCCCGCGCTGGCCGACGATGCGTGACGGCGCGTCTTTTACGAAATCTGTTGGATCTCAATTGATTTGACCGCGTCCCGGTAGTTCACGGTCGGGGATCTCGCATGAATGTGTGGACGCCTCGAGTCTGTAGCGGTGTTGCCAGCGGCTACGTTGCCTTCTACAGTCCGAGGTCGCCGGCCGCAGGTGCAGCAGGCGGCGGGGATGGCTCGGGGTTGGGGCGGGAGTAGTCGTGTCGGCCGGTCAGGGTTTCGCCGACGGCATCGCCGGGGATCATATTTTGAGCGTGGACGGTGTAGACAGTTCCTCCCTGTTCGAATTTGATGTGGTGCCCGGTTGTGCTCGTCGGCTCTTCGTACGCCGTGTTCGACAAGGTGCTGTCGGCCGGTGTGGCCGATGCCCTCGGCTTCTCGGCGGTGCTGTGTGCGTGGGCACCCAGGCTCGGCGCGCCCGCGGCAGCGGCGGCGAGCGCGGCGCGTACCTCGGCAGTGGCAGCGCTCATGATGGCTTCCGCGTCGGGCAGCGGGAATGGTGCGGGGGCACCGCCGGTGTAGTCGCGGTCGGCGTAGAGATCGCCCTCGACCACCCGATTGGCGTGAGCTGTTCCCACCACGAGGTTGGCGGTGCGGAACTCCGCGATGTCGTCGGTCGTGCTCGACGGCTCTTTGCGTGCCATATTCGACGAGGCGCTGTCGGTGGGTGTGGCCGATGTCCCCGGCTTTCCGGCGGCGCCTGGTACGGGATTGCGCTGGGCCGGAGCGCACGCGGCGGCCGCGTCGAGCGCGTCGCGTACCTCGGCGCTGATGGCGCTGGTGGTGGCTCCCGGGGCGGGCGGGGGCAGGTATTCAATCGGTGGTACTGCATACCGGGTGTAGTCGCCGGAGCGGATCAGGAGTCTGCGGTATTGGTTGGCGCGTTCGGGGACAGCGAATCGGGCGGTGGCGTGATGGTCGATTTCGCTCGTGGGCCTGTCCGCGGTGACTTCGTACCGGAGCGAGGGGTCGTGAGGGGGCGCGAATCGCAGTTCCACTGCGCCCGGAGGTGGGTAGTCACCGACCAGAAGGCCGAAGTATTGGTCGGCGCGCTCGAAACTGCCGAATTGTGCGGTGGCGTCGGGGTCGATTTCGCCCGAGGTTTTGTCTTTCCAGGCGATGACGGCGACCGCAAGCAAGGGGCGGGGAGTGGTCACAGGCTCTCTCCGATCGAGTACAGGTGCAGTGTGGTGGGGGATTCGTTGACCCATGGCGACGTTCGCACGGCCGGGGTGGGAGAGCCAGGTAAAAATCCACATTCGGAACCGGAAAGATCCGCGGCCGCGAAGACGCACGGCCGAATCGTGACCGTGAGAGCGTCTGTGCTGGTGGCGGTGAGCCCGCCATCGTGGCGTCCGTGGCGGGTAGCATCCTGCACGGCGACGCGTCCGGTGACGGTGCCGAGACGGGGCCGGTGCACAGAATTGGCTGCGGCAGAGCAGATCACAACATCGGGGTCAGGCATGATGGTGGCCTCCTGCGCGCGAGGGTAGCCGCGCCGAGACGGGGCTTCGTGCGGGTTTCGCACTCGTGGTGTGAAACCCGACAGTCGATGACGTGCTCACGGCGTTTGCCAGAACTCCGCCAGAGGGGCGGTTCGGGGAGACGTGAGACAGCCGTCGACGGTCGATCGTCGCTGGTGACGGTGTGTTGCGGCTGATCAGGATCTGTTGTCGGAATCGGTGTGGCGGCTCTATGACTACGTCGCCGACCGGTTGAAGACCGCCCAGGATGCGGTGTGACCGGCTTCGGCTGTGAGATCCTTACAGGCTGTTGCGGTTTCACCGCTTCGAGCGGTCGCGCTGTTGGTGCGCGCTGCCGCTGGTGGCGTGTCTAGTTGAGTGGTTCGGTGTAGATCTCGATGACTTTGTCGGCGAGTTGGGTTCTTTGTTGGTCAGTGGTTTTGTAGAGGGGACCGGTCAGGCAGTAGTCGGTGTTGATGCCGATGTAGGGGTGGATGCCGATGCAGTCGGGCACGGCTAGCGACAGCATGGCTTGGTTGCCGATGAACCGGGTCATGCGTGCTGGTGGGGCGTGCTGGTCGGACCAGGTGAGTGTGTCGGGTTCCAGCCGCCACAGCGATACTGGTGTGACCGGTGTCTGCATTCCTCGAACCAGGTTGTCTCCGTTGGTTTTTTGGTGCATTTCCAGGAGGCGATGGAGGCGTAGAAGTGGTTGTCGGGCCCGTACCACAGGTCGCGGATGCCGACGCCGACGGGGAATTCGTCGTCGCGGGGTGTGGCGGCGGACAGGTCGGTTCTGCGGGTGTTGCCGTCGGGGGTGAGCACTTCCACTGTCGGTGTGGACTCGCATCCTGATCCGGTGTTGGCGATGAGGATCTGCTCGTTGGGTCCGGATACGCCGTCGGAGATCGAATCTGATTGTCGTGAACCGGTATTTATACGCAGTCGTGGGGCGGATCGCTGCGTAAGGTCGGGCGTGGTTCTCAGCGATTCCCATCATTCCGGAGGCGAATTCTGTTGGTGGACAACGATTTATCTTGCCTCGTCGCGCGACGGCTCGGTGCTTTGGTGACCCGCGATGCGGTGCTGATCGGATCCGCGGCCATCGACGCGGCACTCGGCGGCCGCGCCAGCATGCCGATCGCGGTATCGGTCGGTGAGGACGCCTACCGGTACCTGCGCACGGACCCTGGTTGGGTGCGCGCCGGGTCCCGGCTGGTGCGCGATGAGGTGTCGGTCGAGATGGGCTGGGGCAGGCTGTCGCACACCGAACTCACCGCCAGGGCGTGGAAGTTGCCCGGTGATGTGGGTGTGGCCGCGCTGCCCATGGTCTACGCCCAGATCCTCGACAGCGACGACGACCACGCCGCGAGGCTGGCGGCGCGGATCCGGGAACGCCTGCATGACCCGGCAGCGGGCCCGTTGCCTCGCTATGTTGCGGCGTGGGAGAACGCGGCGCTGGCTGCGACGCTGCCCGACGGCGTGGCCCAGGCCCCAGGGGCGGGCCACGCGCTGGCGTTGGCTGCGAACGGGTTGCTGACGTTGTCGACTCTCTACGGCGACCCTCGCCGCGGACGTGTCGGCCAGATCATCGGCACCGTCGAGCTGCCCGCCTACCAGGTGGCCGCGACCTATCACCACGCTGGTGGTGTGCTGGCGGATCTGGTGCGGCTGCACCAGCATCTGCGCACGCTGCGTGCCACCCCGGCCGACCATCTCGCGGCGATGGCCGCAGAGGTTTACAGCGATGTGGTGTACGGGCATGGGCGCTGCAGTAACAACCCGACCAGCTATGACGAACTGCGCTCGGCGGACCTGGCCGCCGCGCACGCGCTGGCCTTGGATATCGACCCCGACACCGCGGCGCGAGTGCACCGGATTGTGGCGGGCACCGGGTTCGACGAACGCACCCGCACCCAGAGCGGCGCCCACGATGTCGACACGGTCGTGCAGGCCGTAGCCGGGATCGACTTGGCGGTGCTGGCCCGACCCGAATCGGTCACTGCCACCATTGATCTGGCGGTCGAAGATCTGATGTCGGCCCGTTACAGCCCGACCCGGATCCTCGGTCGAGCTCTGCAGCAATCCGGTGTCCAGGTGCGTTCGACATCGCAAGCGCTGGCGTTCATCGACGAGTACGCCGATATGCGTCCGCGGCTGGACGGGCAGCGGCCCGCGGCCACCAGCGTGCGGGAAGCGTTCGCGCAGCGGATCATCGGCAACGCCGCCTTCACCGAGGGCCACCGCTACCCGCCGACATGGACCCTCGACGACCCCGGCCAGCGCGCCGAGAACGCAACCACTGCACGCGAACTGGGTAGGGGGCTGCTCACCGGACGCCTCACAGCGCGCCACGCCTACACCGCTGCGGCCGAGCATCACCGCCGCTGGTCCCGGTCGTGCACCAAGAGGAAAACCCGCCCCAGCAATCCACAGTCATAACCGCTGCGTCGCAACCGAATTCGGTACGACCCGGTCTGTCGGTAGGGTCTGGGAGCATTCCAGGTTGTCCCTTCGCCGCGCTCGGCATCGGCTACGGCGGCGATCTGCAGGATCAGTTCGCCGCGCAGCGCGTTGTCTTCGGCTGCACCAGCCCCTGGCGGATTCCGTGAGGCTGGTCGAACCGGTTCGGCGGATGCGTGGTGGGCCTGGGGGCAGGGCAGCGGGGCTCCCATCGAGTTCTGTTCCAGCCAGGCCCCGACTCGGCCGCGTTGTCACCGGTTCGCCGGAGGTGCTGATCGGATTTCCACTACTGCGCTGTGTCGGACATCGTCATTCCCACTATCGGGCCGGGACTGTGCTCAGCGTCGGAAACGGAGTGACCATGGAAGTTTCGCTGTCTGGACGCACTTAGGCTGAGGTCGCCATGATGGCGATACATGACGCGACCTGCGCCACGCTGACAACGAGCGAGGCTCGTAACAAACGGGGGTAGCCCCAATCTGCTCCGATCAGCAGTCTCACGACGGAAATGATCAGGAAGATGACACCGAGAGCGAGCAAGACCCAGATCAACCACGCTTGTGTAGGGCTCATAGTTGGAATCCTTCCCTCTGCCACGGGTCGATGATGGCACTGCGGCCGCCCCGAACGGCGTGGTGTCGCGGGTCGCGACGGTGAAGCCTGCGGCGGCGCGCCGCCATGGCGGCAATCATGCCTCAGCGCTGTCGATGGACAATCCGTCGGCGCGGGCGGGCGGTGGAGGTGAGGCGCATGTATCCGCAGTGGCTCCAGGTCGTAGGCCAGCACGCGCCAGGCGAACAGCGGCGGCATACGCGGTCCTTCAGCAGATCGCGCTCATGCCTGCGCCACGCGATCGGATCGCGTCAGGGCAGAGGGTGGCCCATGGTGTCCAGCAGCGTCCTGAGTTCTGTGGTGCTGCGGTGGCGCAGGGTTTGCGCGGTTGCGGGCAGGCCGACGAGTTCGACCGCGTCGACTATTTCGGCGCGCTGGGTTTCGTCGCTGTTGGTGATGGCGGTGTGCAGGCGGGCGTCGAGGGCGCTCAGGTCGGTCACGGTGTGTCCTTTGTCTGCTTCGGTGCTGGGCCGAGAAGGTCGGTGAGCAGTTTCGGGTGGATGCCGCCAACCATGGCAGGTAGCGCGCCGTTGCCCTGAGTCTACTTGCGGCCGAGTAGCTTTCGCGCCTGCTCGAGTGAGGATCCTGCGGATCGGAGTTCGGTGTCGATCCAGGCGAGCCGCAGATCACGGCGTTCAGTGGGCCCGGAGGTGAGTTCGGCGGTCCGGATCAGACCAGCCAGTGCCAGGGCTCCCGCCTCGTGGGGTTTGGTGCCGGGGACGAGGCCGCCTCGGGCGGCGAAGGTGGGCGACAGCAGTCGCGCGAGGTCGTAAGGTCTCAGGTCGAGTGTGATCGGGTTCGGGTCGATCTCGCCGTCAACGAGTGGAGGGATCCAGGCTCGGGTTTCGTCTGGTTCGTTCTCGTCGGCGCGGCGGCGTTCGAGATAGGTAATGGCGCGTCCGATGCCGGTGGCGAGGAACAGGTACAGATCCGAAGCTGCGGGCATGGGTTTCTCCTGATCGCTGTCTTTGCTCGACCCTAGTGGTGTACTCCGACATGGTCGGCCACCGTCGATGCGCGACCTGCTGCCTCGTTGATCGCGTGGCGCTGATCTGCAGCACTCCGCGCGGCACCCTGGTGCTGAGTTCTCCGGCGCTGGTGTGGCCGTCCAGGCCGCCGCAGTGATAGGTCATCATGACTTCGGATTCGACATGCGGGCGCAGGGCGTGGTGCCGACGGGGTGGATTGAATTGTGTTGTGCCGCAGGGGCAGCGGGGTACGCCCCGCGGCCTGTTTCGAGGATGTGTTCGAGGTTGATGTAGAGGGTGCGCCGGTGATCCACCGGCGCGCGTAGGCGTCGGCGAGCTGCGTTTTCCCGGATCCGGGCGGTCCGATCAGCGCGCACCCGCCGCCGGTGGTGACCTGCTGCCAACCGTCACCGGTGTGGTCGAGATAGCGGGCGGCGCGTTCGGAGATATCGCCGACGACAGAGGGGTGTGGTGCGGTCATCATGGCCTCATGTCAAAGGGGGCGGGGGTGTTGAGGGGTGTTGAGGGGTGCTCACCATGGCCGGTCGTGGCAGGTGTTGAGGGTGTGGGCGAGGCGGGTGAGCAGCAGGTGCAGCGCGGTCTCGCCGACCGCGCCGGTGTCGTGCAGGTGCCTGGCGTCGAGGCGGTCTACAAGGGTGGGGCCGCCGGGGATGACAGCGTGGAATATCAGGCCGTCGGCTCCATCGCGGTGGTCGCGTCGGCCGTAGGTGGCATAGAGGTAGATGGTGACTCCCGGTTTGGGTTCCCATCCGGTGACGGTGAGACCGTCGCGGCCGCCGTCGTCGTTGTCGTCGCTGATCCAGCCGAGCATGTCGGTGACGATGTGGCGGTCGAGCAGTTCGAAGACGCGCAGGTCGTTGTCGAGGCCGAGCAGGGTGCGGTAGGTCGCGCCGGGCCGAGCGTCGGGGTCGGGGGTGATGTCGAGCCACGCTGTCAGGCGGGCGGGATCGTAGGTGACCACGGGCCCGGTAAGGGCGGGTGTGTCGGTGAAGAGAGAGGTGGTGTCCAGCGGGGCGTTCATGGTCGTGCTCCTTGGGTGTGTGGCGGGTGCGGGCCGGTGGGGTTATTGCGTGCCCGTGAGCGGGATGGATCGTCCAGGGCCGAGGTACCCGATGCGGCCGGTGGGAGTCAGCTGCGTGTGCGGGCCACCGAAGCGGGCCCATGCGGCCTGGTTCGCTTCGGCCTGCCCGGAACGGTTCTCACCGAAGCCGACTCCTTCGAAGTGGACTGGGCCTGGCGTCTCGACGGGATCGCCTTCGATGTCCAGGATCGCGTAGACCGGGCCGAAGTACCCGAGATGGGCCCCAGGGTGCCGGATGTCCCGGATGTCTCGGCCTTGTTCGTGTACACGCAGCGAAAACCGCGACAGGAACCTCTCGCATCGTGCGTCGTCGACTGCACATGTGCCAGCGAAGCGCCAATAGCCCCACGGGGTCCACAGTTTTGATGGCATGTTGTAGGAGATCTCCAGGTACAGGCCGGATTCGGTTTGGTGGCCGAAGGGGTTGACCCCACCGATTCGGTACCCATCGGCATCGTGGGAGGAGATCTCCTCGTCGTAGATCTCGGCGATGTGCAGGCACTGGCCTACGAGGCGGCGGCTGTGCTCGTCGCTGCGTGTGTTCGTGTGTGGCGCCTCGGACACGTGGGCCATCTCCTTCGATTGGGTCAGCACTGTGGTCGAGCGTGACTGTTAGTTGTGTTATCTCATGAGGTTGGTTATTCGAGGGCCCAGCTGATCGGGTTCAGCGCCCCCGACCGAGACGGCGAGGCCGATACCGGTTGGCCGATGCCGGGGCGGCGGTCGTGATTGTGTGATTCAGGAATTTGCCGTGTGGTTCTTCTCCAGCGCAGCGGCCAGTTGCTCACGGACCTCTGTGTCAGACCAGCCCCAGGCGTGTGCGAGCGCTATCAACTGCTGGTCGGACCAGATCCTGCGCAACTCGTCGTCGCTGGGAACGAAGTCGATGACGCCCTGCATCGCAGTGCGCATTTCCACAAGGTCCCTCTCGCTCGGTCCAACGATCATGGTGTGAATTCCTTTCGGTAGCTGAAGGTTCGGTATCCAGCTTCAGACGCTCTGCCGACCCGGCAGGCGGAACCAACCTCATGAGACAGCACAGTTGGTTCAACACTGTTCGGGTCAGCCGCCCAGCAGGCCTGCACAGGATTGTGGCGGCTGGTTGGGGGTGGCGGCTGCGGTGGTGAGGGTGCGGGCGTCGATGTCGTAGCCGCCCCAGGGGGAGCGGCCTGGCACGGCGCGGGTGCCGAGGCTGGTGCGCAGGGTGGTGATCGGCCATCCGTTCGGCCGGTCACCGAGTTGGCTGATGATGGATGCGGCCCATTGGTGATGGGCGTGCGCGGTGTGGTCGCCTGGGTCCGGGACGACAGATGGGTCGTTGCGCCAGCCGGGGCAGGCGTGGTCGAGGGCGGCGAGGACCGCGGTTTCGCGGTTGGTGGTGGTGGGGCCTTCCCATGTGCATCGGCTGCATGCGCCGCGGTAGACCAGCGCGCCGACGCAGTGGCACGGCGAATAGCACACGCAGCGCAGGTCAGCGCTCAGGACAGTGGCTTGGCAGTGCTTGGTCGGCTGGTCCGGGTCGCCGACCGTGACGCTCCAGGCTCGTGCGCGATAGGTGCAGCCGAAGCGGCCGTAGCGCGCTATCCAGTCGGTGTATTCGGCGGCTCTGGCCTGCAGCCCTCGGGCGGGGCTGGCGTAGAGCCGTGGCAGGCCGTGTGCGGCGATCTGGGCGGCCCGGCGCTGGTCGTCGATTCGTTTCAGCTCGTCGAAGATGTCGATCTGCTCCATCACTGCGGCAGGCCTGTCATGGTGTGGTGCCAGTGCTCACTCACTCGGCACGGCCACCAGATGCGCTGGCTGGTGCAGCGGCAGTGCTCGAGGTGTTCTTCGGTCCGGTCCGGAAGCTGGAGTGTCTCGACGCGCAGGACACGTTCGGTCAGCACCGCGCGCAATCCGTTGTCGGAGAGGGTGTCTCCCTGCGAAGAGTCGGTGCGGACGTTGCCGGAGTCGTTGATGCCGGTGACGAGGCAATGCTGCGGTGGGGTGGTGTCGAGCATGACCGCCCTTGTCTTTGGGGCGGGGCCCCTTGCTGGTCTGGGGGTTTCGAGGTCGGTGAAATCGGTTGCCGCTACGCAGCGGGTTTGCCGTGCCTGGCGAGCACTTCCGGAATCAGGTAGTCGTTGTGTGGATGGTGGGCGGAAAGTTTCCGGTCACGAACGATCCGGCCGTAGACGGTTCTCGACTCGACTGCGACTGGGGTGTCAGCGGGAATGTTCGGGTTGAGGATGCGCGCGTAGATGAGTGCGTAGTGAATCTCGGTTTCGAGTTGGAACGTGTCGGGTGAACCCATCGACGTGTTCGAGTAGATCGCCTGATCGTTGAGCGACACAGACAGTGTGTGTTCGGTCCGGTAGTCGTAGGACATTCGTAGTCTCCATTCGATGGAAGTGGTTGTGGCGGTCGGTGTCCCACGCTGGAATCGAACTCGGCGCGGGCGCGATGGGGGATGGGGGATGGTTACAGCGTTCGAGACACCTTGACGGCCTGACCCGAGTAGGCGAATCGAGATGATCGCGTCTTGCGCGTAGGCATGAATTCCCACGTCTCGGGTCGCGGGTTGCGGACCTCGCGGACTTCCATCATTCCGCCGCGCACCCGGTACCCGTCGATCTCGACAAGCCAATTGCCTGGTTCGACCTCGTCGGGGCTCAGGTGTTGCCAGTACTCGTGGGGCTCGTCACCCATCGGATTCTCCTGTCGGAGTTTGGGTTCTAGTGGTCAGTACCGCGCCCACAGGGTGGGCGCGACACAAATGACTAGTCCTCGTCGAGTTCTGCGAGCTCCGCGCGGAGCCGGGCATTCTCGGCTTCGAGATGACGCATCCGCGCCGCCACGCTCCACTCGGACGCCTCCATGACGATCTCGACTTCTTCCGGGTCGTAGGGATCGAAGTCGACGCCGGGGGTGAACGTCAGCGGGGAGCGGTACTGCCCGTCGACCTCGGCCATCGAGGTGTAGTCGCCGATCATCATCTGAATCTCCTTGCGTGAGTGGTCTAGTGGTCAACACCGCGCCCGGGTGGTCCGGGCGCGAGGCAAACGACTAGGGCAGCTGGCGGGCAGCGCGGATGACGACGTCGCTGGCGGTGTCCTCACTCTCGAGGTCATCGATCCAAATGTCGTACGCCGCAACGATCTCGGGGTGACGGTCGTACAGGGTTTCGATGATGACGTTGCGAACGAGTCGCTCGGCCTCGTCGAGTTCGCCGATCGTGTCGAGGTCTGCGAATGCTTGGAGGGCAGTGGCGAGGGCGGCGGTGTCGTGCTGCCCGATGCTCTCGGTGAGTTCTTTGCGGGTGGTGGTGGCGGTCATCTGTATCTCCTCGAGGAGGTTCCGGGTTGCCGGGTGGGGCTCAGAAGAGCCACCGGTCGACCACGTAGCAGGTGATCCAGAGCGCCGGGAGGGCGATGGTCGTCTGCACGATGGGCAGGTGCTCGCCGTTGGTGATCACGATCAGGGCCGTGATCAGGGCTGTGAAGGAGGTGATGGTGGTGGCGTGGTGAGCGGCGTCCTTGTGGGGCGTGTTGGTGTCCATGTCGGGGCCCTTTCTGAGCGAATCTCTGCTGTCTCCCAGCCTACCCAATATGCGACATAGTTTCATAGATTTTCACGAAACTATGTCGCATATTGGGTGGTTGCCGTCCGGTCCCCTCGCTGCGCTGGTGTCACGCATCGAATGGGTTCTGGATGATCGCGAGCGTCATCGCGGTCAGCTGGCCGCGTCGGCATCCGGGAGCTCGGTAGAGGGGTTTGCGGCGGGTGAGGTAGATCTGAGTGCGTTGCAGGCCGCCACCCGCGGCTTCAGTGGCTCTCGCGCATCGCCTGCGATGCAGGTTCCGGCCTCTCGGCCATCGGTTGTCGACCCGGCGCTGGAAGCCGGCCTGGCCCTGGAAGGGCTGGGCGTGGACGGGTTGGGCGTGGGGAGTAGCCGCGCCCCTCTATCCGATGAACCATCGTCGGCCACAACCGCTTTCCCCACAGGTGCCGTCACCGGTGAGCGATCCAGGGGCGTTGCGCAGGTGTTGGTCGACATTGAAACTGCCTACGTCGCGGGCGCTTTCGGGCGTTGAGCGTGCCCACGAGCCATCGGCCCGAATCGGGCACTTTGGCGGCGGCACCTTGCCGACTCTTGGGCCGCTGCCCTGTCTGAGCGGATCTACATCTCGTCGTCGTAGGGGCTACGCGGGAGCCAGACATCGGCAGGGCCGGTACCTCCGACCAGCCACTTGTGGTATTCAGCGGTTTCGCCACTCGGTGACGCCGCCTACCGCGACGGCGAGCAGATCGCTGAGCTGCTGGGTGTGGACTAGAGCCTTCGCGGCCTTGTCCAGGGCGTCGCGCACGTAGTACGTGGACGGCTCGTCGGGGTGTGATTCAAGCAGCTCGAGGCGGGGGAGATCTGCTCGAGCTGCTGGACGAAAAACAGCTGCGCGTGTCATCGGGGCCCGGGTGCGTTGTCGTTGCGACGGCATCGGTCACGAACAGTTGAGTGTCCTTGTCGGTCGAACAGGCCCCAGCGATCGCGAGGCGGGCCAGGTCGCGCTCGCCGGGGTGTCACCCGCGCGGCCTGCGGGGCCGTCGCGGAGTCCGGTTCACCTCGGTCATGCTGGGGTAGGTGTCGGCTACATGGACTTCGGTATGGACTTCAGTTGTGCCGCAATGGAATTAGTGTCGCCGGTCGTCTCGGGTGTGTGTGGGGTGGGGTTGTAGCGGGGGTGAGGGGGCTTGTGGTGGGCATCGAGGGTGAGGGCGTGGTCGAGGCGGGTGCGGGTCAGGGCGGGCAGCCGGTGGACGGCGCGCCAGTCGTAGCGGCGGTGTCGGGCTTCGTCGTCGAGGGCGTCGCAGTGGGCGTCCCAGCGTTCGTAGGCGTCGGTGTCGAGGGTGCGGGAGGCGTTCGCGCGTTGTGCGCGGCTGTGGTGCAGTGCTTGGACCAGGGCGTCGATGGTGAAGTCTTCGAGCTGGTCGGGGCTGTCGGGGATCAGGGCCGGGTCGTAGCCGGCGCGGTATTTGCGCCGCCAGTCGGCGATCTGGTCGGCGCTGCGGTCGTGGTGGTCGGCGAGTTCGCGTGTGAGGCGGTCGTATTCGACGCGTTCGCTGCTCGAGAGGCGGGCGCGGGTCAGGGCGGCTCGGATCGGGGGCCGATGGTAGAGCTCGTCGAGGGCGGCCAGGACGGCCAGCACGGCGGTGGCGGCCGCGACGGTGGTGGCGGCGCCGATGTAGTGGTCTCGGTTGGGCATGAGGGGGCCTTTCGGTCGATCGGGGCCGGAGAACAACAGGTCGAGTGTTGCCCGGTTCGAGGGGAAGTGGGGCCGCGGCTCGCACTGCCGGTGTGTGAACCACGCCCGGGTGTCACAGGGTGGTCGTGGTGAGGTGGGTGTGGAGGAGGTGCGCGAGCAGTGGGGCTGCGGCGGCGGCGATGTCGTCGCAGATCGCGGCGAGGGCCGCAGTGTCGTGGCGGTCGAGTGCGGTGCGCAGGCGTTGGTCGAGGGCGGGCAGATCGGTGGGGGGTTGCAGTGTCTGCGCGCCGGGGCCGTCGTCGCCTTCGCTGAGGATGGTGCCGTGGCAGCCTGCCTTTTCGAGCAGGTCGAATACCTTCGGGTAGTCCCACAGCGGTTCGGTCTGGATGCGCAGGTATAAGGTGCCGTCGTCTCGGGGAGTGATCCATGCGCCGCAGGCGCCGGGGCGCTCTTCCTCCCCGTCGTCATCCCAGTCGCGGAAGTCGCTGGGCGCGTCGTCGGTGATTGCTCGGGCCACCGTGGCGGCCACCGTGTGGGCGAGAGCGGTTCGGTCGAGGTCGTCGATGGATGATGACTGATTCAGCAGCTTCTCGGTCAGCATCAGTCGTGCCACTCGCTGTAGGGGGTCGTAATCGCCTGCGGGGGCGGGGAACTGGATTTCGGCTTCGTAGGTGTAGGGGCAACTCATGGCGGGGTGGCCTCTTTCGTGTTCATGCCGCGGGTGGCGGACGGTGTTGCGGTGGTGTTCAGGCGGACCCGAATTGGAAGGAGTAGAAGCCGCCGTCGCTGTGGACGTGGAATCCCCACTGCTCGAGTTGGTCGATCTCGTGTGGGGTGAAGGCGGTGTCGTCGGCGCAGACGTGGAGGGTGTCGTGCGTGCAGTAGAGCGGGCTGGCGGGGTTGGCGGGGTGGCGGCTGAGCAGGGTGAGCGCGGCCAGCAACTCGCGCCATGCCTGCGGTGTGTCGGTCGGGGTGTCCATGTCTTTGGGGTTCTCCTGTTCGGGCGGGATGCTTCCGGTACCTCGCTGTGAGGCAGAGGTGCGGGGGTGTGAATGTCCTTGCCGGGCAGCAGTGTTCGGTCGAAGGCCGCCAGCCTGGAATATCAGGTGCGGCAGCGCGAGCAGCCGGTGGCGTTGGGGCCGGGGCCGTGCTGGTGGATGGTGAGCAGTTCGGTGCGGGTGGTGACGGGGGTCCACACCATTCCGCGTGGGCAGCGCGGGCAGGCGGATCCGGCGTCGAACTGGCCGGTCGCGGGCAGGTAGCGCAGCGGCAGGGCGCGCCGACCGGCCGCGATGGTCCAGGCGACGTGCCCGCGCGGAACGGAGTGGGTGTCGTTGCGGTGCAGGTGATATCCCACGTCGATCCCGAACAGCTGCACGGCGCGGATCCAGGCGTCGCGGCGGGTGTCGGGGGCCAGAGTGCCCGCCAGCAGGTCGGCCAGCGGGTCCGGCGGTGGGGTGAATCCGCCGGTGGCGGGGTCGTAGATGCCGCAATGGGTGCACCATGCGGTGGTGCCGGGCCGCAGGCACCCGTCGGCGAAATACTCACCGCAGCAGGGGCAATGGTGGGCGCGGCGCTCGGCGTCGCTGCCTTCCGGCGACCCGCACCCCTTGCACGGCCTACCGGAACCGGTGGCGGGATCGAACGAGCGCCGCGGGCGCGGCGGGGTGGCGGTTCGGTGGGTCGGACAGCGCAAGCTCATCGAAACGTCCTGGATACTCGAAGGATCGGCAAAGGGTTGCCGGTGGTGGGGCGGGGGTGTCGGCGCGTAGTTCGAGCACGCGAATGCTGTTGTGTGCGCGGTCAACTCGGTGTGTCCTCACCGGTACGCCCAAGGTCTGCGACACGGGTGAGGGTTCGGTCGACGTCCTCGAGGGTGTGCTCACGCGGCCCAGTCCTCGACCATCTCGACCCGCGGCTGGCGCTCGGCCAGGGCGATCACCTCGGCCATCGACAGTTTGTGCTGGAAGCGGTGTCCGATCGTGGTTTCCAGCGTCGCGATGCGCGCGGCCAGATCGGGCCGCAGCTGGGCTGAGAGCACGAGCGCTGATCGTGAGGCCAACACACAGAACGAGCAGCTGAGCCGGGGAAGACCCCAGCCGTAGGCGGGGTGCGGGCGGGTCCCGGCCTCGGCGATCAGTTCCCAAATTCCGTCGGTGCTCACGTGGTGCACCGGAAGCCAGGTATCGACGTGGCGGCGGCCGTTGGACGCGCCGTATCCGCCGGTGAGACCGGCGGGGATCTTTTCCTTGCGGGCTTTCAGCTCGGCGCGCGCGGCGGCCTTGCGCCGGCACGGCACGCAGGGACAGGTGGGGCTGCCGTCGTGGGCGAAGGCCGCCAGGCGCCGGCGCGCGGGGGACTCCTGGGCGCGCAAGCCCAGGACATTGAGCAGCCGGACCTGGTCGCGGCCGGACCGGCTGCGCGCGTCGGCGGTGAGTGCGGTCATCACCCTCCGAATCGGGCTGCGCTTGAAATCCGAAGTGCAGTAACGATTTCGGGAATCCGGGAACATACCGCGTGCGGCGATGGCGGCCAGGAAATCGGGGCCGTTGCGGCGGACCTTGATGAACGGGACACGGTAGTGCTCGGCATGTTCGGCCGCGAGTGCCGCCACCCCCGACCATTCCATTTCCCCGAGGTCTGCATGCACGCATACGACGCGGTCGGCGACCCTGGCGGCTCGTGCGGCGCGCATGGTGAGTTCGAAGGACGCCTGGGAATCCTTGCCGCCGGAGGAGTTGACCAGGATGATCTCGTAGTCGCGCAGGTCGGGGGTCGGGGGCGTCAGAGCGGTGACGTCGGGCAGATCCAAAAGCAGTTGGGTCATCGGCCTATCCAGGTTTCGGGGTCGTCGTGCTTCGCGTGTCGCGCGGCAAGGTTTCAGTCGCGGTCGCCGGCGCCGGGATCGGGGCCGTCCTGGCGGCGCTTGATCCCCTTCCTCGGCCACGACTTGAGCACCCTGCTCGAGCGCGGGGCATGGACTTGATGCCGCCCGGGGTGCTTGTGGGCGCGGTCGCAACGCCACGGCAGGCCCTCGTCGTAGGTCTTGCTGCGGCAGGTGGCTGTCTTGGTCATCGGAATCCCTTCCGAGAGTGGGGATTTGACGGTCACGCCGGAGTGGGTGGCGTGCCCGGCCCGCTGCGGGGCCGTACCTCCAGCCTACCTATATGCGACATAGTTTCATAGACTTTCGTGAAACTATGTCGCGAAAAGTCTGGTGTGCCTGCCGTCTCCCTGACGGGTCACATCTGTTGCGCGCCAATGACTTCCGGTCGACGCCGTGCAGTGCCGCACGCGGTGACGGCTCAAGCCGGATCGGGCCGGAGTCGGCCGAAAGCGCGAGTGCCCCGAAATAACTCGGTTGCCGCGCAAAGAGATGGATGACAGCACCGTCGCAGCACACGGTGCATGCCATCACGTCCAGGTGCTCGGACTCCTGAGCGGTCATCACCCGGATCCGGAAGCTCTTGTCACGCACGGCATCCGGGAAATCGACGGCGTGCGCACCCCACGGGGAGCCGTGGGGGGATCACCGGATGCGGCGGCTGGTGACCTGTTTGGAGGGCGCGGTCAGCAGCGCCGGGTCGGGGGTGGCTCCGACGATCCGGTAGGCGGTGCGGATGCAGGCCTTGCAGGTGGGAGTGCGCTGGTCTGGAGGGTCGGGCAGCTCGAAGAGCAGCTTCCTCGACCGCGAAGGCGTACAGCACAGCGAGGAGTGCTCGCTGCGGTGCAGACGGCCCACACTCACCGGTCGGGTAGGAAGAATGTGGTCGGCGCCGGAGACGTAGTTCTCGAGGTGCAGCGGTCCGGAGTAGTTGTAGGCGACCTTCACCGGCACGGGGAGCTGGGCGACCAGCGCCATCCAGGCGTCGTGGACTGCTCGGGCGTGCGCGGCGGCGGCTTCTTCGCGGGGCGACCGGGTGGGCGCAGGGCGCGGCGCGGCGGGCGGTTCGGGTTCGGCGGCCGCGGCCAGGTCCAGCAGGACCAGTTCGTACCCGGTCAACGCCCTGGTCCCGGTGAAGGGTGCGCCGAGCACCGCGCTGGCCCAGGCCCAGTTCCTGCTTGTGAACTCGGTGACCCGCTGCAGCTGGGCCGGGTCGACGAACCGGCAGTTCTGCCGGTCGGCGTCCTCGCGCAGTCGGGTCAGCTGTTGGGTGGTCAAGGCGGTCGCCATGAACTTCTCCTGCCGGGCGAATCGGAGGGGCCTGGATAGTCGAAGGCGGCGGCAGCAGCGGTGTCGGCGAGTAGTTCGGGCACACGAATTCTGTTGTGCACGTCGTGAACTCGATGACGTGTCGCCGCCAGCGCGCCCAGGGGTTATGTGTTGTCGTGAACAGCGAAGTTGTGGAGGTCGTGACCGCCGGTGAGGTCGGTGTAGGTCAACCCGGGGACCACGGCTCCGGCCCAGGTTGCGGGCTCGCCCGGGCTGGCGGGGGTGTCGGGATCGTCGGCGGGGGAGTGCAGCCATTCCCACGGCTGGTCTGCGAGATAGTGCAGCGCTTCGCCGTTGTTGGCTTGGATGTAGAAGGCGCTCTCGCCGCTGTAGCCGTAGGTGTCGAGAAGGTCCCAGACGCACACGATCCGGAGTCCGGACACAGCGCTGAGTCGGCTGAGGACCGAATAGACCTTCTCGGAGGTGTAGTCGTCGTGCATGCATCCGCGCAGCTCGGCCGGGGCTTGGAATGGTTTGTCCAGCTCGGCCAGGGACTGGGTGATCTCGCGCCCTTGCTCCTCATAGCGGTAGGCCATCAGCTGGACGTGGCCGATGAGTGTTCCGAACATCTGGTCCACAGTGTCGGTGGTGAACGGAAAGTCGGGCACACGTTCTTCGACCCATTCGGTGGGGTCGGAGGACGGCAGGGGCGGCAGGGGCAGGCTGCGCAGCCGGTTCAGTGTCCGGGCGACCTCGCGCAGCTCAGCTGCCGCCGTGTCGGCGGTCTTGCCACCGGAGCGCCAGATATAGCGCATGGATTGCAGCTCTTTGTCGTGCACGTCGACTACTTCGGAATCGACTGTCTGGCAATCGATGTCGCTGGTCATAGCGGTCCTTTCGCGAAGCTGGATGGGGTCGGTGTTGGCGAGGTGTCTGCCGCGCGCGCCCTGACACGGACTCGGGACGCGTGCGGTGGCGGGATCAGCCGCGGCCGTCGACGTCGACGATGATCCATTCGTCGCCCGTCGACAGGCGGCGGAACCAGTAGTCGTCGTGCATGTCGCTGGTGATGGTCAGCCGATACCTGTCGGGGCTCCAGGTGCGCAGTTCGTCGCCGGTGCGCGTGAGCGCGTGCTTGGCTTCGGGATCCAGGCTTTCCCAGTGGCGGGCGTAGTCGGCGAGGTTGCCGGCATACAGCGTGCCCTCGTACTGCCACATGTATTGGCGTGGTTCCCCGTGCAGACAGTTCTGGCGGTGGGGGACGTGCACGTCGCCGACGAGCGATTCCGAGTCCTCGGGGCAGTCGCAGGGCTTGCGGGCAGCAGAGATGTTGCGTTCGGCGATCATCGCGCCGTTCAGCGTGATCCGCACCGGCTCGTCCCTGGCGAGGGGAGGGGTGGTCATGTCGACGGTGACGGTGCCGGTGTCGTTGCGGCCGAAGCTGATTCGCAGGTAGGGCTTGTCGCCGTCGGGGAGGGAGTACGTCATGAAATCGGTGGAGGCGGTGCCGTTCATCAGGGCTCCTGTCTGGGGTGGGTTGTGGTGGCGCGTGAGAGCGGGTGGCTCGCCCGGCCCGCTGGGCGGGTGCCCACAGCCTACCTATTAGCGACATAGTTTCACAGTAATTCACAAAACTATGTCGCATATCGCTCGGGTGGCTGCCGTCGCCCCTGATGGTTCACATCTGTTGCGCGCCACGACCTTCCGGTCGGCGTGGTCCGGTGCGCCGCGCTGTGACGGCTCGTGAGGTCGGCTCCGCCCATCGGTGATGGCACCGGCCGACTTGCTGCGCCGGTGCCGAGGATCGTGTACATGCGTGATGCGTGCAGCGGTGTGTGCTCGCGCGAACGTCGTTCGCGAAAAGGGGTGTTTTCTGGTGTGGGAGAAGGTTTTTCGATGGTTGCTGGGGGCGTTGAATCGGCGTTACTGTGTGAGCACGCCAGCAGATCGCAGCAGGTAGCGGAGGTTCCGGGCCGCCGTGTCACCGGCTGCGGCGAGTGTGGCTGCCGACGGTTCACGCCCCTGTTCCGGGTGTGTGGAGCGCGCCGGCGCGAGTGACCGAGAAAGACGAAACCCACCCCCTCATCGCGGGCAAACGATGTGAGAGGGCGGGTTGTATCCCCAGAAGCTGGGTGACACCACACAGCTGGTGTGATGTACGTGTATGACGATAGCGGATAGGGCCGACATCTGACGAGCTCTCTCCCTCGCCGCACGCGTGTCACGACCGTGTCGCCTCTCCCGGCTCTGGGCCCGACCGAAAGGGAACAGGGCGTGAGCCACCTCCACGAAACATTGGTCAAGCGTGTGCATCTGGTCGATATCGCGGCGACGCGCTGGTGCGCCGCCAAGTCGGTGCTGCGGTGCATCGCTGGTTACGCCAGCGAAGCCTCCGGCGACACTGCTTGGCCCGGGGTCGAGTTGATGATGATCGAAACCGGGATGAGCGAGTCGGCGGTCATCAACACCACCACGCTGCTCGTGCAGAAGGGGTGGATCACCAGTCAGCGCCGCCCGGGCAGCTCGAACCGCTACCGGCTCAACGTCGCCCGGCTGCGCGCTCACCAGATCGAGAAGACCGCGCCGGGCGTGGACGAGTCGGGACAGGTGCACACCACCTCACGCTGGATCGTTCCCGGTCGCAGCACCGCCCGCGAGCGCACCGCCCGCCAGGCCGCGCGCCGGGCCGAAGCCGCCGCGGCCCGCCCGCTGGTGGACTTCACCGAGCAACCGCAGGTCACCACCAGCTACGCCGATCCGGTCGCGGCGCCGGATCCGGTACCGCCGCAGCCGAACACGTCGAATCCACGTAATCGAACACGTCGATTCGACGTAACCGAACACGTCGGATCGACGACCGAATCAGTAGTGACAGCGAAGAGAACAAACAGACAGCACGCGCACGCACCGCGCGGGCGTGCCACGACAGCGACTGCTTGCCTGCCTGCTGGTATTGCTTCGACCAGGAAAAACCCGCGCTGGACAGGGGTTTCGGCCCATGTCACCGCCTCGGCGGGACCGCAGGCGAGTGCCGCTGAGCAGCTGCTGGCGGGGTTGGCGTTGCCGTGGCCGGGGGCCGGTGGTGTGCTGCTGGTGGACAACAGCGTGATCCGCGGTGAAGCGGCCGCCCTGAACAAACGCCTGGACGAGGGCGGATGGACCTGCGAGGCCATGGCCGCCGCGATCCGCACCCGGTTCAGCACACAAGTCGACACCTTCGGCGGGCCCGCCAACATCGGCAATGTCATGGGAGTGCTGCGTAACGTCCTGCGCGATATCCCCCTCACTGCTCACGCCGTTTCCGCAGCTCAGGAACAGGTTGGGGGACAACGGGATTCGATCCCGTGGTGCGGTGCCTGCGACGCGGACAACAGGTGGATCACCGAGATCGGCGAAAACGGTCGACCGCGCTCCTACCGCTGCCCGGACTGCCATCCTGTCGAGGTGGCCAAATCGGTGTTGGTGAGCTGATAGGCGCGCCGACACGACCGGGTGAAATCCGGTTCACCACCCCTGTGGGCCCGCCATCGCGCCGACCAGTCGCGGGAGAGCCTTGCCGACCCCGGATTCCGTGCGCGCGTGAGGATCTCGGCCATGACGGAAGCGCCGTCCCCGCGCATCGGTCTCTCACGGCAAGGTGTCGAGCAGCACCTCGGGATCGAGACCGGCCAGCAGCTCGGCGCGATCGGTGAGCACGTACCAGCCTCGGGCGGTGGCCTCGGTGACCGCGTGCGCAGCGCTGACCAGCGCGTCCGCGTTGTCCTGGTGCCCGCGTCGGCGCAGCAGCGCGCCGAGATCGGCGGCGGTGGTCCGGTCCAGGATCGAGATCATGGTGTGCGGGGCGTCGAGCAGCACGGCCAGGGCATCGCGGTCACGGTCGGTGGCTTCGGCGGCGGCGAGCACCGCGGCCGGCACCAGGACGGTCCCGCCGTGCTCGACGATGGACCAGAAAATGCCCTGTGGATATGGGTTGTTGTGGATCCAGCCGAGTACGGCGGCGGTGTCGAACACGATTCCCGACACCGCGGGCACGGGTTGGTTCACGCAGCGCCCGACCGCGTTTCAGGCGCGGTGGCCCAGGCCTGGGCGCTGATCGTGTCGGCCTGGGCTTCGGTCAGTGGTGTGAGTCCTTGCAGCGCGCGGCCGTGGTTGATGATCTCCAGCGGGGGCCGTTTCGGCCCGGCGGCGCCGCCGTGGACGGTCTCGACGGCGCGCAGTGAGGCGTCGCGGTCCATACCGGCCTGCACCTGGTCGCTGACGTACTCGCTCACGGAGGTGATGCGCCCGTCCGCGCGCCACTGCTCCAACGTGGATGCCACGGTCTCGGGAACGCTGACCGTAATCTTCCGCGTCTTCTTCGCCATACCAGAATCGTATCGGGTATGGCGCGCCGAGCGCGAGAGCGTGACTCCGTGAGCGAACTTCCGCGCTGGTGCAAAAATGGCGACGGTGCCACCGGCGTGAGTCCGGTGGCACCGTGATCGCGGGGCCTATTCGGGGTGGGATCAGGTCAACCGAGCGCTTCGGTGATCTCGGCGATGCGGTGAGCGACGCGGGCCAGCGTGGCGTTGTCCTCGGTCTCGGCGACGTGGCGGGCGACGCGGGCCAGCTCGGCGTTGCGAGCTGGGTCGCTGCCATTGCCGTTGATCACCGGCATGCCGGCGCGGGTCAGCGAGGGCCAGGTGTCGGAGAGGCCGGCGGGGTCGGAATCCAGGACGAGGCCGGTGAGTTCGGCGAGCTGCGCGTGGCGGTCCATGTTCGACATCATGGTCATTTCGGAACCCCTTCTCGATTGCTTCTGCAGATCAGTCTACCCTATATGCGACATAGTTTCCTAGAGCTTCACGAAATTATGTCGCATACATGTAGGTTGGTCTGCAGCCAGGATCATGGCGCACGCCGACACCAACCGCGACGAACTGCTCACGGAGTTCGCCGAGTTCTTCCAGGACCGCACCCCGTACAACCCCACCAAACGCCGGGGTTCGTTCCTCAGCCTGGGTATCGCGGTGATCGGTCGCGCCAGCGCCGCCATCTTCGCTGGAAAGGGCATCGCCAAGTGCAGCGGAAGCAATCGAAAAGGGGCCGACGAGTACACCGAAGTGGCCCGCCGCGCCCGCCGCCTGGCCGAGATCGCCGACGCGCTCGCCCAACTCGACTAATCCCACCCCCGCCGGTACCGGGCACTCGCGGGGCCGCACCGGCGATCTTCTCCCAAGGGAACCTCCATGGACATCACGCTGGTTCTGCCCGGGCCGCCCTTGTTGACGAGCTCCTGACGTTCTTCTCCGGTGACGAGGGCGTCCGGGGTACTCCGCCGCGATGGCATAGGGCTGGCCACGCGCTTCGGTGGCCTCGAGCCGGAAGCCGAGCTCATCGCTTTCGCTGTCCGCGTCGCTCGCCTGGCCGCGATCACCGCCGCCCTCACCTGGAACCGACTAGGCCGTGCGCCGACGGTTGCGTTGCCGAGAACGGCGAAGAACTCAGCTGAATAGCGTTGCACAAGAGGGGGTTCCAGAAAATGACCATCGCCGAACTCGAAGCACCCGGAGGCGCCCTCTGTGTGGTGGCGCGATCCCCGTCTTGAGCCGCCGCGACTGATCTGAAGATGGCCGGAGGGCCGCTCTGATCGTCGAACTCGCCGACCTGCACCCCTCGCTGGGGCGTCTTCCCGCGTCCGGCTTCGTCGTGTCGAAGCCGAATCGGGAGGGGTGGGGGAGGGGTCGCCTCAGCCGAGGTGGGCGCGCATCTCGGCGACGCGGCTGGCCTGGGTATCGAGGTGGGCGTCGAGTTCGGCGAGCGCGGCGCGGACCTGTTCGGTCAGGGGGGAGTCGGGGGTGGGGGTGGTGGGCAGGACTTCGGCGGGCGTCTCGTTTTCGGGGTCGGTGATGCGTCCGGCAATGTGCAGGGCGCGCAGCGCGGCGTCCGCGGTCCTGGATCGGACCCCGTAGAGGGTGACGAGGTCTTCGGCGGTGAGGGAGGTGCCGGGGGGCAGGGTGCCGGCGTCGATGCTGGCCACGACCTGGGTGGCGAGGTCGTGGACCTTGGGGCGGCGGGAGTAGTGGTGCTCGCGGGGTCCCCGAGGGGCGCTGAGCTCGGGGTCGATTTCGCGGCGGGCGAGCTCGCGCAGGACCTGGGGGTAGGCGAAGTTCCCGAGTTGCTCGATCTCGGCGCGGCTGAGTGTGCCTTCGCGGATCGCCTGCACGGCGAGGTCGTCGCGCAGCGCGCGGACCGCTTCGCCGTAAGCCTCGGCGAGGCGGTCGAGGTCTCCGGCGTCGCGCAGGAGGGAGGCGGTGTCGGGCATGCGGAACATAGTACAAGGTTTTGCAAAATCCTTCGAAACTATGGCGCATACCGACTATGAATGATAGTTTCGTAGTAATTCACGAAACTATTACCCATAACGTGGAGTCGAGGAAACATGAACCGCCGCAACGGATCCCGCAACCGCACCCAGTCCCGCACCACGACCCGCACGCGCCGTAACCGGCCTGGGCGCGCCCCTCGTCGCCCGGCGCGACTGCGGTTCCTCGGGGTGTGGCTGCTGCTGGCCGCGATAGCCGTGGGCGTGCTCGGCGTGCTGGTGCTGACCAGCGACCGCACCCCGGCCGCCGCCAGCGCCGCTGCCGCCGCCACCGCCGCCACCGCCACCGCTGGCGTCGAAGCGCCGACGGCGACTGCGGGGACGGCGGGGACGGCGGGGACGGCGGGGACGTCCGGCAAGTGCGCGATGTTCTGCACCGATCACTCCTTCGCTTCTCCCCGCGCTACCGATCCCGCCCATTCCGAGGCGGTCGATCCGGAGGGCACCGGCGCGCCGTCGACGCCGGGGTGCTGGATGTTCTGCACGGCAGCGGCACCGGTCCACCTCGACCTGGGCAGCGGGCACAACGGCAACGGTGGCGGTGTGAACCTGGCCCTCGGTCACGACTCGAGCGGCGGCCACAGCTCATGGCGGATGGACCTGTAGCCGCGCCCGCGCACTGACGTCGATCCCGAAATCGCCTGGGAAGGACCACCATTCATGACCGGCATCAACTCCAACACCGGCGCGGAACACCCTGATCGCCCGGTGCGGGTCCGCGCGCGCCGCCGCACCCGCCGTGCGCAACGGCGCGCCGATCGGCCTGGTCTGCGCAGCAGCGTGCTGCGTCGAGCTGCCTCGTTGGCCGAGCTCACCGACCGCTACCAGCCGGAGATGACGTTTCTGCGCGAGCAGGGCTTGGACTCCGAAATCGTGTGGCACGACGGGTGCAGCGGGCTGCGTGCGCGCGTCGATGACGGGCACTACCTGCACGCGACCAATGGGGACCACTGCCTGATCGGCCGTGTCGAGGAGAACAGCAACGCTGTCGCGGGCCCCTGGTATGTCGGCATCTACACCCTCGAGGGCGACGCCGAGCGCATCACCGAGGAACAGGTCGCCGAGGGCATCGCCACAGAGTTCGCCGCCGCCTTCCATGCCGCTCGCGCATCACAGCGCCAGCACCTGAGCCGCTGAACCCTGGTGCGGCACAACCGGACCAGCACCTCCGCCATGCAGGGCCACGCCGTATACCCCGACCAGCCGATACGACGGAGATTGCTCACATGACCACCAGAGCCGACGACGAATCCGGAACAGGCACTGGCGCCCCGCCACCGACTTCACTCACCCGAGTCGATGCCGATGAGCTCGGTCCGCGCCGGGTGGGTGGGCGCTACCACGACTTCTACTGGGATGAGGACTACACGGTGCTCGCCATCGCTGACCATCCGGTGTGGCGGTGGGTCGTCACCGTCGAATGGCACCCCCGCGACACCACCAGGAACACCGGACAGTTCACCTGGCACAGCACCGCCTGGGACCCCCGCGACCAGGTGGTGCGCGACCCCAGCGACGCCGACGCCGCCGCGGCCGCCGCCCGCCACGACGAGATCTGTGATCGTCTGCCCTAAACGGTGGCCCTCGTCGCCGCCGTGCCCGAACCCGCCCGACCGCCACACCACTGCCGAACCGATCAGGGAGACCTTCACCTCATGACCGACTCCGACGCCATCACCCGCGCTTTCGCCACCCATCGGGCCCTGGTGGAGCAGCTGCGTGAGCGCGCCACCGCCGCGTTCTACGGCCCGATCGACGCCCGCCCGGCCGCGTCGGCGGCCGTCCTGACCGCCGCCGGTGAGCTCACCGGCGGCGATACGTCCGCCCAGCAGCAGCTCCACGATTCCGTGCTGGCCTGGGGGATGCGGCAGCTGCCCTTGCACCTCGAACTCGCGCTGACCGGTCCCGTCGCCGCGCCGCTACGCGAGGCCGCCACCGCGATCGCCACCGGATCCGAATCCGCCACGGCCGCACGCGCACTCGCCCGCGAGCGGGCCGCGGAGTTCGCCGCCGAACCCGGCCCCACCCGCGACGGTCTCGACGCCGACGCGCTCTACACCGGCGCGCTGGGCCTGGCCCGCCGACAGCGCCTCACCGACCGCGCCTACCCGCACCATCTGGAACTCATCCACTATGCCGCCGCCGCGGTCGACCGCACCCGCGACAACCGCTGGCTGGCGATGGTGCTGCGCTCGGGCAACGGCTGGATGCTGATCGACCACCTCCCCACCAGCGCCGACCACCCCGGCGGGCACACCTTCCACCTCGATCTCACCGGCTGCCAGGACCACGTGGTACGCGACTGGGACGACACCCGCGACCGGGTCCTGGGCCCGCGTATCGCGGCAGGACAGAACCTCGAGCAGATCACCGACCCGCGCATGCGGTACCTGATCGCGGCCACCGGCGACACCCGAGAGGGGATCTACCTGGTACCCGGGGATTTCACCAGCGAGGTACACCAGGCCTGCACCCGCGAAGCCCGCGACGCGGACCTGAACCCGGTGTTGCACGTCCACTCCCACCGCAGCACCTTCCACACCGCAGGCGTGATCTGGCACCAGCTGCCCACCACCCACCCCGGCCGCCACGACCAACAGCACTGAGATGAAGGTGAAACATCATGCGCGCGAGTCAGATTCGACGGATGCACGAGACACGGATTCGACAGGGGCGACGGCGGTTCGTTCACGGCCAGTCCCGATTCGGCGAGCCCCGCAAGATCACGGTGGAGGTGCCCCGCCTCGGCCGGCACCGGGTGATCACCGGCCGCGATGGCATGCGCTGGCTGGTGGTGCGTTCCTGGTACGGCCCGGTGGCGCACCGGGTGCCCGTGGTCGGCTACTGGTGAGCCGCCGAGGCTCGGCTGGCTGACCGGTTTCCCGCTTTTATTTTTCGAAAGGACTCGACGTGATCGACGTGACCACCAGCCAGGACGAGAACGGCAACTGCGTCGTCATCGCTCGCTCCGCACTGGCCGAGGGCCGGATCCACCTGCGCGCCGACGGCATCATGGCCCTGAGCGGGGACTTCGCCGACCCGATGCCGACCTGCCTGGTCGATCTGCTGCTCATCGCGCTGGAGAAGACACGGGTGACCGCACCGCCGAGGCCCGTCCTCGCCGCCGGCGCGACGTTCACCGCCCGCATCGTCACCGACGACTCCCTCGACCCCGACGACAGCCCGGCCCAGATCGCCGACATCGTGATCACCGCCGACGGCCACACTGGGCCGCCAGTCGCCACGTACACGCTGCACTCCAACCCGCTGGACCGCTTCGGCGTCGACCCCGCCGAGGTCCTCGAACAGCACGGCTGGCGGATGACCGGTCTCAGCCAGCTCGACATCGACAGCTACCTCGTCGTGCGCGTGGAACGCGCCTGATCCCCCATTTCCCCTGGAAGGAGAAGTCATGTCCACCCCTGACGAGTTCCACCGCCTCACCGACGCCGAGTTGCGCAGCATCGCCGAGACGCCCGGAACCTGGTCTCGACCACTCGCCCAAGAGGTGATCGCCCTGCGTGCTCGGGTCACCGAGCTGGAAGCATCGGCGCGGCGGTTGCCCGTCGGTTTCATCGTCGCAGAACGCTATCGCGATGGGGGTTGGATGATCGCCTACGACGGTGCGCCGTGGCCCGATCGGGCCTCTGCCCGCAACGACTTACCGGCCTTGCCAGGCGATTGGCGAGTGTTGACCGTCTACGACGAAACCGGCGCCCGCCGGGTCGCGGCGCTGCACGCCGCCGCGCTCGAGGAATCACTCGGTCGAGCATGGGACGCGGGCAACGCGGCAGGCCTCGATGGCTGGATCGGCCCCGGCCGCGGCGAACAGGTCGACGAGGAAGCGCTGCGGTACCGCGAACGCGACATCGACACTGTGATGCGGGAGGCACTCGACGATGCGGGAGTTCCTTCGCAGAAGTGATGGACGCCGACGATATCTCGAAGAAAAAGTTCCACCACACGATGTGAGAGGAGGCCGTGATGCGGATGCAGATGCGGGAACCGCAATGGCGCTTCGACGGCACCGGCGCTGACGGTGACTACGAGCGGATGAAGACCGATCGCAGCTGGGCGCCACCCGGGGGCACCTCGAGCGATGAGCACTTCCAGGTCGCGAGCGAACTGTCGGCCGCGTTCCGCGCCGAGCTGGCGGCCGCGATACCCGCGGTGGCGTTCCTGGCGAACCGCCCAGGCGACCTGGCGCCCCGGCCACCGCAAGCCAGCAGCACCTCCACGCTGTGGCAGGCCGACGGGGGCGGGGTGTTCAAGGTCCACGTCGGTGTCGAGCACCGCCCCGCATGGCCGATCGGTGACCACCGCACTCATCTGGCCATCGAGCACTATCCCGATGCCGACAGCCTGCAGGGCTGCCTGGCCCTGGACTCCTGGTTGTACGGGCTGGTCGCCCGCGACGCGGTCCAGCTGGCCGCCATGACGCTCGCGATCATCGAGCACCACCGGTGCGCGACAACGACGGCGTGAGCCGGCTGCGGCGCCGGCGTAGGCGAGGCCTCGAGACTGAGGTCTCGCGCTGAGCGGTGCTCCGGTCCTCGGCTGGAACGCTATGGCGCGCAACAGATGTGAATCGTGCGGCGGGGCCGGGAACCTGAACGTTATGCGACATAGTTTCGCGAAAATCTATGAAACTATGTCGCGTAAGGCTAGGCTGGAAGTAGCCCGCCCGACCTCCCTCAAGCCTGACCGGAGCACGCGATGACCACCATCAACCTCCTGCCGACGCTTTCGCCGCAGACCCGGCTGATCCTCACCGCGCTCGCCGCCCTGATCGGCGGGTTCCTCGCCTACACCCTCGCCAGCTACTGGGGTCTGGGCTGGCGGGTATGGACCGCCCGCGGCCGCGACCGCCGCCGCCACGAACGCCTGGCCGCCCATGTGCGCCGCACCTGGCCGCACCTGGCAAGAAACAGCAAGCTGTCGGTCAAGATCATCGAAGCGACCCTGGTCGAGACGCTGCTCGGTCGCCGCTTCCGGATTCCCCGCATCGTCGCCACCCACGCCGACCCCTGGGGCGTCACCGTCGTCCTGGACCCGCCACCCGGAATCAGCGAGAGGAAGTTCACCACCCTGCTCCTGCCGAGCCTGGCCCGCGCCTGGAATGTCCCGCAGGTGCTGTTCGAACGCACGCAGGACGGCTACTGGGAGCTGCGCCTGCAGGTGAGCATCCCCGCCGCGCTCGACCCGGCCGATATCGACCCCGACCCGACCCGTGCCTGGTGTGGCACCGACACCTTCGCGCGCCCCGTCGAAATCGACTTCGCCACCACCCCCGGCCTGCGCGTCCACGGCCGCACCGGCTCCGGCCGCACCACCTTCGTCCGCAATCTGCTCACTCACCTGGCCCCCCACCCCGATCTCGAGTTCTTCGTCCTCGACGGCTCGACGCCCGACCCCCGCACCGGCGGATACCGGAGTCTGGCCGACCGCTGCACCAAGCTGGTCGGTGACGACCTGGCCGCCGCCAACAAACTGCTCACCGGCCTGGCCGCACAGCGCCGTCAGCGCGCGGCCGCCATCGGCTACCCCCAGATCGGACTGGGGACCCCCGACTACTGGGAGCAAGGCCCCACCGTCGACTGGCCGATGTGGATCGTCGTCATCGACGGCTACTCCACCTTCCTCGCCCCCGCCCAGGGCCGCAGCGCCGCCGCTCGCGCCCGCACCGCACTGGCACGGGAGAACAGAGACGCGGTCCTCGATCTGCTCATCAACGGCCCCCGGGTCGGCATCGCAGTCGTGCTCACCACCGGCGAGACCCTGCCCAAAGACCTGCGTGATCACCTGACCGTGACGATCTCCCTCGCCTGCGACCCCGAGCAGGTCACCAACGCGCTCGGCGCCAAGATCCGCAGCCACCCCGCCGCCAACCCCGCCGGATTCCGCCACATCGACATGGCCACCATGACGACCCCCGCAGGCGGCTACATCCAACTCCGGGTGCCCCTCACCCCCGCCCCCGAACTGGCCCCCTCGGCAGGGTCCGACCCCGCCGACCCTCCCGACCCCACCGACCCCGGCGGCCCCACCGACCCCGCGGGGGACGCCGGGGTCGGTGGGGCCGAGTCCAGCCGCCCCTCCGCCGACCCCACCACTGCGACCCCCCTCGCCCTCCCCGCCGCCCCTCCGCATTGAGCCGACGTACCTCCCGGGGTCGAGCGGGCCGCCAGGGGTCGACCCTCGGATAGCTGGCCCGACCCCGGCCCCGACCCCCGAGCATTCCCAGGGACGACCCCCACCGACCCGGCCCCGACCCCCGAGCGGCCGACCCCGACCCCCGAGCGGCCGACCCCGGCCCCCTCGACCCCGGAGGGGGCCGCATTCCCGATAGTCCGACCGGAAATGGTGCAAAAGGTGTGTAGGGCTGGTGGAGTTCGGCCCTCGAGGGAGGGGAGCAGGGCCAGTGGCTGGCATTCGGTTGGCGCCGCCGAAGAGAACGAAGGACGGGGATGAGGGCCGCAGCGTACGAAAACGCCAACACGGAGAGAACGACGTCGAATGAACCAACTTCCACGAAGACCTGGCGCGAGGCCATCGCCCGCGGACCCACACAACCACCGGAACCGCCCTGCGCACGGCCCTGCCCGGTCCGCGCCACCGGCCCCAACCGTCACCCCGCCGCCGCCAGGGTCGACGGGGTCGGCCCTCGTCGACCCCCGTCCGTACCCCGGGGCCGACGGGGTGGCCCCCGGGGTACGTCGCCACGTCCTGGGTGTCGGCCCCCGGAGGTGACCGCCACGAACCCCCGACCCCCGCGAGGCGGTTGCGATCGACCCCGCATCGACCCCATCCGACCCCGGTCGAAATGGTGCAAAAGGTGTGTGGGGCTCGCGGATTCGCCAGGAGGAACGGCGAGAGATGGGGGGATCTGCTGCGCTGGCGACCGCGCGGAAGTGGGGTCGAAAAGCCTGACCGCGCATCAAAGAGTGCTAGAACGCTAGAATGCGAGCATGCTAGCGCAATCGTCTTTTCGTCCTGCCCGACACCCGATAGTCCACCCCTCATGAAGCCGTCCCCGCAGCCACCGCGTTCGTAGCGCGCCGACACCACCCCACACCAATGAACCCCAAAAGCATCGGCATCGAACACGTCGCCATCGTCGGCATCGCCTGCATCCCCGTCGCGTTCTGGCTGTTCTTCATCCACCCCCTCTGGCAGTTCTTCCACGGCGCTGTCGTCGTGGCCATCCTCGCCGGCGCTATCGCCTTGGCCGTTCAGGTCGTTCTCCACCGCAAGAAGACCGCCCGCCGCACCCTGGCCCGGCAGGAGGCCGAGCAGGCCGAGCGAGACGCCATCTGGGAACGAGACTCGGCCACCATCACCGACCAGGTCGCACGCTGCGCCGCCGATCTCCTGCACAACCCGATCCAGGCCGCCGACATCTGGGGCGAACTCGGCCTCGGCGAACCCGGCAACCACCCCACCCTCGACACCGAAACCTGCTCCAGCGGAGTCGAAGAAACCAGCTACGGCAGCCGGGTCTACCTGCTCATGCCCAGCAACTTCGCCAATCCCGCCGCCTACGTCAGCAAACTCCCCGAACTCGCCAACCACCTCGGCGTCGACGTCGTGCGCATCGTCCGCGTCACCGGCCGCCTCCTCGTACTCGACCTCGTCACCCGCGACCCCCTCACCACCCCGCAATGGCAGCAATGGCTGCAACCCTTCCCCGAACGCCTGCACACCGGGCTGGGCCGGATCGCCGAGACCTGGAGCGCCTGCGAACTGTGGACGCGGCTCGGGCTGGGCAGAGAACCCAACCACCGCACCGGCGACCCCGGCTCCTGGCCCACCGTGCTGCCCGGAGAACACAACGGCATACCCGACTCCGGTGTGTGGACGGTCCCTGTCGGCGCCTGCGTGCGCCTGACGATCCCCGACAACTGCTCGGCCAACGACTTCGCCAGCAAAGCCGACAAGATCGCCCCCGCCCTCGACGTCCCCGCGGTACGGGTGAAGTCCCGCGACGGAAACCAACTCATCTTGGAACTGCGCGTGGTCGACCCGATCGCCGTGCTGGCCTGGTGCCCGCTGATCTCGGTCCACGAGGTGCTCGACGCCGACGGGTCGGTGACCACCCGATACCGGCCCGTCGTGGCACCCAACTCGCTGAGCTGCCACGACGACTTCGACCTGGCCGTCAGCGACCAAGGCGAGATGGTCACCTTCAACCTCTCCAAGCACGGACACATCGTCATCGGCGGCCGCACCCGATCCGGCAAGTCGATCCTGCTCAACAACCTCGTCGCCCGGGCCATGCTGATGCGCGACACCAAGGTGCTGATGATCGACCCCAACGGCGCCGCCACCCCGCCCTGGTACCGCTTGCTGCACCGGGTGTGCGAGGAAAACGACGGCGACGCCGCCTGCGAAATCCTCCTGGACGTGCTCGACGAGATCGAGCGCCGCAAGCGAATCTTCCACCAAAAGAAAATCGACAAGATCACCGACTTCTCCGAGGACCTGCCGCTGTGGGTGCTCGCCATCGACGAGGCCGCCCTGTTCCGCAAGCACTCACGGTTCGGCGACCTGCTGGGCAAAGTGGCCGCCATCGCCCTCAAATACGGCATCGTCTTGATCGTTTCCCTGCAGAAGGTCTCCGAGGACAACCTGCCCACCGCCGTACGCTCCCAGCTGACCAACAGGGTCAGCCACGCCGTGAACGACGCCCAGGACTTCCGGGTCCTGCTCCCCACTGCCCCCGCCGTCTACGCCGAGGAAGTCCTCAAACTGTCCGTCCCCCAGGGCGTGGCGATCGGTCTGCTGGCCAGCCAATCCGACTTCGTCCGGATGCGCGGGTTGTTCCTGCCCACCCAGGCCTGCTTCGACATCGCCGACGCGATCCTGGCCGTCCGCAAACCCGAACGCGACCTGCCCTACCAAGACGACGAGGACACCGACACCGCTGAAACCCCCGCAACCTCCTCCAAGCCCACCAGCACGCCGCCCAAACCCCGCACCGCGCCGGCATCCGCACCACGCGAACGGGCCAGCGAACAGCACGCCAGCGGCAACATCTTGCTGCTCGACGACTTCCGCGGCGTCCGCTACTGCCTTGCACCGGACTGCAACAACCCGGTCCCCCAAGCCCACACCGGCCGTCCCGGGAAGTTCTGCTCGCCGAGATGCCGCCAGATCCACCACCGCCACAAGAACCGCAAACAACCGACCGAGGACTGACTGACGCGAGCGCTCGAAGCCATTACCAGCAAATATGTTTCGTAGCGTTGCGTGACGTTCCGTTGGCACTTTCGTTCGAGGGGAAAAAGCGGGCACCACATGAGGAGAATCGGTGCTCCCTCACGCGGTGCCGCCGAGCCCTACTCGACCACCGCGCTCACGTGACCGACCACCCCGACAGCGGCGCCATCAGTGGCCAACTGCCACCACCCGACACCCACCCCAGGAAGCGTTGGGCCAGATCATCCTCGGTCTCGGTGGCCATGCTTCGGCCCTGCAGCAGCTCGCCCGCACCAGGCGCGCATCGGGCACGAGATGTGTGAGCGGTTCCTCTCCCGCCTCGGATCGGCCGACGACAACCGCGACGCCGCACAGCTGATGATGGCCCGACTGCCAGGCCGAGCGGGATATCGAGCAGCACACCGAAGCTCTGCGGCCCTGGAGCGCTGGTCACCGTTCATCGAAAGCGGCCCCGCACGTAGGCCAGCAAACACACGAAATAGGTCCGCCCTTGAATCACTATGGGGTCGAGCCTATTTCGTGTGTGTATGGGACGTTTGGGCGCTCCTATGCGGCCTGTTGATCGAGCGCAGCGGCTCCGGAGTCGGTCAGCCGGACCGGGGTGGACGCGCCTTCGGCGACCTCCTTTGTCTGCGGATCGGAGAACGACCAGCCCACGAGTCCCGCGTCGAAGGCGTCCCGAACGAACTTGGTCTGGGCTTTCGACAGATCCTGATCGGTGTTGCGGAACCGAAGCCCCGCCCCGAGTTCCCCGTCGGGGCCGCGCGCACTCAGCACTGAGACGCGATCGGCGCGGATATCCTCGAGCAGCCGGTACTGATCGCGCTTGAATTGCCGCGCGGTGCCCTTCGAATCGGCTACGGCCTCACCGCCATGTTCCCCCGCCTCGACCTTCACGGGCTGCTCGGCCCGTGCGCTGTAGGCCCGCAGACCCGCCTCGGTGATCTTCACCGGCGCGAAACCCTCGCGGTTGGCCCTACCGAAGGCGATGAACTTGTGCCGCAACAACGATTCCAAGGTCTTGACCACGCCGTCGCCCACGCGCTTTCCCCCGATGTACCAGTCGAACTCCTCCGCCTCGGCGTCGATCACCACAACCGTCACCGACAGGCGACCGCGGGCCTCGGGATGCAGATCCCCGAGCATGGACAGCTGCGCCGGGGTCAGCCGCACCCGGGCAGGCCGCCTACCCGCGCCAGGAGCGTGCTGTACCGCGGTGTACCTCTCCAACTGCTTCGCCAGCGCCTTCTCAGCACCCTGGGCCTCGAAACGGTCCTGCTCGGCCTGCTTGATCCGCCGCTCGGCCTCGGCCAAGCTGGCGCGCAGCTGCGCCACCTCCGATTCCGCAGCCGTGCAACGAGACTCGAGGTCGGCAAGCCGCTTCGCCACCGCCGCATCGGTCTCTTCGAAACCTTCGAGAGCAACGGTGGCCTGCCGCGAGGCCTGCCCCACCGCCGCCGCCATCGCCGCCAGAGCAGCCCGCATCGGCGCCAACGGATCATCGCCGCCGACGGGCACAGGCGCCGACTCCGGCACGGCGAGCTCCGCCGCTAACTCCACCGACGCCGCCGCTACCGCCGTCTCGCGATCCAGCCGCACCCGCCGCGCCGCAGGCGGGGGGAAGCGCGTGGGTGACGGCGTGGCCGCCGCAACGGTCTTCTCCACGGGACTTTCCGCAGGGGCCGCCACAGGCTCAACCACCTCGACGGCATCATCAGCTATCTCGGAGATATCAGCATTTTCAGGCGCGCCGATATCCGACACGTCATCACCTGCATTTTCGGACGTGCCCAGAGCATCATAGCCTGAGTCTTCGGTGCTCTCAGCAACAACACCCGCGCGGGCGTTCGACAGCTCTTCCCAGGCGTTGCTCACCAGCTTGTCTCGCCAGCGGTCCGAATTCTTCGCCTTGTGCGGGTCACCGTCATAGGTTGGCTGAGGGCCGTGGGTTTGAAGCTGTTTCACCTCGCACCCGCACAGCTGCGGCACGAGCACCACTTCCCCCTTCGGCAGCGGCGCATCGGCCCCGTAGGAGCTCCACAACTTCTTGTTCGCCCACTCCAGTTCCTGCGCCGGCCGTGTCGTGATCGGCGGCCACAGGCCCACGGTGCCGCAGACCGAGCACGCCACCTTGTCCAGCTTCACCCGCGGATCCTCGTCCCCGTGCTGCCGCGCCTCGATCGCCAACACGTCGATCCGATGCTCAGACCGGCAGGCCATGCACGGCACCGGGTATGCCGCCGCCGCGATGGACCCCAGCGTGTCCCCCGCTTGTGCCCGCTGCACGGTCAGCGACAGCGGCCAGCGGCAGAAGGACACCACCTCCTCACCGGGACCCGAGGCCGCTGCCGCCGCGTCGCTGACCACCTGTCCGGCAGTCACCTGCACCGGCAATCCACCGCCGTACTCTTCTCCTCATCAACGGACTATTGTGCTTCTCTCCTCAAATACCGTGAGCACCTCCTCACCTGAGCCGAGGAAAATGGAGAAAGCCGAGGAGAATAGGCTGATAGCTGAGGATAATGGGTGTAGACTGAGGAGTACGCAGCAGCAGCCAGAAGGACCGGAGCCGCCGAGCGCAGAAACCCCCAGGTCAGCGGTGACTGACGAGCGCCCCGAGAGGTAGGCTCACCATGACCCCGACGCTCACTCATCCCTCATGTCCCACTCCACGCTGAGGAGCTTGCTACGCCCGAGCCGTTTGCAAACGGCTCGAGCGTAACGAAACTCCTCAGCGTGAGGAGTAAGGGACATGAGGATGATGGGGTGAGGGCTTTCGGTCGGGGGGTCATGGTGAGGAACCTACCCTCTCGGGGGCGCTTTCGTCAATTACCCCCGCTGACCTGGGGGTTTTCTGCGCTTTCGGCGGCTTTCCGGTCCTTCTGGGCTGCTTGGCTGCTGTTCATACTCCTCAGTCTACACCCATTATCCTCAGCTATCAACCTATTCTCCTCAGCTTTCTCCATTTTTCCTCGGCTCAGGTATTGAGGAGAGAGGTGCTTTCACGGTATATTTAGAGGAGAGAGAGAAACACAATAGTCCGTTGATGAGGAGAAAGGAGTACGGCGGTGGATTTGCCAGTGCAGGTGGACTTGCCGGATTGGGTGGTCGAAGCGGTACGGCTCGGAGCGACGCGGAAAGGCGGGCCTCGGGTCCCGGTGGGGGAGGTGGTGTCCTTCTGCCGCTGGCCGCTGTCGCTGACCGTGCAGCGGGCACAAGCGGGGGACACGCTGGGGTCCATCGCGGCGGCGGCATACCCGGTGCCGTGCATGGCCTGCCGGTCTGAGCATCGGATCGACGTGTTGGCGATCGAGGCGCGGCAGCACGGGGACGAGGATCCGCGGGTGAAGCTGGACAAGGTGGCGTGCTCGGTCTGCGGCACCGTGGGCCTGTGGCCGCCGATCACGACACGGCCGGCGCAGGAACTGGAGTGGGCGAACAAGAAGTTGTGGAGCTCCTACGGGGCCGATGCGCCGCTGCCGAAGGGGGAAGTGGTGCTCGTGCCGCAGCTGTGCGGGTGCGAGGTGAAACAGCTTCAAACCCACGGCCCTCAGCCAACCTATGACGGTGACCCGCACAAGGCGAAGAATTCGGACCGCTGGCGAGACAAGCTGGTGAGCAACGCCTGGGAAGAGCTGTCGAACGCCCGCGCGGGTGTTGTTGCTGAGAGCACCGAAGACTCAGGCTATGATGCTCTGGGCACGTCCGAAAATGCAGGTGATGACGTGTCGGATATCGGCGCGCCTGAAAATGCTGATATCTCCGAGATAGCTGATGATGCCGTCGAGGTGGTTGAGCCTGTGGCGGCCCCTGCGGAAAGTCCCGTGGAGAAGACCGTTGCGGCGGCCACGCCGTCACCCACGCGCTTCCCCCCGCCTGCGGCGCGGCGGGTGCGGCTGGATCGCGAGACGGCGGTAGCGGCGGCGTCGGTGGAGTTAGCGGCGGAGCTCGCCGTGCCGGAGTCGGCGCCTGTGCCCGTCGGCGGCGATGATCCGTTGGCGCCGATGCGGGCTGCTCTGGCGGCGATGGCGGCGGCGGTGGGGCAGGCCTCGCGGCAGGCCACCGTTGCTCTCGAAGGTTTCGAAGAGACCGATGCGGCGGTGGCGAAGCGGCTTGCCGACCTCGAGTCTCGTTGCACGGCTGCGGAATCGGAGGTGGCGCAGCTGCGCGCCAGCTTGGCCGAGGCCGAGCGGCGGATCAAGCAGGCCGAGCAGGACCGTTTCGAGGCCCAGGGTGCTGAGAAGGCGCTGGCGAAGCAGTTGGAGAGGTACACCGCGGTACAGCACGCTCCTGGCGCGGGTAGGCGGCCTGCCCGGGTGCGGCTGACCCCGGCGCAGCTGTCCATGCTCGGGGATCTGCATCCCGAGGCCCGCGGTCGCCTGTCGGTGACGGTTGTGGTGATCGACGCCGAGGCGGAGGAGTTCGACTGGTACATCGGGGGAAAGCGCGTGGGCGACGGCGTGGTCAAGACCTTGGAATCGTTGTTGCGGCACAAGTTCATCGCCTTCGGTAGGGCCAACCGCGAGGGTTTCGCGCCGGTGAAGATCTCGCCGACTACGCAGCCGAGCGGCTACCGGCGAACCGGCGTGCCCTTCGAGGCACCAGGTGGCGCGATCGAATACCGGCCTGGCACCGCGAGGATATCCGCGCCGAT
>NZ_CP192097.1:0-65872 GCF_050955785.1 Nocardia sp. CA-084685
GTGAACAGCACCATCTACAGCGCACCATCACCCAACATGGTTGGGATCCCCGGGTTCGGGCGAAAGGTACTCTCGGTCAGCATGTCTCAACCGAATCTCACGCCAGAGATCGAGCAGGCCGTCACCTTCACCGCCGTCATCGGCTCGACGCCGGTCGTGATCCTGTTGCCGCGGTTCCGCAGCGTCCAGATCGCACCGTCCGGCGTGTTGGTGACCGCGGACGCTTGGACGTCGGCGGTCCGCGCGCACGGCGCCCGGCCGATGCTGGACCTGGAGTTCGCGGGCGACCCGGTGCCGGGCTGGCTGGTCTCCCTCGCCGAGGACATGACCACAGTGCGGATCATGGGTCCGACCGGCCTCGGTGAGGTGTACGCGGGTGAGCTGGTGTCGGATGTGGAGTGGCGTCAGCAGGTCGAGCAGCTGCACCGTACCGGGGCGGGTCTGGTGGTGGTCACCGGGACAGCTGAGCGGCTGGATCCGGACGCGGCGCTGGAGATGATGGAGTCTGAGCGCGCCGTGTGGGTCCGCTCCCGTACCGCGTTGGTCTGACAGGGCAGCTGTCCGCCAACTCGACAGAAGAAAGGCCCCGCCGGTGGCGGGGCCTTTCTGTGGTTGATGGGCTATTGGGGTGGTTGTGCCGTGGTCAGGGCGCGGGGTTTGCAGAGTTTGCCGCACCAGCAGCCGCGGAGTGCGAGTTCGGTGGATTCGGCGTGGCAGCCGATAGCGCCGACCACATTCGGAATGGGGCTGGCGACCGGGTCGCCGAACTCGGGGTCGTAGCTGCGGTGGTGGCCTCGCTCGGTCCAGTCGTGCAGATCGGCCGGGCAGGACGCCGGGATCTTGCCCAGCAGCTCGGACAGTTCCCGGCGACGCGCCAGCGACAGGGGCTGATCGGTGTTCATCAGAGGTCCTCGATTCGGATGGTGGCTTCGGCGAACCAGCGCATGGCGCCGGAGGCGGTGACGCGCTGGTGCCAGTCGGTGGTGCGGCGGTAGCCGAACTCGGTGAGCGCCTGGTCGAGCGCGTCGAGGGTGACTGGGGCGGTGGGTTCGCTGGTGACCGAACCCCACGACGCTTCCACGGTGGGTCCGGCCTCGGTGCCGTCGGTGGCGTCGTAGTGGGTCACGCAGCTGTAGAGGTCGGCCACCGCGAGGTCGTCGTCGAGGCGGGCGATGACGAACATGTCGACCGATTCGAGGCTCATCGACCGACCTCCGCGCTGTGCAGGTTGCGCCGTCCTGCCACGCGGACCGGGGCAGGTGAGGCGGTCTGAGCGGCCCGGTCGGCGCGGCTGGTGCAGGCTCGACCGTTGGTCGGGGCGCGGCCGGCGGCAGCTGCCTGGCGTTGGGCGATGGCGTCGTCGCGGGCTTCGACGATCTGGTGGGTCTTGGCCTGCCACTGCTGCTCACGCTGCGCGGCGGCCTTGCCGAGCACCCCGGCCTGGCGGGCGCGGTCGTCGACCAGCTCACGGATCTCGGTCCGCACCGTCTCGTCGATGCCAGCCTTGACCAGCTCCTTGCCCAAGCGGGCGCGTTTGTCGGCGTAGGACTTGCGTTCATACTCGATGCCACCGTCGCCGCGGGCGCCGCAGGCCACCGTGTAGAGCGCATCCCCGATGGAGGACACCGCGCTGTTGAGGCGTGTGGCATCCCAGCCCTGGGGTTCGGCGCCGGATGCCTCGATGCGCTGGGTGATCGCCTCCCGGGTCGCGGCCGCGAGCCGGGACGCGGGTACACCGACACGGTTGACGTCGGCATCGGATTTGGTGCGTTCGTCGGCGAACAGCAGCTCCGGCAACTGCTTGTGGTCGCGGATGCGTCCGGCGTCGATGTCGACGAGCACAGCCGCCAGCTGGGCACGCTCCACCGGAGCCAGGCCCTTGCCGTTGTGGATCGTGGCGTGCAGCTGGTCACGCTGCTGTGCCATGCGGTCAATCCGATCGGCGGTCTCGTCGCCGACGCCTGGGATGTCGTACGCGCCGAGCCGCTCATGCTCCTCCGCGCTATAGCCACCGGAGGCGAGATAGTCGGCCTCAGTTCGCAATTCGCCCGTGACGGCGGCGTATTCGGCGAGTGCTTCGCCGAGTTCGTAGCGGTCGACGTGATCGGGCCACAGCTTGAAATCGACCTCACGCCCGGCGGCGATCTCCTTCCCGGCCTGGCGGACCCGTTCCTGGTCGGCGGCGGTCATGACCGAGATCTCCTCGCCCACCATCGACGCGGCCTTGGGGTTGTTCGCGAAAAACTCCAGCAGGCGCGGCACCCGCCCGCGGGCCTCCTCGCCCGGGTCGACGATGACCGGGCTGTCGAGCAGATCGACGTCGGCTGTGTTGCCGCGCAGGTAGTCGACAATGAACTCGACCTGAGCGCGGTCGGGCTCGGTCAGCTTCGCCGCCGCCAGGTCGCTGCTCAGTTGTTCGCGCCGTGCGGCCTCATCGCGCAGGTGCGCCCGTGGGTCGGCCGGGGAGATCCCGATTCCCCGCCATGCCGTAATCGCCTCCATCGCAGCGCCCTTCGCGGTAGCGGTCAGCGGCATGGCGGATACGAAGTCCATCACGGCGGACTCGCGATCCCACAACCGCCACGCTTCGGCGTGGTTCTGGGCGTCGATCGCGTCGAAGTTCGGGTTGATGCTGACGGCGAACTCGTCGGCATCGACAACCACGCCCCACTGCTCGGCGTAGTCGTAGGTGAGCTGGCGCAGGTGCTTGGTGGCGATCTCGGAGTTGGGGTGCCACACCAGCGCATCAGCCAGCCCCTGCACGGCCGCCATCGGATTGTCCTGACGTCTTGCCTCCAGGCGGGCCTCGGCGCGGGCCTGGGTCTGTTCGGATTTGACCATCAGTTCGTCGACCGCGTCGGGCCCGGCAGCCTGGGCCTGTTCGACAGCTTTCGCCAAGCGCTGGTCGCGGTAGCGGGCCTGGTTGACCGCGACCGTGGCCAGCAAGTACGCCATCCGCTGACCGTGCCCGTTCGGGGTGTCGAGCTGAGGAGGATCCTCCTGGGCGGCCTCCCGGCCAACCGGTGCGCCCGGTGTGCTGCTTTGCCATCCGGTGCGCAGTCCCTCGTATTTGCGGCGGGCAGTGATTGCCTGACCGAGCACCCTTCGTTCGAGTTCGGCTCGGCTGAGCCGCTCGACCCGGGTCATGTGCAGCTCAGTTGCGACAGCGAGCAGCCCGGTCCGGTCCAGGCCTTGCGTACGCAGATATTCAGCGCCCTCGGCGGTGGTGTTGATCTCGCGCAGGCGCGCAGCGACGTTGGCGGCGGTGTCAGTGGTGTCGGACATGCGGTTTTCTCCCTGAGAGTGGTTGTGGGATCCGGTTGTGTCCTCGGCCCATCCGGGGCCGGGGTCTGTGGGTTGATGCAGCTCGGCGGTGGGGATGCCGCGTCGCTCGGCCGCGCGGGCTTGGTGCCCGCGGACTGCTTTGGCGACGGCGTCGAGTTGCGCGGGGCTCGCGGTGCGTTTCGGGGCAGCGAGTCTGGAATCGAACAGGTAGGCCACCAGGCGGCGGCCGTAGCGCTTGCGCTCCATCTGGGCCACGGGTGCATGGCCGTTGGGGCGAAGGCCCGCCGCACGCAGCTGGCGGCGGGTCTTCAGGTGAGCGGGTGCAGCCATCCAGGGATAGGAGTCGGGCTGCTCGGGGTCGTGCACGGCGGTCATGGCGGGCAAGACCTCACAGGCCGAGACCGTGCTCGGGGCCTTTGCCGTTGCGGCGGTGGTGGGTGCGCCGCACACCCGCGCCCTGCTTGGTGGTGCGGGTCTTACCCCGGCCATTGCCGCGTACTGCCGCCGACGGTGGTTTGGCGTGCCCGGAGTCAGCCGCCATGCGCTGGGCGATCTCGTCCTCGCTCATGTCGGTACCGCGCAGGGTCTGTTCCAGGCCTTCCCGCCGTTGTGGGCTGTCGTAGGCGGGCGGTGCCTGGGTGCGTGTGGCCGCGACCCGATCGGTGCGCTCGGCCCAGCGTGAAGCGATCCGGGTGGCCTGCTTGCCGGTGATGGCGCACTCGCCCGCCGCGCGGTCGAGGTGGTTGCGCACGCTGTTGCGGACCGGCTCAGGCACTCCCGCGCGGGCCAAGGAGGCATCCAGGCGCACATCGATGCCGCGCTGCTCGTACTCGGCGAGGTTGATGTGCCCGGCCGCGAGCTGCGTCTGAGCCATGAACACCTTGGTGACCTCATCGGTGGTGCGCTGCACCGTCGACGGCGGCACCGACCCGGTGGTCAGGATCTCGGTGAGCTGGCGGCGGTGGACCTGTGAGGTCGTCGCGGCGATATCTTCAGCGCGGGAGGCATCGACCGCGGCTGCGAACCGGTCGCTCGCGAACAGCATCTCGGGCACGATCTTGACCCCGGCCTCCACGTCGTCGAGCACGGCGCGCAGCTGGTCGCGCTCGAGATCGTGCAGCCCGAGGCCCTTTTTCAGGGCGGTGTCGATGCGGGCGCGGTGCACGCCGGTTTGCTTGCGCAGCTGCTCGACGGCGGCCGCGTCCAGGTCGCCGGACAGGACGGCTTGGCGCTCGGCTTCTGGCGCCAGCGCCGCGTACAGGCGCACACTCTCGGCCAGCGCTTCGCGGTCGACGTGATCAGGCCACAGCGGCTTGAACTCGCCACCGGGGTTCGCGCGGACCTCAATGCCGCGTTGGCGGGCGATCTCGCGGTCTTCCTCGGTCATCAAAGCGACCGCTTCGCCCAGCCGCTGCTGCACTGCGGCGGTGTCGTGGCCGTTGCGCAGCTTGACCTGGAAGTCCAACAGCATCGTGTCGACCCGGTGTTTGACTTCCTCACCAGGGTCGACCAGCGGCTCATCGAGGCGCCGCAGCTCAGCGGTCGGGGAAACCGCGGCGACGATGCCGAGCTGATCGAGCGGCATCGTCACATCCGGCCCCAAATACCCGGCCACGAAACGGATCCGGGTGCGGGTCTTCTCGTCGACCTTCCGCGACGCCAACGCCTTGTCCAGCTGCTGCAGCTGCTGGGCGGAGGGGTTGTCCCGCCATGACTGGATCTCGGCGAAGATCGCCTGACGCTCGGATTCCTCCAGCCCCTCGACCGAGGCGACGACCTGGGCCATGCGGGCAGAGGCGGTGCGCAGCCGCGATGCTGCGGCACGTTCGGTTTCGGCGGCTGCGAGTGCGCCGCTGAGCTCGACAGGCACAGCGACGTGGACTTCGCCGGATTCCAGGTCCAGGCGCAGACCCCATCGGTTGTGGATGTGGCTGACCAGCTCGCCCAGGGCGTCTTGGGCTCGCTGGGAATCCGGTGCCCAGGCCGCCGCGTCACGCAGCGCGGCCACGATCTGGGAGCGGGTGGCGGTGTTCCACCCGGCCTGGCGCAGCTTCTCGAGCTTGGCCTCGACGGCCGCGCGTTCAGCGGCTTCCTTGGCGGCGGCCTCGCGCCGTTCCTTCTCGTCGCGCTCCTTGAGGACCTCCTGGGCGGCCTTGCGTGCGATCGCGGCTTTTTGGGCGTAGGTCATGAGCTGGCCGAGCAGCATCTGCATGAACCGACCCCAGTGCGCGCCCATGTGGTCGATATCGGGGGTCTGATCGGGGGCGTGGTCGTGCAGCTGCGGGACGAGGTGGTGGTCGGCCATGGCGTTTCCTCCAGGTGTTGCGGGACGGACAGACGAAGCAGCCGAGACGCTGGTCTCGGCTGCGGGAGTTGAAATCGCCTGCGGCGCAGGCGCGGCGGGCTGGACGCGGGTGTAGGGGTCCAGGTGTGGGATGGGTTCGAGCTCGCTGATCTCGTGACCGCACTGGAGGTGGTCGTGCAGGTCCTTGCCGGTGGCGGCTTGGACGACGCGCACCCGTTGCACGAGCCCGGCGAGGGTGCCCATGACTCGCTCGGCGCGGCGATATCCGGCGGTGTCGCGGTCGGCGACGATCACGACGGTGCGCGCACCTTTGAGCCACTGGGCGTGCTCGGGTTTCCAGACCATCGCGCCACCGGCGTTGGTGGTCGCGACCAATCCGGCCTTTCCGGCCGCGATCGCGTCTTTCTCGCCCTCGCAAATCGCGATCAGACGCCCGTCGCGGACGGCTTCCAAGACCTGCGGCAGGTTGAACGGGATCGGCTCGAACCCGCCCGCTTCCATCCGGCCGGTCCGCTCGTTCCAACGACGCTGGTGGAACTGCTTGTCACGGCCAGACTCGAAATCGGCTTCCTGCCGCACGACCTCACCGGCTACGGTGCCGTCGGCGCGCACGTAGGCGTAGGCGGCAACCTGCTTCCACGCCGAGGTTTGCGCACCGAGATCCGGCTTGCGGGGCTGCACAAGCGGCAAGCCCGCAGCATCGAGGGCACGGTCGGCGCGGGAGACCTGTCGCGGGCGAGGCCTGCTCGCACGGTGTGCCCCGACGCTGCGTTCGATGCGCTGGTCGAACATGTCGCGCACTTCGAGGCCGAGCGACTCCAGGACGTCCTCGTTCGCGCATCCCGCGAAGCAGCGCACCACGGTGCGCTGCTGCTGGGAGTCGTACTTCACGCCCAAGCTGGGCTTGTGCCCGCCACCGAGCTCATGGGCTGGGCAGCAGTACTTGGTCCAGGCCCCGGACGGGCGGCCGGGTCCGACAGTCCGGTCCAGGGCGGCGGTAATCACCTCCCACGAGCCCTCGTCGCGGGTACGGGCCGGGGCGCTCATCCGGGAAACTCCCACGCGCCGTCGACGAACCGGTTACGCACCGTCGATGCTGGCGGCACGAAGATCCGGGACGGCACCGCCGTGGGCTCGTCGTGAGCGTGCCCGTCCTGGAACGTTCCGGGCGGTGCGGGCACCAACGGCAGCTTGATCAGCCTGTCCTGGTGCTCGTGCCCGTCCTCCACCGAGCAGTACTCGAAGGTGCCCTTGGGATCGAAGAGGCGATCCATCATCGGGTCGCACAACGTCACCCACCAGGCGGCCATCTCGCCGCCGTCGCCGCGGCGCGCTTCCTCAAACGCCCGCCACAGCGCCTCCAACCGCGAGACGGCCTCGCCGTGCTTGAACCAGTGCGGGCACCACCGGGCGGTCTTGTCGCTGCCGGGCGCGCTGACCTCACGCCGGTAGGTGTGCGCGATGAACCCATCGACGAACAATTCGAGGGTGCGGTAGCGAAGCTCCGGCTCCTCCTCGGCCTCCTCCTCCGCCGCATCCTCGGGCTCCGGATCCGGTTCGGACTCGGGCTCCGGATCCGGTTCGGACTCGGGCTCCGGATCCGGTTCGGACTCGGGTTCGGGGGTCGGGCGCAGTGCCTGGTCGGCCTCGATGATGGCCGTCTCCCGCATCCCGGCGATGACCTCGGGGGTCAGCATGTCCGCGACCACACCATCAGCGATGGTCTTGGCCTCAGCGTTGATCTGGGCCGTGACGGCCTTGCGGACTGCGGTGTCGAGCAGCTCGCCGAGATCCATCTGCGGGACCACCGGCACCGGTTGCGCCTGGATCTCCTGCGACTCGGTGGTGTCGGAGTCGTTCACGATGTCGCTCATGCGGATTCGCCTTCCTCAGCAGAGATGAGCGGCACGGCATGCAGGTGCCGCCCCGCGCGGGTGGAGTTCTCGGGGGTGGCCGCCGCTGCGTCCATCGAGGTGCTGATCTGGTTGCCGTAGGGGCGCTGCCACCACGGCACCGGCGCCACCAACATCGGGCGACGCCCAGCGGAGAACACGACGCAGCGGCCCGTGGGCAGCGCGCCCAAATCCGATGCGTACAACGTGGTTTCGGAGGTGCGCGAGGTCGACACCGAGCGGCTACGCGGTCCCGCGCCCTTGCTGACCGACACCGAATCGACCAGCTCGTAGTGCGGGCCGATCAACTCCGAGCGGTCCCGCAGGAACGCACCGTCATCCAGACCAGCGCCCAAGACCTTGATGTTGGCCGCCGACCACAGCGCGTCCATGCCCTCGCGGCCCCAGCAGCGGCAGCCTTGGGCCCACGACTGCAAGATCGTCATCACGACCATGCCGCGCGAGCCGAAATGCGAGTACTGCTTGGGCAGATCCCGCCAGCGCACGATGTTGGCGGCCTCATCGAGGATGAGCAGCATCGGCACCGGCAGCCGACCACCCGGATGCCGGGTGCCCTCGGCCTCACCGGCGGCCGCGACCGCCGCGCACAGCGCCACCAGCAGCGGACCCGCGTTGCCCTTCTGCTCCTTCGACAGCGGATACAGGGTGTCGCGGCTGGTCACGAACGCGTTCACGTCGAACGCGGTGCGCGGCCGCTCCCCGGCCTGCGGTGGTGTCACCCACTGCCGCACGTCTTCGTACTTGAGGCAGCTGGCCATCTTCTTGGCCGTGCTGAACACGCCGTCACGCTGTTTGGGCTGCGCGCTGTACTGGTCGCTCAGTGCGTCGGACACCAGCTCGTACCCGGCCTCTTTGACGATCTTGGCCGGTGCGCGGTCATTGGACTTGGTGACCCACGAAAACACCTGCGTGATCGGCCTTTTCGCGAGCGCACACGCCAGGATCAGACCCGCGAGCAGCTCCTCGCCCTCGGGCTCGAAGAACGCGTCGCGGCTATCGGATTCCCCCGATGCGGCGAAGTGACCGGCGAGCTCGGCCGCGCGGCGCTGAGCACCCGCGCCGCCGTCGTCACCGAGGACCCATGCGGCCGGGTCCCAGTACCAGGTGCACTCCTCCCGCGCGATCTGCTGCGGATCGAACACCCACACCCGCCGACCCGAGCCCTCGCGCAGCTTGCGCGTGGCATCGACAACGTCACGCTTGTTCGAGGTGACCAGCACCGGCCCAGGTGCTTCCATCACCGCCGGGATCACCCGCGAGGAGGACTTGCCCTGGCGCGGTCCCCAGATGTCGAGGTGCAGATCCTCATACGTGCCGAACAGCTCGCGGCCGTCGATGACCGCACGCCCGATCAGCACGCCCGGCTCATCCTCCGGACGAAGCCGCACCTTCAGCTTGGCGGCCTTGGCCGCTGCCGCCTCCCACGACAGCGAGTCCAGCTCGCGCCCACGCGCCATGTAGCGGGCCTGGGAGTCGATGGCCTCGCGGGGAATCTTCTTGCCCTTGCCGGTCTTTCCGGCCAGCTGACGGCACTTCGCGCACGCCGCGCGGTAGGCCCACACCGACCCGGCGACACCAGCAGCAGCGCCGACCGCGAGGGTGACCGCGCCACCGGTGGCCGCACCGGTCCATTGCAGGTGACCGGTCGCGAGCTGGATGCCCAGCGACAGCGGGTTCCACGGCACGTCTTGGGCAGTATCTGCGTAGAGGGCATCACCGACCCGCATCGACAGCCCAACAGCCTCACCGACGCCGATGCCGGCACCGACCGCGATGAGCTCCTTCCACTCCGAAAGATCGCGCTTGCCAGGCTGTTTCACGCTGCGGTCCATGCCGCACCTCCCGAGATGTTGGCCAGCATCACGACGCGGGTCGCGCCGTCGTGGCCGTGAATGGTCTGGATGTCGTCGAGGCAAGAGGCGTCGACGGTTGTGCGGATCGGGCCGCGCCAGCGCATGGAGACCGAGCCGTCGGGCCACACGACGCCGTCCGCGACGACGCCCGTGCCCGAGAAACCGGTGAGATCCCGGTCGCGGTGCAGCTGGAAAAGCCGCACGTCGCAGAGGGTTTCGGTGGCGTTCATCGGGCCACCCCCGGCGCGGTCGGCTGCGTCGACGGGCAGAACGGGTAGCAGCCCGGCCCGGTCGGCACGGTCGCTCCCGGCCCGAAATCGGTGCTGACAACCGCGACGCACACAAGGACCGCGCACAACACGACCGCGATCAGCAACGCGAACATCGCGCCCACAATCCCGATGCCAGAATCTCCAGCGCCGGAAGACGGCACGATCGGGATCACCACATCGACCACGCGCTCACGGCGGGCCATCACGCGGTCACCCCCACCGGCAGCGCCGCGAAACCCACGGCCTCAGCCACGGTCAAACCCAGCAGGCCCGCCCAGCGTTCGACCTCCAGCCGCTCCGGAGCGACCGCGATCCGCATACCAGCCACCGCCTGCTCACGGGTCAGCTGCCGACCCGGCAGGTAATCCAGGACCCACCGGTCCTGGCCGACGTAATCGGCATGGTGAGCGGTCGCATCGCTGACCAGGTGCCCGCCGACCTCCTGCACCGACGGCATCGCCGGAGCCGCCGCACGGGCCCACACCTCACGTGTCCAAATCTCGGGCAGCCTCATCACGCGACCGCACCTTCGAGACCATCGGTGACCTCGACGTCCATCCGGACCGGCGTAGTCAGCCTCAAGAGCTGGTCTCGACTCACCATGATCTGGCCCGACGAGGTCCGCCAGCCGGTGAGCTTTCCTTGCGATATCCAGCGCCGCAGCGTCACTGGGTGCTTGTCGACCAGGGCCGCACCCTTCGACAACCGGATCAGGGAGCCGGGCACCTGAACATCCCTGCGCATGTCTGCACTCGTCACGACATCTCCTAGCTTGCACAAATAGGGGTGGTTCTATTTGAGCAAGTGCGGCAGGATTGGTCAATAGAACCGGCTCTATTGATCGGCGAGAGTGGAGTTCCTGGTTATGGCTACTCTTAATGAACCCGGCATGGAGAATGTCGGAACGACAAGGAAGGGTGAGCTGATGGCTATCGGCTACCGCGAGCTGGCGGCGAGCCTCCGCACTGCCATCGAGCGGGGCGAATACCCGCCCGGTACGACGCTGCCCAAACAGGACGAGCTAGCCAGCATCCACGCAGTCAACATCAAGACCGTCCGACAAGCCGTCGGGCTCCTGGAGGCCGAGGGACTGGTGACACCGGTCCGCAGACGCGGCACTGTCGTTCGTGAACGCCCCCCGATGCGTCGGCTCGGGGCTGACCGGTACTCCAAGAAGAAATGGAAGTTCGGGAACACCGTTGCCTTCGCTGCCGACCGCGAAGCATCGGGGCGGGCCTGGAAGCCCACCGACCAGACCAACACGGTGAAACTGGTCGACGCAGATGAAGCCGTTGCCACAGCCTTCGGGCTGGAGCTGGGATCGCCGGTGTATGAGCGTGCGCGGCTGGTCAAGGACGGCGATCAGCCGACACACACACTCACGAGCTACTACCTTCCGGCGCATGTCGAGGGCACTCCGCTCGTCGACCCGACGCCTGGTCCAGCAGGCCGGGGTGGCGGGTTCGCGGTGCTTACTCTCCAGGGCTACGAGCCCGACCACATGACTGAGACGGTCTGTGCGCGAATGCCCACCCCCGACGAGACCGAAATGCTCAATCTGCCCTCTGGCGAGCCGGTCATGGTGCTGACCCGCCATACCTATACCGCGGACAACACCCTCGTGGAGTTCGCGCGCGGCGTCCACGCCGCATCGCGATTCGCGTGGACCTACGACTTCAAGCTTCCCGACTGAAAGGACAGCTCATGCCATCGACAACACTGCCCGAGAACCTTCGCTCCGACGTCGAAACCCTTTGGGACTACAACCGATTGGATGACGATGTGCGTCCTGTCGATGTCGGGATCGGTCTGGGGAGTCACGATCTCGGAGTTGCCACCTACACAGCCGACCTCTACAACAAGGGCGTGTTTCCGCTGATCGTATTCAGCGGCGCCAACGCACCGACCACCGTGGCGAGGTTTCCCCGCGGCGAGGCTGTGCACTACCGCGAGCACGCCTTGGAGCTGGGGGTGCCGGACAGCGCGATCCTGGTCGAACCGAAGGCCACCAACACTGGCGACAACATCGACTTCACGAAAGCCGTTCTGCAAGAACGCAATCTGCTGGCCGGTATCCGCTCGGTAATGCTCATCTCGCGGCCCTACCAGCAACGGCGAAGCTGGGCCATCTGCCGCAAGCGGTGGCCGGAGGTTGACGTCATCTGCTCATCGCTGCCTCTGCCGCTCGACGAGTACATCGAGAGCATCGGTGACGTCGATCGCGTGATCAACATGCTTGTCGGTGATACGCAGCGACTTTGGGTCTACCCCACCAAGGGCTGGGCCGTCGACGTGCCGGTGCCCGACGACGTGCGTCAGGCGTACTCACGTCTGGTCGAGGCTGGCTACACCAGCCGTCTGCTTGCGGCCTGAAAACAGTTGAAGCGTGCGACTTCTGGGATTACAGCGGCTGTTCATGTAACCGGACGGGCCTGTTCCACAATGATTGTGTGGAACAGGCCCCGGCGTGTCTGCGCCCGTTCCAAGCGACCCCAGCGTTATATAGCCAGGCATGAGCGCGGTACGTGGAAAACCCCAGTTGGTCGAGATCGACGAGGCCCTACTGAGCGCAGTAAAGGCGGAGGCGACCCGGCGCGGCCTGACCTATCGGGCCTTTTTCGAGTCAGCTCTGACGCGTGAGCTCAAGGTGTCGAAGAAGGTCAAGGCGCCCGAGCAGCTGAAGCTGGCTGGCTAACCCTCGTACACACCAGCTGTGGGTGCTGGGCACAACACACGAAGGGTCCGCACTACCGTGCGGGCACAGAACACCGCGCACCCGAATCGACTGAACTGAAGGAGATCTCACGACGGCGAGCTGACTGCCTGCGGGTCACTGCCGAACCCCGCGTCTGAATAGAACTCCATAAACGCGAGAAACCCCCGGCCTGCACGCCGAGGGTCCGGTCTCGCCCTTCAAGAAGGGACTTAGCTCATGCGGAGCGGGTCTCACGGTAGCGCACGTCCAGACGCGGGTTCAACCGCGACACAGCTTGTGCGACAAGACCGTGATAACCAGCACGTTCACTCCCTGGCGGCGGCGTCTCCACGCCGCAGGCCTGGCCCCAAATCTAGGTCGGGTGCGCCTCGATCCTGGTCGCTGTTCAAACCGCCCCCGATGCGGCTGGAGCAGCCGGAAGACCTCTATGCGGATGTTCCGTCGTGCTGGTGGTCTCGGCGTCGGTGGGTTGCCTACTCGATGGCGCTGTACGACCTGCTCTACGCCGAGCTGCGCGCCACCCTGCGGGCCCCGTCGGTGTCGCGGAATACCTTCCAGGCGTGGGCGATCGCTGAATCCAAGTGCGCGGACCTCGACACCGGCCGCGAGTGCCGGCCATCGGTGAGGCACTTGAGCGAGCGGATCGAACGTCATCCCCGCACAGTGAAGCGCTGCCGCGAGCTCGCCCGCCTGCTCGATCTGCGCCAGGTGGTCTTCACCGGCCGCCACCGCACCAAACTGGAGCGCCTGGCCTCCTATGACCGCGAGGACCGCAGCCGCGGTTGGGCGGCCGTCGCTGCGCTGATCGAGTCCCCGTCTTACGCCTACCTTGTGGATAACTCGACCCTCGAGTCACTGCTTGAACAGGACTTTGTCACCCCACTGCCACGAAGTGGCGGTTCTCTTTTTCTCTCACGCCAGAACTCGGTTACTTCCACCAAGAACGTGATCGAAAGACGCGCTCCGCGCGGCCGGGACAAGAAGGTTCGGCCGAAAACATGTCGAGCATACGACGAGCGGGCGCTGCTGCTGGCCTCTCAGGTCAAACGAGACGAGCGTTTTCCGCTCTGGATACGACAGATGCCCCGCCAGGGCCTAGCGGCCGTCCTGACCAAGCGAGCACTGAACGGCTGGACCGCCGACGATGTGTACCTCGCGCTCAACGAGGTGCTGATCGCGGGCAAACGGATCTTCGGCAACCCCACCGATCCCTACGCCTACCTGGGCTGGCTGCTCAACCACACCCCCGTCAACGAGCCGCCCGCTCTGCTGGATCGGGCCCGCGAAGTCGCCCAGGACGAAGCCCGTCGTGCCGCACAACGCGAGACCTGGAAGCAGATGCGCGCCAAGGCGATAGCCGCAGCGGACTCGCCCGCCCGCGCTGCGGCGATGGCCAAGGCTGCCGAGCTCGGGCGCCGCGCGGTCGGCACGGCGGCCGCGCGGCATCAGTCTGTTGAGGCTGCCCGGCGTGAACTGGCACGTCAGGCTCGTGAGGACTGACCGAAACCTCATCGGAGATGATGAGCGGGTGCGGAGCTTCCATGCCCGGCTCGCGTCGATCCGCTGCCGACTTTATTGAGGCTAGCTATCGGTGCTAGCTCAGCTATCTTTGCAGGTCAGTGGCTTAGCAGCCGTTGCGGTCCATGTACTCGCGCAAGGCGAGGTCGGTGATCGATGCGATGGAGATCGACCGGTCGCCGGTCTCGTAGCGCAGCTTGTCGACCGCACGGCCGAGGCGTTCCTTGGTCGAGGGGCGGATCCGGACGTTGTGCTGCTCGATCAGTCGCTCGTCGACCGGGACGCGCGCGGCCGGCGGGGACGGTGCGGCGCCGCGGGCCGGGGTTGCGGTCTCGGCTGGTTTCTCCGGGATGTGGTCGGCGGGGTGTGGGCGCGGTCCGAGTGCTGGCTTGCGGTCGACATTGCTCATACGGTGGCTCCGTTCCGTTTCAGCAGGCCGAGCTCGGTGGCGAGGTCGGTGTAGGCGACCTGGAGGGCCAGGGACTTGCCGCCGCGATAGCGGTGGATCGGCAGACGTGCGGAGTGCGCGTCCTGGCGGGCGGCGTAGTCCGGGATCGTTGTGCGGCAGACCTTCCCGGCCTGGCCGTAGGTGCCGTAGCTGGTGCGCAGTTCGTCCTGGCGGAAGTTGTGCTCGGCGATGCCGCGATCGAGAGACACCACGATGGCTTCGAACTTCAGTCGCCGGTTCGGGCGTCGCTGCACTCGCTCGATCGTCTGCTCCACCTTGCTCACGGCCTTGACCGAATCCACGGTCGGCTCGGTGATGACGATGACCTCATCGGCGGCCAGCAGCGACGAGAACAGCAGCTTGCCCAGCGAAGGCGGCGTATCGAACAGCACTGCCGTGTAGGCGCTCAGGTCCAGGCCATCGAACGCGGCATCCAGGCGCCACACCAGATCCGGGTTACCGGCGTCGTCGAGAGCGGCCAGGTCCTCGGTCGCCGGGGCGACGTCGACCCGATCCCACTGCGAGGCCACGACCACATCGACGAGCGAACCGGGCCGGGCGCGGGCGTCGAACAGGTCGGCGACGGTCTGCTGTCCGTCGCCGACCTCGACACCTACGCCGTTGGTCGCATTTCCCTGCGGGTCCAGGTCGACGACCAGAACGTTGCCGCCGCCGTCGGCGATTGCGCTGGCCAGACCCAGGGTCGAGGCGGTCTTGCCGACGCCGCCCTTCTGGTTCGCCAGCACGATCAGCCGCGCCTGCGCGCGTGCATCACTAGGTGCGCTTGGTGTGCTCACGCAGCGAACCTAACACCCATAGCAAGTACCAATAGCTAGCAATGTACGCATAGCTAGGTCTGCTAGCATCCATAATATCGTTTCGTTAAAACGCTAAAATTGGTGTATGAGTGAGCAATCGGAGACGCCGGGCCCGGCCGATGGCGGCGCGGCGACAGACGACGACCAGCACGTTTGCGGATTCCCGTACTCGTATGACCCGGTGACGGACACGTACGAGAAGCACGGGCTCGACTTGTCCGGGGACAAGCGGCCCGGTCGGCCCAGCGGATACTGCGGGCGGACGGTGGTCGACCCGGACGGCGTCCAGCGCAAGCACACCCGCACGGGTGCGTTCGCGCGACGCAACGAGCTGAAGCTGGAGGCGGCCAAAGCGGCTGTCGGTGGTGGCGAGCCGCGGCGCGGCCGTGGCCCGGCACGGCCGGTGACCTCGGCGCGGGCATCCCTGGCGGAGCTGCTGGCGCAGATCGAGATGCAGGCCGAGGCGCACCAGCGCCAGTTCGGCGAGCTGGTCGACCGCATCACGCAGGTGGTGGCGACTGCGGGGGATCCGGACGCGGCGGTAGCAGAGGTGCGCGCGGCGCGGCGTGAAGCCGATGAGGAGATCCGCGCCGAACGCGTCGCGCGGGAGGGTGCCGAGGCCGACGCGATCGCTGCGCGCCGCGAGCTGGCCCATGCGCAGGAGGCTCGGGAGCTGGCTGAGGGAGCAGCCCAGGATGCGCTCGACGAGCGCGACCAGGCCGTCGCGGACGCCGAGGCCGCGCGCGCCGAATTGGAGCGGGTGCGCGGCGAGTCAGCTCAACAGATCGCCACCGTCGAGGCACAATCGCGAGAGCAGATCGCCGCCGCGCAGCAGGCTGCGGATGAGCGTGTCGAGCAGGTCGAGCGCGCGGCCGCTGTACAGATCACCGAGGCCCACGATGTTCGCGACGCCGCGACCGAGGCCCAGCGTCGCGCCGAATCCGCCCAGGCAGCCGCTGAGCAGGCAGCCACCGATGCCCGCGCGGAAGCAGAGCGACTCCGCACAGAACTGGCCGAGACCCGTGAGCAGGCCCGCGCCGAGCGCGAGCAGCTGCGCAGCCAGCTCGACACCATCCGCGCGGAAGCCGCGACCCGCGCCGACGCTGACCGCGACGAGATCCGCACCCTGCGCGAGGAACTCGTCCAGGCCCGCACCGAAGCGCGCGCCGACCGCGAGCAGCTGCGCAGCGACCACGCGAGCGCGACCGCACGTCTCGAGGCCGCCCACACCGCCGAGATCGCCCGTATCCAATCCGCCCACGACACCCAGATCGCCACCATGCAGGCCGCGCTCGACGCGGCCCGCCACCCTGATGAGGAAGGCAACCGCTGATGTTCCGATCGAAGACGAAGACCCCACCCGTCCCGGCTCGCCCGCCCACCGGCGACGTTGCGGCACTGGCCGAACAGCTCAGCACCGCGCGCGGTCGGCTGGAGCTGCTCGGCGGTGACGCCGCCAGCGTGTTGACCGAGGTCCCGTCCGAGGCCGAGCTGGCCGAGGCGCGCGGGCTGGCCGTGTGGAAGCGCGGGCAACTGCGGCAGGCCGACCGCGCGGAGTTGACCGCGCAGCTTGAGGCCGCCGAGGATATCCGCGCCGCCGAACGCGAGATCCGCGCCGCCGATATCCGCGACGCGATCGATGCCCGCAAAGCACTGGCCGCACAGCGCCGCGCGGAGACCCCGGCCTCGACAATCGCCGAGCTGCACCGCTACAGCCGTTGGACCCGCTACGGGTGCGGGGCCATCATCGCCGCGGGCATGATCTGGAGCGCGATCAATGTGCAGCACAACATGGCGCCCGGCGGCACCAGCGACCCGCTGTACTGGGTGTCGTTCCTCATCGAGGGCATGATCTCCGGGCTGCTGGTCATCATCGCCCTGGGCACCGCCAAGGTCCGCGACGCCGCCGACATCGAACCTTCGGCCGGCATCCGCTGGGCCGAGGTTGGGCTGTTCACGCTGACCTTCGGACTCAACACCTACCCGTACGTGCGGGATAGCCACTGGTACGACTCGATGCTGCACGGCATCGCACCGGGTTTGATCGGCGGGACTCTGTGGGTGCTGCACTACATGGGCGCGGACTACACCCGGGCGCGGGGTGTGGTGGCGCAACGGATCACCGACGACGCTGCCCTGCACCTGCCGGATCTGCGAGCCCTGCACAGCGTGCAAGCGACCCCGCTCCTGGCGCCCGCGCAGTCCGAGACGGCCGCCGCTGTGCAGCATCACCACGGCGAGGAAACCCGCACCAGCACCGAGCCGATGGCCGAATTCGAGCGCGAGTTCGTCCCCGCACCAGAGCCCGCACTTACGACCGCGTCCGAGTCCGCACCGCACTTCGCGGACGAGGAAAGTGCGGCCCCGCACCGCACTTCGCTGGAGGTGGACAGCACTCCGGTCGTGGACGCAAGTGCGGGCGCACCGCACCAGGAAAGTGCGGTGGCCGAGGTGGCCGTCGTCGAGCCCGCACCGCACCAGCCGATCGAGGAAAGTGCGGTACCTGCCGCACCAGTGCAGGAGGAGACCCCCGCACCGGCCAGCACCGAACCCAGCACCACCGCTACCTCGCAAGAGGCTGCGCCCGAGCCCGCAAGTGCGGGCGAAGTGCGGGCCTCTCGCGGGCCACGTACACGGACCGCTCACCCTGCCCGCAGCAGTGGTGCGGGGGCGGGCGCACCGGCAAGTGCGGGGCCACGGTCGCAGTCCGCACTTGCTCTCGCGACGGTGGAAAGTGCGGGCGATAGTGCGGGCACCGACAGCCAAGTGCGGGGCTCGATGACCGCCCTTGCCGAGGAAGTGCGGGGGCGTGGTGCGGGGGGCCGTCTGCCGCTCGAGACCGTGGTGCGGGTGCTGGAAGTGCTGACTGGTGGCGCGAGCGTCAATGCGGCACACACGGCCACTGGTGTGCACCGCAAGACGATCGAACGCATCCGCGACACCGCGACCGTCGTCCGCGCGGAAGCCGCCAGCAGCACCACCGGCGGGCGTGTGATCGAGCTGCGCAAGCCTGCCGATCGGGCATAGCGCACCAACCCACGAAGACGACGAAGGCCCCGGCGGCACCAACCCGCCGGGGCCTTCGTCTGTCCGGGAACGCTACAGCCCGCGTGCGAACACGGTGTCTTTGAGTGCGAGTGTCGCGTGGATTTGGGCCTGATTCTGCAGCGCTTGCAGCCGCATCCATAGGACATCGGCGCGTGAGGGCCCGCCGCGGTTCACTGCGGCTGTGAGGGCATCTATCTGCTCGCCGTCGGCGCGAGCCTGTGTCGCCTCCAACAGTTCCTGCAGCGCCTTGTTCGCCTGCTCAGCCAATTCATCAGCACGCTCAGAATGTGATCCCACCATCACCCAAACGTACGACTACACAACAAACCGGCCGCCCCCAAATCTCTTCAATGAGGTCACGTCCGCAGACCCTCCCAGCTGCTCAAATTCCCGTACACTCATACGTAACCCCAGGCGGAGCAAGGTAACATTTACCCAGGGTAAATGAGGTGCTCCTCACGTGTGGTGAGGAGCTCACCCGGGCGGGTGGTCGCTGCGCTGGGCCTGGTTTTTCCGACGAGCGGGAGGTGGTCGCGGTGGTCGCGGAGCAGGGTGTGGTGGGGGCGTCGTCGGGTGAGAAGCGGGGTTCGCAGAACATCGCGCGGGCGCGCCGGAGGCGGCGGCGCCCGAACATCGTGGGGGACAAGCAGACGATCGAGGCGGTGTTCTCGGCGGCGGAGTTCGCGAAGGTCCAGGAGTTGGCGGACGAGGTGGGGTGCACGGTGCCGTGGTTTGTGGTGCAGGCGGCGGTGTACCCAGCACCGGCGTCGTCGAAGGGTGATCGGTCAGCGGATAAGCCGTGGCTGCCATGGCCGCAGCGCAAGGCGGTCGCGGCGGCGGTGATGAGCGCGACTGGTGGGCTGGACGAGGTGCGGCTGGAGCAGCTGGCGCCGATCCATGGTCTGCTCAACCAGATCGCGCACGCGGCCAATATCGACGGGGAGGTCGCCGAGGACGTCACGGCGACGATGGCGCAGCTGCGAGAGACGATGACCGAGTTGCGTGAGCGCAGCGAGCGGATGGAGGCGCTGGCGCGCGAAGCGGTGCGGCGATGAACCGCCCAGGCCTGCGGGTGCGGGGGTGGGCGAGGTGATCGCGAAGATCCGGCGCGGGCAGAAGCTCGGCGGCCTGATGGTCTATTTGTTGGGCAGCGGCGACCACAACGAGCACAAGGACAGGCACATCATCGCAGGCTCACCCACGGTGATGCGCGCGGCGTGGCTGGAGCATTTCGAGGGCGAGAGCGCCGAGGTCAAAGCGGCCGCACGGGAGGCGGCGCTGGCGGTGGCGCACGAGATCGAGATCCCGCGCACGTTGTACGGAACGCAAGTGCGGATGAAGGCCAAGCCGGTCGCGGTGGGGGTGGGTGGCCGCGAGCTGGGCATGGATGTGGTCGAGCCCGCGGGCAAGGGTGAGAAGTCCGTGATGCGCAATGCCCCGGTGTGGCATTGCGTGCTGGCGTTGCAGCCGGGGGAGGAGCTTGACGACGCGAAGTGGTCGCAGGTCGTCAACGAGTTCATGTCTCGCATGGGATTCACCGGCACCAAGGACGGCAAGGTCGCCCAGGCCCGGTGGGCGGCGGTGCGGCATGGGCATTCCGGCGAGACGGGCGAGGGCCAGGACCACATCCACATCGCGGCCTCACTGATCCGTGAGGACGGCAGCAAGGTCTCCACGTTCGACTACGGGCCGGGGAGGGCGAGGGGCGATTGGAATCGTGCCGATGAGGTCTGCGGCGAGTTGGAGCGTGAGTTCGGGCTGCAGGTGCTGGCGTCGCGGAAAGAGGGCGGAGGGCTGTCAGGGAACAGCCGCGCGGAGATCGAGCGGTCCAAGCGGCTCGGTACCCCGGAGACCGAGCGCGAGCGGCTGCGCCGGTTGGTGCGCGCGTACGCGGGCGCGGCCGAGTCCGAGACCGAGTTCGTTACGGGTCTGCGCGGGGCGGGGATCTCGATCCGGCCCCGCTACGCGGCCGGGGGCACCGATGAGGTGACCGGCTATTCGGTGCGATTTCGCCGCGACGGTGCCGAGGTCGGGCCGTGGGTCGGCGGCGGGAAACTGGCCGGGGATCTGTCGTTGGCGGCGTTGCGTGAGCAGCAGTGGGACGACAGCCCTGCGGGCCGCGCCGACGCGTTGGCCGCGTGGAAAGGCCGCACCACCACATCCGGGCGGGCAGCCCGGGCCGGTGGTGACGGTGTCGAGGCGTGGCAGCAAGCCGCGGCCGAGGCCGGGCAGTGGCGCGACCGGCTGGCGGAGGTGCCGCACGGCGACCGCGCCCAGTGGGCGTGGCTCGCTGGTCAGGCTGCCGGTGTTTTCGCCGCATGGAGCGAGCATCTCGAAGGCGATCAGCCAGGAGCGTTCGCGGCGGCCGCCGATTCGTTGACGCGCTCAGCGCAGATGCCGCGCCGCACCGACCGGTACCGGCCGCCGCCGGGAACGCATCCGACAGCACTGGGGGATGTAGCGCGGCTGCTGCTCGATCAACCCGCCCGATCCAAGCCCCAGGGGCGCGGATCCGGTCGTGTGCGCGACGACGATATCGCCGCGCAGGTCGCCATCGTGCTGGTGGCGTTGATGTTCGTGTTGCTCGCCATCGCCATCGCGATCGCATTGGCGGTCGCGCGAGCGCACCGGGCACGAGGTGAGCTCGGGCGTGCCCTGGCGGTGGAACACATGACCCGCGAGCATCTGGATCCGGTGCGGGCGCAGTGGGAGAGCGACCTCGAAGCGCGCCGCGCCCAGTGGGATCGCGACGCTGCCGCTGTGTTCACTTCCGCTGCCGAGCGTGCAGCGAAGCGCGCGGCCGGCCACACGAGCGCACCCGAATCCGAGGACGCCAACCGCGGCTCGCAGGACCAGACGGATCGGGCGAAGAAGCTCGCCGCCGCGCAAGGGCCGCTCACACCGCCGACCCAGCCGGGCGCCGAGGTGAAACCGAGGCGGCGGGCGTACTACACCGAGCTGTCCGCGGATCAGCGCTCGACGCTGCGGGCCGCTGCTGTGGCGAGCAGTGGTTTCGTCAGCGACGACATCGCTCCGGCCCGGTGGTCGGATGACTGGCTCGACACCGAGCTGCAGCATCTGCGGACCGAGGTCGCATTGTTGGTCGCTGATATCGCTGACCGCAACGAGCACGGTGGCCCGCACACCCGCCAGGTCAGCGCCGACAACGCCGAGCTGACGCAGAAGGCGGCGAAGATCCCGGCCGCGCAGCAGGCCCAGCGCGCCGCCGACGAGATCAGCACCAAGGAGCACGATCTCACCACGACGCACACGCGGTTGCAGCAGGAGCTGGACGCGCTGTCGGGGCGTCGGATGCTGGCCCGGAAGAAGAAGCAGGCCGAGGTCGACAAGGTCGCCGGGGAGCGGCAGGACCTCGCACCGGAGGCTGCCCGAGTCCGCAAGGCCGCCGAGATCGCAGCCAAAGCGACCGGTGCTCCGGCCAGCGAATGGGACGCGATCCTGTTCGAGGCCCAGGAGCAGCGTCAGAAACGGCGGCTCAGCTCGGCGCGGCACCAAGACGCGCAGGATCTCGGCGACGACACCACCTACCTGCAGCACTTGCAACGCAACCTGGAGAAGGTGGAAACCGAGCACGCCCGGCGAGAACAGCTCACCCCCGAGCAGCGGGCCGCCGAGGTCCGCACCCAGTCGAAGGCCAGGACCACGGGTCCGAAGCGGTCGGTGGGGACCGAGCGCCCCGCAGACCCTCGCAGGCCGTTCCGGGGACCGGATCGCGGACCCAGCGCCGGCCAGGGAATCGGCATGTAGGACGGGCTGCCGCACGGGGGTCGAGACTCGCGACCAGGGTCGCGATTAGCCTCGCGACTAGGGACGCGCATGTAGCGCGAGGCTGGTCGCTACCTCAGTCGCGAGGCTGGTCGCGACCCTGGATTAGCCCCTGGACTAGCCCCTGGATTAGCTCAGGGAAAGGGCCCAGGGGCTAATCGCGGGCCTGGTCCAGGGCTAATCCAGGGGCTAATCCACCCCCAGAACGTGAGCGAGAGCTGGGGTTTTTCCATTCAGCCCCCGCCCCCTCGTTCGCAGGCTGCCGTTTTCTTGACCACCCTCAATCCGCGATAGAGAAACAGATCGAGGGTGGTCAAGAAAAATCGGGGGCGGGGCTGGACGGAAAAGGCATCGAGGAATGACACAGGGGAGGGAGTGTCGGCGGCCCCGGCGGGCTCGGTGCGTGCGCTGCGGTTGGCATGTCGGTCGCCTTAGAAGGTGCTGCCGCACGGGCTACGCCCGCTTGCCCTCAAAGCACCCAGCACGCGCTTATAGCCAGCTGTCCAGACACCCGGCTACCTCACTTAGCACGTCCAAGTACATAACTTTGCTCTCCGGATCCAGGCGTCAGCGACGACGCTTCTTGCGCGACCGTCGACGCCGCTGCTGTCGGTTCGGCTGGTTCGGGGCAGAGGGGTCTGCGGTGCTGGTTGCTGGCGGGTCCGCCGGAGGCGGCGGCTGGGTCGGCGGGACCGGCGGAGGCTCGGCTCGGCGGTGCGGACCGGGTAGTTGCCGTGGTGGCTCGCCGAGAGCCTCGTTGTAGGCAGACCACAGGTCACTGATGAGCGGGTGCCAGTGTCGATGGCGCAGTCGCGCAAGGTCATCGTCGAGGGGGTGTCGGCGGATCCAGTCGGCCAGATTGCGGAGCAAGCGGTGAGTGGCTTCGGCGTCGGATAGCACCAGATCCACCGCACTGTCCGGTGTGCGCGGCACAAAGACCTCGCGGTCGACGCGGATCTCATGGACGCGGATTCCTTGCTCGGCGCCGCGGCGTCGACAGTCATCTGAGCACCACACTCGGGGACGGCCGCGCGGGAGATCGAACACCTTCTCGCCGCACCGCGGGCATCTCCGCTGCTCCATTTCCGTCAGCGTAGCGATTTTCGCCGGACGAATACCGGCTAGGAATCCGCCCGGAAGCCACGACAGTGCAGAGGGTGTGTCGGTTTTCGCTGGCTTTTCGTCCGGACGAAATACCCTGGTCCGTTACCGTTTCGTTACCTTAGATGCAAGAGGTCTGCACGTTGGGGATGGTGAAAAAAGGGGTGGGCGTGGTGGATGCGAAAATGTTGCGTGTGGGTGAGTTGGCGAAGTGTGGATGTTGGTTCGATGCGTGAGGTGGCGTGTGTGAGGGGTTGGGGCGCGGTCGGCCGACCGACTTGGTAGGCATCGTCGGGAGTTGCCGCTACGCTCGCCACACCGAGACAGTCGCCCCGCGGCAGGCGGCCCAGGGGCGACTGGTGGGAAGGGGGCGCGGCGATGACTCAGTTCACGCGGTATGTCTGCACCTGTCCGATGGGGTGGCATCCCTATCCCTACTGCCCGTACCGGCAGCAGCTGGAGCCACAGCACATCACGCCGGGCCAGTGGCGCGCTGCCGGGATCCTGCTCCAGCTCGAGCGGGAGGGCAAACTCGACCTCACGCCACTGCGACGACCGATGTTCTGGTGGGTGCCGCGCGCGCTGCTGGTGCTCGCCGTGTTCATCGCGCTGGTGATCCTGATATAGGCGCGCGCCGACCTAAGCGACCTGTGCCAGACTCGAAAGTATGTTCGATACATCTCTCGCGGTGGGCGACCGGGTCACCTGGTGGTCGGACACCCACGGGCGCGGTGTCGAGCCCGAGGATCCGGTGGCGGTGCACCGCACCGGGGTCATTGCCCAGGTGCACCGCAGTCCGAGCGACGACAGCCGGGTGGTCGCCTACAGCGTCGCCTGCCGCAGCACTCTCGGCGAATACCTCGTGACCCTGCGGCCCGACTACCACCATCAGCCCACTCGGGTAGGCAGCTGATGTCCCGATTCCGACTGGAAGTCCATATCCCGACGCCGGGCGTGGGTGTGCTGACCGTCCGGATCGGATCAGATGATCTCGACGAGCTTGTCGAGGACGCGCGCTTGTCGGCGCTGCGGGCCGACACCTACACCCAGATCCGGATCTACGACCGATCCGTCGAACTGCTCGCTGGCGACGGCCTTGGGGTATCGCTGGTCGACGTGATCGACCGGTGGGCCTTGGACCGCCCGCCGCTGTGTCCCGAGTGCGGGGAGATGCTGCACGCGGCGCGGCTGGCCGGGGAGCCTGGATGGTATTGCCGCAGTTGCGACTACCGCGCCCTTGCGGCGTAGCGCCGTGTGTGTCGGTGCTACATGCGAGGCTGGCTGGCATATCTGCTTGTGGCCGGGAGGAGAGCGATATGGCCGAGACCGACGAGCAGCCCACGGTGAAGCTCGTAGTGCACTGCCGCCGGTGTAACGGCTGGCTCATGTCACCGGGATCGGTCGCGGCACGCATCGGCCCGACCTGCGAGGCACGTGAACGCGCCGAATTGCGAGCCCAGGCCGCGCGGGAGCTGACGCTGTTCGACGTCCCGGACATGGCCGCCTAATCGGACACCGAGGCTAGTCCGCTACGTCTCCGGTTGCTTCCACAAAGGTGACCCCGTGACGTCAACAAAGGTGACCGGGTGACGACTGGCGCGCCACGTTTTGGGTCGATAACCAGGGCGGGAACCATGGGGGTGATAGTGTCCACGCCTGTGCCGCTGTTCCAAATGAAACCCAAATAACCCAAATGGAACACCCCGGCGAAAAACGGATGCGGGCCGGACACCGCGCCTATACGCAAATGTCCGGCCCAAACCCGGCCCTGCTGTTGATCGGATTAGCTTCCTAGGCGCCGATCGCGTGCAGATACCACAACGCCAGCTCGGTAGCTCCGGTTACCGGGCTGGCGCTGTCTCCTACCCAATAGGGCAGCAGAATCTCGATCAGTCCCAGCACCGACACCGTGAGCGAAATCCAGTGCTTGGCGCCGTCCCCGTTGTTGTCCGGGGGCTCCTCCTGGTCATCCATGTATTCGGATGCCCTCTCAATCGCAGCCGCCGGAGCTCGTCCGGCGACCTGTAGTGAACACCGGAGCTCGTCCGATGCCACGCCGTTCGCGGCGAGGTTCGAGGCCCGTACCGAAGTCGGACGGGCGGCGATTGATCGGGCCGAACATACGTCCGACCTGAGTGATGCAGACCGTACCTGATGCACACCGACAACCTGTGCTTACGGCGTGTCGCATGGCACTAAATGGAGGGTGCAGGGCGTGTTTGCGCGAAGCTTGCCCTGACGCCGACGGATTGATTCGGATCAGTCTGGATCAGTCCGGATCGGGGCTGAGCGTGGGTTTCCGGAGCATCGAGTGATCTGCGCCACAATGTGTCGTCGTGGGGGCGTTGAAGACCGCAGGGACCCGAAGCGCCCGACGCACCACAGGACCGTCGACATCGAGTAGGAGTCGACGACTTCGACCGCCCTCATAGGTGCGTATGGGGATTGGGTGGCAAGCCCTCCCGTTGAGGGAGGGCGCGGCAGCTTCGATCGTCAGCGACGCGGCCGGGTCAGCACTGGAATGGGAAACACCGCTGCGGCGGGCCGCTCGGCTGCGCGGGCGCGACGGTCGAGGGCACCACGGCGGTATCGGACGGCCTGTTGGTGGATCCCAGGTGCGTGAGGGCCAGCACGAGCAGCAGCAGGACCACACCGCCCACGAGTGCCCCGAGTGCCCACAGGATCGGCATGGGCGATGCACTGCGGTAGCCGTGGACATACGGGGACCGGTAACGCCCCGGCCGCGCGCGTCCGCGTCGGGCGCTCACGGCTTACCACCCTCACTCATATAGCTTCCGCCGACCTGTCCCCTGCGAGAATGCCGCCGCACGGCCTCATACCCCATGATCGAAGTATGACGCGGAAGGCCGAAACGATCGGCCGGTCAGCGCGCCGTGAGATGGTGCTCTCCGGTTCGCCACGCCGTTGCGTCGTCACCGATTACGCGGCGGTCACGAGAAGTGCATGGATGCTGCAATGTGGAGGATCGCGCTCCTAGTCTCCCGATATCGAATCAACGATCGACCAGGGAGAAGTCGCGATGATAGAAGTCCTCGCAGGCGCCACCGCCCTCGCGGTGGCATGGTTTCGGGTCCGCTCAGTCCGCCGGTCGGGGCGTACGGCGGAAGTGCACTACAGCGGACTGCTCCTGCTTGTGGCTGGCGTATTCGCGGTCGCGCATCCCAACCAAACCCGACGCCGCGACGCCCGCAAGGTTCTACACGACACGCTTGGCCTCGCGCCTCGGCGGGGATCAGCCGGGCTCTGACGCCCACATCTCGCTTGCTATCGGCGGTTACAACGTAGGCAGCTGTTCCCGAGGTCATCCTGTTCGATGATCAGGCCCATCCGGTTGGCCGCGGTTGATCGGGAGTAGTTCTGCGATGGTGGTAGGGGCGGCCGCGTAGGGGTTGGGGCTGCGCGGTTTCCGCGATTTCTGGTCGCTGAGGAGTTCGATCATGCGTTCGGTGAACTGGGGAGCATGCTTGCCCGCCAGCGGCAGCATTTTGTTGATCTGGGCCGGGTACTTGGCGACGATCTGCCGCATGATCGGGTCGGCGTCGGTGGGGGTGTCCTTGATCAGTTTCTCGAAGATCCGCAGTCGTCGTGGTTCTTCATCGACGCCGACGATGGTCTGGGCGAGCGCGTCGACGGTGACGTGGTTGGCGACGAGCTCGGCGAGCAGCACAGGGAACCGGGCGTGGTTCAGAGATTGCATGGCATCGAAGAGAAGCGCGCCACTACGGGGATGGCGGGTGAGCATCTCGGAGGTGAGTTGCATCCCGGCGGGCATACCGAGGACGGCGCCGGCGAGGTCTTTGACGGGTTGATACCAGGCGGGGAACCCGTTGAAGGCCTGCACGCGCGCATCCCAGTCCGACAGGGCGCGGGCCAGCAGGTGCACGGTGTGGGTGAATCGGGCCGCGACCATCAACCCGAGGATCGGCCCGAAGTGGGGAATCGACTCCACCAGGTGACCGGCGGCGAGGTCACGGGAGTGGGCGATCGGTTCATCGGCCACCACGGCGATCAGGCGCGTGGATGTCTCGCGCAGCGTCTTCATGAAGATGGCGAGGTCATAGAGCTCCTCGCTGTCGAGTCCGTGCGTGTTGGGCAGGCGACTGTTTCGGCTGAGCAGCAACAGGATGGTTGCGCGCATTTCGGGGGTGAGGGCATCGTCGAGGCTGCAGAGCAGGTCGATCCGCTCGGCGGATCGAGCGTGGCGCAGGAGTTGAACGACGCAGCGGAACATCTCCTCGCGGTGGTCTTCTGCCATGACCGACAGCAGCGCGCTGGCCAGGGCGGGACCGTTGGAGCTGCTCTCGATGATCCCGCCGAGGATGCTCTCGGTTTGCGTGGCGCGCAGAAGTTCCCCGATGCGGGCGACGATCTCGCGGCAGGCCTGGTCGGCGTGCCCCTTCTGGATCAGTGTGGCCATGCGTCGGCCGAACAAGCGCACCGGATCCGACTCGAGAATGCTGGGTTTGCGGCCTGCTGCTTCTCGGAGAGGGACTGCGGCGATCCTGTGAGCGACCTGCTCATCACGGCTCCGGATCGCCTCGAAAAGACTGGTACTTCGCGGATCGCCGTCACGTCTGCGGATTTCGTCCAGCAGCGCCGCGATCATGCCGGGATCAAGAGCGCCCACCTTGACCAGGGCTTCGACCAACATCGAATTGTCCTGGCCGAACACGTCGTCGAGTTCGGCGGCGGCGCGTTGCTCATCGTTGTCGACCAGCAGGTTGGCCAGCCATTCGGCTTTCTCCGCCAGCGTGCGCGCCGGGCCCGGGATACTCACGCCGATGACCGGGAGTACTGCCGGAGAACTACCGAGTTGTCCGGCAATACTCCCGGTCATCGGGTTCGAACCGGAAGCGGCGGCTTGGGCTTGGCGCAACAGAGGCAGATAAGTCCGGCCCAGTTCATCGACCGATATGTCGAGCTTGTGTGCCGCGGCAGACAGAATCGCCTCGAACAACGACAAGCTCGGTCCGGCCCGTCTTTCTCCCATCTGGCGCGAGCACTGCTTGTCGGTGAGGTCGAGTCCGGCCATCGCGATCACTTGCTTACGCGTCAGACCCGCATCGATCATCAGCTGGTTGAGCGCGGCGTTCAGTACTCGCGTCGGGTGCGGCAGGCTCTTGGGGAAATCTTCCGGCACGGTGCGCAGGGGGTGTCCAGCTCGTTGGTTCTCCCGCGACACAGCCCCTCCAGCTATTGCATTGTCCCTCACCAAGATCGGTAGCGGGACAATCGTAGAACTTCATCGGGACAACCCAGATATGGCGGCGGACAACAGGTCTGGACCAGGTCAAAAAACATCGGGAGTAGACGGAAAAATAGTCCCCGCCCTTGGATAGCGGTGCGGTCGCCGCCATGGCGAACGTCCCAGGTAAGACCCGCATCGGAACTTGGCAGGCAACGCTGCGGGTCCACCTCGGTTCAGGCCGAACTCAGAAAGGGCCCGACACCTCATGGTCTCGCACCACACTCCGGAGCCGGAAGACCAGGATCCCCAGCCCCGGCACGTCCCCGCCTGGGTCTACCGGCGGATCACCGATCTGATCGCTCTGGCCTTGATCGTGGCCGCTCTACTCGCCCTGGTCCTCGTCGGCAACGCCAGCGCGGCCGTCCTCACCGCCGCCGCAGGATTCGTGGTCGGCACCTACCGGGTCTTCCTGAAGAAGTAGCGCTGTCCACCAGGTGCTCACAATGGCGTGGGCACCTGGTGGCCGTAGCGCCGGGTTCACCCAATCCTGGTCAATCCCGCCCGCGACCCGTCAAGATCAGCAGTGATCGTTGCCAGGTAGCTACGCCACCATCGGCCTTCAGGGGCCTGGCGGCGTAAGCGGCGACCCGACCGGTGAAACATGGTGGCGAGGCCGTGATACGCGTGTCGAATTCTTCGGTGTGTCGCATGGTCTGCTTTGGGGCCGAGAGGGACGCGGCGGGCATGCGACGGCGGTTATGCAGGCATTTTATTGCGCTATTACAGACTTTCTTTAGAACCGCACTTTCGTACTTCCGAGCAAAATGCTCGGAAGTGGCACGGTCTTCGGCGACACGAACGCTGCCGGGGTGAATCTCGTGGCGGTGTTCGAGTAATATCGGCGTGGTCCGACCGGCTCGTGTTCGACCCGCTCTTCCGTGACGTCCTCCTTTATCGGAGGACCTCAGTCCGCCCCCATACAACCGGTGGGGGATTTAGCCCGTCGCCATCAGTGGTGGCGGGCATCACGGTGAGAGGCGAAAACACATATGAGTGAGAGATCGGATGGCTCCCAAGAAGACGGGAGTGGATCGGCGAAGTCCTGGTGCATGGTCGTCGTCGCAGTGCTGAACGTACTGGCTGTGGTTCTGCAGAATCCTGCGGAATGCAGCGACGCCAGCACCGCAGCGATGGCCGCAGGACTGGCGTCGGCGTCCCTGTACGTGTCCGCTTAGCAGGCCTGGCACGTAACAGGAGAGGGGGTCCCCGTTCCGCACGCAGCGGGACGGGGCTTCTTCTGTTGGCGGGGTCCGCTGACGTCTGACGACTGTGCGCACCACCATGTACCTCATGTTCCACGAAGCACGGTACCAGTGTAAGTCTTCTCAATCTGAGAAGACTCACCGCAGTCCAATTTAATGTTCTTCGCATTAGCCTTGCGTCGCAACTTTCAGATCTTCGCATCTGATGAGTTCAGACTACTTTTCAAAACTATGTGACTGACACGTGGAGCATTCCAGAAATATTTCGCCAGATCGCTCGTTGCCGTCAGGCGTATCTGTACATCTTTCCATCAGTCGTCTCGGGAGTGTTGCGGGAACTTTCGCATCAGTATTCACGACTGCTGTTGTGAACTTTCGCATCAGTCGTGGTTTCGCATGCGATGGGTCGGTGCACTTTGTGAATCTTCGAAAGATCGATCGGTCGGAACTTCATCAAGTCCGAAACGCCGCCGCTGGAAGCCGGTTGGGTAGGGGAATCTCGCATCTACCAGGGCTAACAAGCGCCGACCGGGCCGCCGCAAGCGGCCCTCGTGGGCGGTCACGGGTTGGTCGACGACATCGAGTACGAGTCGACGGCATCCGCTCATTCGGTGTTCGCGGCGCTTGGTTGAGCGGCGGGGGCTTCGGCGAGGTAGCGGTACAGGGTGGCCCGCGATACCCCGAACGCTTCGGCGACCTGGGCGGCGGGTTGGTCCTCGCGCAGCGCGGCCCGTGCCGCGGCGAGCTGTGCGGCGCTGAGCTTGCGGGGTCGGCCGGGCTGCTTGCCTTGGGCGGCGGCGACCTCACGGGCGTGGGCCGCCCTTTCCCGCATGAACACGCGCTCCATGTGCGCGAACAGCGCCAGCATCGCTACGGAGATCTCCGCCATGCCCGAAGTGTCGGTGGTGTCGATCGGCAGCGGATCCCGCAGGGTCTTGACCCCGACACCGCGCTCGGTGAGGTCGTGGATGACGTTGAGGCACTCGCGCAGGTTGCGGCCGAGTCGGTCCAGGTTGGTCGCCACGATGGTGTCGCCGGGGCGGGCGTAGCCCAGCATTTCCTGGAACTTCGGGCGGTCGACGGTGGCGCCGGTCTTCTTGTCGGCGTAGATCCGGTCTTCGGTGATCCCGTGCTCGGCCAGAGCGACGAGCTGGCGTTCGAGGTCTTGGTGGGTGGTCGAGACCCGGGCGTACCCGAAATCCATCAGCGCAGCACCGCCCGCACGTCAGCGGGTACCCGATACAGCCCGAGCCGCCCCGGTCCCGGCACCGGCGCGGGTAGCGCGACCGCATCGGTGAACACCCAGTGGTAGACGCCTTGATCCTGCTGGCCCCACGGCGCGCAACATCCCGCCGCGCGGTGCACGTCCCTGAGTTGGGCCACACCGAGATATCCAGACGGGCACTGCGCCGAGGACGCGAAGCCCGAGATGTTCAGGGCCGCAGCAAGGTCGGCTCCGTCGCGCTCCCAGCGGGCCCCGGCATGGATCACCACCTCACCGCGGTAGCGGGTGCTCCAGGTGCGGTTCTCTATCGGCTTGTGTCCCGCGACGATCAGGTTGGCCCACGGGCGCCGCACGCTGAGCGCCTTGGCAGGGGTCATCACCATCGCTGCAGCGCGAAGGCTGTCGAGCAGGTCCTCATCGGCCTCGATCTCGGCCAGCTCCTCTGCATTCAGCGCCATGTCTTCCCCATCCACTCGAAAGCAAGTCTCATTATCTTATCATGTGACAACATTTTGAGACTGAATTTCGAGCATAGATTATGAGACTTGTTGACCTGCTGTTCCTTCCGTCGACCAGTCCCGCTGTGAAGGTGTCTCGAAACCAAGGATTCGAGACAGCGCGCGCCCACCTGGTCGGCTGACACGTCTGGCGGGTTTCCGCCATCCCGGTCGAGGGCGAGGATTTTCCGTGGGGCATTCCGTGGCGTATTCCGTGGGGCATTACGTGGGGCGGTCAAATCGCCCCACGGCTCACAGAGCGGAATCACCCGGTGACCTGCGGCGGTATGGAACGCGGTTACCCAGGAATGCATGTCTCTTCCAAATAGAGACATGCTCCGCGCAGCTTCAAGATTCCAGGGCCATTCTGGAGGCGGCGGAAAGCACCGAGTTTTGTACACCAGTGCACAAGACCTGTACACTGGTGTACATGAGCGTGATCTACCGGACCGGCGACTACTACGGCGACGGGACCAGCAATCACATCTGGGAAATCACCGATGCCAAGGGCGTCGCTGCCGAGCTCTACGTCTGCACCGACCGCAGCGAGATCGCGAACATCGAGGTCCGCAAGGACCGTCGCGGCGAAGGTCTCGCTCGCGCGCTCTACGAAGCCGCCGTCGCGCAGATGCCCATCTACCACGCCCCCGTCGCGCACCGCACCGAAGAGGGCAACGCCTTCGCTCAGGCCGTTGGCGGCGAAACCGTCCCCGCCTACGACTGCGACTGCTACGCCTGCAATATCGAGGAGATCTGATGGCCGAGCTGCACGAGATCCAGGCATGGGCCGGTCCCGCCTGGGACGAACTCACTCCCGAGCGGCGCGACCAACTCGCCCATATCGCCGGTGATGTCGCCGAACGCTATCCCGACCCGGATGATCAACCTCTACGCGATGCGGCTCTTTCCGCTGCCGTCCAATACTGGCTTGGTGAAACCTCCTTGGAAGACGCAGCGGCGGAGTTGATCCGCACCCGCCAGGCCGAGGCCGCAGCACGCGCGGCGGCCCGTCAGCTCGCGATCCTGGCAGCCGCCGAGGGGATCTCGGAAACGCGGATCGCTGACCGGCTCGGCGTGCAGCGCGCCAAGACGCTGCGGACCTGGTTAGGAAAGCGCCATGGCTGATGAGAGCCGGTTGCTGTCGATCGAGCAGGTTGGCGTCCTTTGGGGTGTCAACGAGCGCCGAGCACGCCAGATCCTCATCGAGAACCTGGTTACACCCGTAACGGGATATCGGGAAGACTCGGTACGAGCGATCTCGTTTCGTCGAGAACATCCCCCAACCCTCGCTGATGTTCTCGTTGATCCTGGTTTCGCTGTCGTGCCATCGGATGCTGTGCTGCCGGACACGCTCATCCATGAGGCCACCGGCTGGCAGGTGCATCCCGCGTTGGGCATGGTGTACAGCATTTTCCCGACACGTGCCCCGCAACTACTCGGCGGCGTCAAGAACGGGCACTTGGTGGCCGGTCGGAAATATCAGGACGGCACGCGCAGGGAGTGGCGGTTGTCGCGCGTGATCTGGGAGGCAGTCAACCGCAGGTCGATCCCGGATGGCTGGAATATGGCCCACCGCAACGAAAACCGGCTCGACAACCGGTATCCGAACCTTCGCATCGAGCCGTCGTCGGAGACGATCGAACGCAACATCAACCAACACGCGCGAAGCGGCACGGACGGGTGAACAGCACCATCTACAGCGCACCATCACCCAACATGGTTGGGATCCCCGGGTTCGGGCGAAAGGTACTCTCGGTCAGCATGTCTCAACCGAATCTCACGCCAGAGATCGAGCAGGCCGTCACCTTCACCGCCGTCATCGGCTCGACGCCGGTCGTGATCCTGTTGCCGCGGTTCCGCAGCGTCCAGATCGCACCGTCCGGCGTGTTGGTGACCGCGGACGCTTGGACGTCGGCGGTCCGCGCGCACGGCGCCCGGCCGATGCTGGACCTGGAGTTCGCGGGCGACCCGGTGCCGGGCTGGCTGGTCTCCCTCGCCGAGGACATGACCACAGTGCGGATCATGGGTCCGACCGGCCTCGGTGAGGTGTACGCGGGTGAGCTGGTGTCGGATGTGGAGTGGCGTCAGCAGGTCGAGCAGCTGCACCGTACCGGGGCGGGTCTGGTGGTGGTCACCGGGACAGCTGAGCGGCTGGATCCGGACGCGGCGCTGGAGATGATGGAGTCTGAGCGCGCCGTGTGGGTCCGCTCCCGTACCGCGTTGGTCTGACAGGGCAGCTGTCCGCCAACTCGACAGAAGAAAGGCCCCGCCGGTGGCGGGGCCTTTCTGTGGTTGATGGGCTATTGGGGTGGTTGTGCCGTGGTCAGGGCGCGGGGTTTGCAGAGTTTGCCGCACCAGCAGCCGCGGAGTGCGAGTTCGGTGGATTCGGCGTGGCAGCCGATAGCGCCGACCACATTCGGAATGGGGCTGGCGACCGGGTCGCCGAACTCGGGGTCGTAGCTGCGGTGGTGGCCTCGCTCGGTCCAGTCGTGCAGATCGGCCGGGCAGGACGCCGGGATCTTGCCCAGCAGCTCGGACAGTTCCCGGCGACGCGCCAGCGACAGGGGCTGATCGGTGTTCATCAGAGGTCCTCGATTCGGATGGTGGCTTCGGCGAACCAGCGCATGGCGCCGGAGGCGGTGACGCGCTGGTGCCAGTCGGTGGTGCGGCGGTAGCCGAACTCGGTGAGCGCCTGGTCGAGCGCGTCGAGGGTGACTGGGGCGGTGGGTTCGCTGGTGACCGAACCCCACGACGCTTCCACGGTGGGTCCGGCCTCGGTGCCGTCGGTGGCGTCGTAGTGGGTCACGCAGCTGTAGAGGTCGGCCACCGCGAGGTCGTCGTCGAGGCGGGCGATGACGAACATGTCGACCGATTCGAGGCTCATCGACCGACCTCCGCGCTGTGCAGGTTGCGCCGTCCTGCCACGCGGACCGGGGCAGGTGAGGCGGTCTGAGCGGCCCGGTCGGCGCGGCTGGTGCAGGCTCGACCGTTGGTCGGGGCGCGGCCGGCGGCAGCTGCCTGGCGTTGGGCGATGGCGTCGTCGCGGGCTTCGACGATCTGGTGGGTCTTGGCCTGCCACTGCTGCTCACGCTGCGCGGCGGCCTTGCCGAGCACCCCGGCCTGGCGGGCGCGGTCGTCGACCAGCTCACGGATCTCGGTCCGCACCGTCTCGTCGATGCCAGCCTTGACCAGCTCCTTGCCCAAGCGGGCGCGTTTGTCGGCGTAGGACTTGCGTTCATACTCGATGCCACCGTCGCCGCGGGCGCCGCAGGCCACCGTGTAGAGCGCATCCCCGATGGAGGACACCGCGCTGTTGAGGCGTGTGGCATCCCAGCCCTGGGGTTCGGCGCCGGATGCCTCGATGCGCTGGGTGATCGCCTCCCGGGTCGCGGCCGCGAGCCGGGACGCGGGTACACCGACACGGTTGACGTCGGCATCGGATTTGGTGCGTTCGTCGGCGAACAGCAGCTCCGGCAACTGCTTGTGGTCGCGGATGCGTCCGGCGTCGATGTCGACGAGCACAGCCGCCAGCTGGGCACGCTCCACCGGAGCCAGGCCCTTGCCGTTGTGGATCGTGGCGTGCAGCTGGTCACGCTGCTGTGCCATGCGGTCAATCCGATCGGCGGTCTCGTCGCCGACGCCTGGGATGTCGTACGCGCCGAGCCGCTCATGCTCCTCCGCGCTATAGCCACCGGAGGCGAGATAGTCGGCCTCAGTTCGCAATTCGCCCGTGACGGCGGCGTATTCGGCGAGTGCTTCGCCGAGTTCGTAGCGGTCGACGTGATCGGGCCACAGCTTGAAATCGACCTCACGCCCGGCGGCGATCTCCTTCCCGGCCTGGCGGACCCGTTCCTGGTCGGCGGCGGTCATGACCGAGATCTCCTCGCCCACCATCGACGCGGCCTTGGGGTTGTTCGCGAAAAACTCCAGCAGGCGCGGCACCCGCCCGCGGGCCTCCTCGCCCGGGTCGACGATGACCGGGCTGTCGAGCAGATCGACGTCGGCTGTGTTGCCGCGCAGGTAGTCGACAATGAACTCGACCTGAGCGCGGTCGGGCTCGGTCAGCTTCGCCGCCGCCAGGTCGCTGCTCAGTTGTTCGCGCCGTGCGGCCTCATCGCGCAGGTGCGCCCGTGGGTCGGCCGGGGAGATCCCGATTCCCCGCCATGCCGTAATCGCCTCCATCGCAGCGCCCTTCGCGGTAGCGGTCAGCGGCATGGCGGATACGAAGTCCATCACGGCGGACTCGCGATCCCACAACCGCCACGCTTCGGCGTGGTTCTGGGCGTCGATCGCGTCGAAGTTCGGGTTGATGCTGACGGCGAACTCGTCGGCATCGACAACCACGCCCCACTGCTCGGCGTAGTCGTAGGTGAGCTGGCGCAGGTGCTTGGTGGCGATCTCGGAGTTGGGGTGCCACACCAGCGCATCAGCCAGCCCCTGCACGGCCGCCATCGGATTGTCCTGACGTCTTGCCTCCAGGCGGGCCTCGGCGCGGGCCTGGGTCTGTTCGGATTTGACCATCAGTTCGTCGACCGCGTCGGGCCCGGCAGCCTGGGCCTGTTCGACAGCTTTCGCCAAGCGCTGGTCGCGGTAGCGGGCCTGGTTGACCGCGACCGTGGCCAGCAAGTACGCCATCCGCTGACCGTGCCCGTTCGGGGTGTCGAGCTGAGGAGGATCCTCCTGGGCGGCCTCCCGGCCAACCGGTGCGCCCGGTGTGCTGCTTTGCCATCCGGTGCGCAGTCCCTCGTATTTGCGGCGGGCAGTGATTGCCTGACCGAGCACCCTTCGTTCGAGTTCGGCTCGGCTGAGCCGCTCGACCCGGGTCATGTGCAGCTCAGTTGCGACAGCGAGCAGCCCGGTCCGGTCCAGGCCTTGCGTACGCAGATATTCAGCGCCCTCGGCGGTGGTGTTGATCTCGCGCAGGCGCGCAGCGACGTTGGCGGCGGTGTCAGTGGTGTCGGACATGCGGTTTTCTCCCTGAGAGTGGTTGTGGGATCCGGTTGTGTCCTCGGCCCATCCGGGGCCGGGGTCTGTGGGTTGATGCAGCTCGGCGGTGGGGATGCCGCGTCGCTCGGCCGCGCGGGCTTGGTGCCCGCGGACTGCTTTGGCGACGGCGTCGAGTTGCGCGGGGCTCGCGGTGCGTTTCGGGGCAGCGAGTCTGGAATCGAACAGGTAGGCCACCAGGCGGCGGCCGTAGCGCTTGCGCTCCATCTGGGCCACGGGTGCATGGCCGTTGGGGCGAAGGCCCGCCGCACGCAGCTGGCGGCGGGTCTTCAGGTGAGCGGGTGCAGCCATCCAGGGATAGGAGTCGGGCTGCTCGGGGTCGTGCACGGCGGTCATGGCGGGCAAGACCTCACAGGCCGAGACCGTGCTCGGGGCCTTTGCCGTTGCGGCGGTGGTGGGTGCGCCGCACACCCGCGCCCTGCTTGGTGGTGCGGGTCTTACCCCGGCCATTGCCGCGTACTGCCGCCGACGGTGGTTTGGCGTGCCCGGAGTCAGCCGCCATGCGCTGGGCGATCTCGTCCTCGCTCATGTCGGTACCGCGCAGGGTCTGTTCCAGGCCTTCCCGCCGTTGTGGGCTGTCGTAGGCGGGCGGTGCCTGGGTGCGTGTGGCCGCGACCCGATCGGTGCGCTCGGCCCAGCGTGAAGCGATCCGGGTGGCCTGCTTGCCGGTGATGGCGCACTCGCCCGCCGCGCGGTCGAGGTGGTTGCGCACGCTGTTGCGGACCGGCTCAGGCACTCCCGCGCGGGCCAAGGAGGCATCCAGGCGCACATCGATGCCGCGCTGCTCGTACTCGGCGAGGTTGATGTGCCCGGCCGCGAGCTGCGTCTGAGCCATGAACACCTTGGTGACCTCATCGGTGGTGCGCTGCACCGTCGACGGCGGCACCGACCCGGTGGTCAGGATCTCGGTGAGCTGGCGGCGGTGGACCTGTGAGGTCGTCGCGGCGATATCTTCAGCGCGGGAGGCATCGACCGCGGCTGCGAACCGGTCGCTCGCGAACAGCATCTCGGGCACGATCTTGACCCCGGCCTCCACGTCGTCGAGCACGGCGCGCAGCTGGTCGCGCTCGAGATCGTGCAGCCCGAGGCCCTTTTTCAGGGCGGTGTCGATGCGGGCGCGGTGCACGCCGGTTTGCTTGCGCAGCTGCTCGACGGCGGCCGCGTCCAGGTCGCCGGACAGGACGGCTTGGCGCTCGGCTTCTGGCGCCAGCGCCGCGTACAGGCGCACACTCTCGGCCAGCGCTTCGCGGTCGACGTGATCAGGCCACAGCGGCTTGAACTCGCCACCGGGGTTCGCGCGGACCTCAATGCCGCGTTGGCGGGCGATCTCGCGGTCTTCCTCGGTCATCAAAGCGACCGCTTCGCCCAGCCGCTGCTGCACTGCGGCGGTGTCGTGGCCGTTGCGCAGCTTGACCTGGAAGTCCAACAGCATCGTGTCGACCCGGTGTTTGACTTCCTCACCAGGGTCGACCAGCGGCTCATCGAGGCGCCGCAGCTCAGCGGTCGGGGAAACCGCGGCGACGATGCCGAGCTGATCGAGCGGCATCGTCACATCCGGCCCCAAATACCCGGCCACGAAACGGATCCGGGTGCGGGTCTTCTCGTCGACCTTCCGCGACGCCAACGCCTTGTCCAGCTGCTGCAGCTGCTGGGCGGAGGGGTTGTCCCGCCATGACTGGATCTCGGCGAAGATCGCCTGACGCTCGGATTCCTCCAGCCCCTCGACCGAGGCGACGACCTGGGCCATGCGGGCAGAGGCGGTGCGCAGCCGCGATGCTGCGGCACGTTCGGTTTCGGCGGCTGCGAGTGCGCCGCTGAGCTCGACAGGCACAGCGACGTGGACTTCGCCGGATTCCAGGTCCAGGCGCAGACCCCATCGGTTGTGGATGTGGCTGACCAGCTCGCCCAGGGCGTCTTGGGCTCGCTGGGAATCCGGTGCCCAGGCCGCCGCGTCACGCAGCGCGGCCACGATCTGGGAGCGGGTGGCGGTGTTCCACCCGGCCTGGCGCAGCTTCTCGAGCTTGGCCTCGACGGCCGCGCGTTCAGCGGCTTCCTTGGCGGCGGCCTCGCGCCGTTCCTTCTCGTCGCGCTCCTTGAGGACCTCCTGGGCGGCCTTGCGTGCGATCGCGGCTTTTTGGGCGTAGGTCATGAGCTGGCCGAGCAGCATCTGCATGAACCGACCCCAGTGCGCGCCCATGTGGTCGATATCGGGGGTCTGATCGGGGGCGTGGTCGTGCAGCTGCGGGACGAGGTGGTGGTCGGCCATGGCGTTTCCTCCAGGTGTTGCGGGACGGACAGACGAAGCAGCCGAGACGCTGGTCTCGGCTGCGGGAGTTGAAATCGCCTGCGGCGCAGGCGCGGCGGGCTGGACGCGGGTGTAGGGGTCCAGGTGTGGGATGGGTTCGAGCTCGCTGATCTCGTGACCGCACTGGAGGTGGTCGTGCAGGTCCTTGCCGGTGGCGGCTTGGACGACGCGCACCCGTTGCACGAGCCCGGCGAGGGTGCCCATGACTCGCTCGGCGCGGCGATATCCGGCGGTGTCGCGGTCGGCGACGATCACGACGGTGCGCGCACCTTTGAGCCACTGGGCGTGCTCGGGTTTCCAGACCATCGCGCCACCGGCGTTGGTGGTCGCGACCAATCCGGCCTTTCCGGCCGCGATCGCGTCTTTCTCGCCCTCGCAAATCGCGATCAGACGCCCGTCGCGGACGGCTTCCAAGACCTGCGGCAGGTTGAACGGGATCGGCTCGAACCCGCCCGCTTCCATCCGGCCGGTCCGCTCGTTCCAACGACGCTGGTGGAACTGCTTGTCACGGCCAGACTCGAAATCGGCTTCCTGCCGCACGACCTCACCGGCTACGGTGCCGTCGGCGCGCACGTAGGCGTAGGCGGCAACCTGCTTCCACGCCGAGGTTTGCGCACCGAGATCCGGCTTGCGGGGCTGCACAAGCGGCAAGCCCGCAGCATCGAGGGCACGGTCGGCGCGGGAGACCTGTCGCGGGCGAGGCCTGCTCGCACGGTGTGCCCCGACGCTGCGTTCGATGCGCTGGTCGAACATGTCGCGCACTTCGAGGCCGAGCGACTCCAGGACGTCCTCGTTCGCGCATCCCGCGAAGCAGCGCACCACGGTGCGCTGCTGCTGGGAGTCGTACTTCACGCCCAAGCTGGGCTTGTGCCCGCCACCGAGCTCATGGGCTGGGCAGCAGTACTTGGTCCAGGCCCCGGACGGGCGGCCGGGTCCGACAGTCCGGTCCAGGGCGGCGGTAATCACCTCCCACGAGCCCTCGTCGCGGGTACGGGCCGGGGCGCTCATCCGGGAAACTCCCACGCGCCGTCGACGAACCGGTTACGCACCGTCGATGCTGGCGGCACGAAGATCCGGGACGGCACCGCCGTGGGCTCGTCGTGAGCGTGCCCGTCCTGGAACGTTCCGGGCGGTGCGGGCACCAACGGCAGCTTGATCAGCCTGTCCTGGTGCTCGTGCCCGTCCTCCACCGAGCAGTACTCGAAGGTGCCCTTGGGATCGAAGAGGCGATCCATCATCGGGTCGCACAACGTCACCCACCAGGCGGCCATCTCGCCGCCGTCGCCGCGGCGCGCTTCCTCAAACGCCCGCCACAGCGCCTCCAACCGCGAGACGGCCTCGCCGTGCTTGAACCAGTGCGGGCACCACCGGGCGGTCTTGTCGCTGCCGGGCGCGCTGACCTCACGCCGGTAGGTGTGCGCGATGAACCCATCGACGAACAATTCGAGGGTGCGGTAGCGAAGCTCCGGCTCCTCCTCGGCCTCCTCCTCCGCCGCATCCTCGGGCTCCGGATCCGGTTCGGACTCGGGCTCCGGATCCGGTTCGGACTCGGGCTCCGGATCCGGTTCGGACTCGGGTTCGGGGGTCGGGCGCAGTGCCTGGTCGGCCTCGATGATGGCCGTCTCCCGCATCCCGGCGATGACCTCGGGGGTCAGCATGTCCGCGACCACACCATCAGCGATGGTCTTGGCCTCAGCGTTGATCTGGGCCGTGACGGCCTTGCGGACTGCGGTGTCGAGCAGCTCGCCGAGATCCATCTGCGGGACCACCGGCACCGGTTGCGCCTGGATCTCCTGCGACTCGGTGGTGTCGGAGTCGTTCACGATGTCGCTCATGCGGATTCGCCTTCCTCAGCAGAGATGAGCGGCACGGCATGCAGGTGCCGCCCCGCGCGGGTGGAGTTCTCGGGGGTGGCCGCCGCTGCGTCCATCGAGGTGCTGATCTGGTTGCCGTAGGGGCGCTGCCACCACGGCACCGGCGCCACCAACATCGGGCGACGCCCAGCGGAGAACACGACGCAGCGGCCCGTGGGCAGCGCGCCCAAATCCGATGCGTACAACGTGGTTTCGGAGGTGCGCGAGGTCGACACCGAGCGGCTACGCGGTCCCGCGCCCTTGCTGACCGACACCGAATCGACCAGCTCGTAGTGCGGGCCGATCAACTCCGAGCGGTCCCGCAGGAACGCACCGTCATCCAGACCAGCGCCCAAGACCTTGATGTTGGCCGCCGACCACAGCGCGTCCATGCCCTCGCGGCCCCAGCAGCGGCAGCCTTGGGCCCACGACTGCAAGATCGTCATCACGACCATGCCGCGCGAGCCGAAATGCGAGTACTGCTTGGGCAGATCCCGCCAGCGCACGATGTTGGCGGCCTCATCGAGGATGAGCAGCATCGGCACCGGCAGCCGACCACCCGGATGCCGGGTGCCCTCGGCCTCACCGGCGGCCGCGACCGCCGCGCACAGCGCCACCAGCAGCGGACCCGCGTTGCCCTTCTGCTCCTTCGACAGCGGATACAGGGTGTCGCGGCTGGTCACGAACGCGTTCACGTCGAACGCGGTGCGCGGCCGCTCCCCGGCCTGCGGTGGTGTCACCCACTGCCGCACGTCTTCGTACTTGAGGCAGCTGGCCATCTTCTTGGCCGTGCTGAACACGCCGTCACGCTGTTTGGGCTGCGCGCTGTACTGGTCGCTCAGTGCGTCGGACACCAGCTCGTACCCGGCCTCTTTGACGATCTTGGCCGGTGCGCGGTCATTGGACTTGGTGACCCACGAAAACACCTGCGTGATCGGCCTTTTCGCGAGCGCACACGCCAGGATCAGACCCGCGAGCAGCTCCTCGCCCTCGGGCTCGAAGAACGCGTCGCGGCTATCGGATTCCCCCGATGCGGCGAAGTGACCGGCGAGCTCGGCCGCGCGGCGCTGAGCACCCGCGCCGCCGTCGTCACCGAGGACCCATGCGGCCGGGTCCCAGTACCAGGTGCACTCCTCCCGCGCGATCTGCTGCGGATCGAACACCCACACCCGCCGACCCGAGCCCTCGCGCAGCTTGCGCGTGGCATCGACAACGTCACGCTTGTTCGAGGTGACCAGCACCGGCCCAGGTGCTTCCATCACCGCCGGGATCACCCGCGAGGAGGACTTGCCCTGGCGCGGTCCCCAGATGTCGAGGTGCAGATCCTCATACGTGCCGAACAGCTCGCGGCCGTCGATGACCGCACGCCCGATCAGCACGCCCGGCTCATCCTCCGGACGAAGCCGCACCTTCAGCTTGGCGGCCTTGGCCGCTGCCGCCTCCCACGACAGCGAGTCCAGCTCGCGCCCACGCGCCATGTAGCGGGCCTGGGAGTCGATGGCCTCGCGGGGAATCTTCTTGCCCTTGCCGGTCTTTCCGGCCAGCTGACGGCACTTCGCGCACGCCGCGCGGTAGGCCCACACCGACCCGGCGACACCAGCAGCAGCGCCGACCGCGAGGGTGACCGCGCCACCGGTGGCCGCACCGGTCCATTGCAGGTGACCGGTCGCGAGCTGGATGCCCAGCGACAGCGGGTTCCACGGCACGTCTTGGGCAGTATCTGCGTAGAGGGCATCACCGACCCGCATCGACAGCCCAACAGCCTCACCGACGCCGATGCCGGCACCGACCGCGATGAGCTCCTTCCACTCCGAAAGATCGCGCTTGCCAGGCTGTTTCACGCTGCGGTCCATGCCGCACCTCCCGAGATGTTGGCCAGCATCACGACGCGGGTCGCGCCGTCGTGGCCGTGAATGGTCTGGATGTCGTCGAGGCAAGAGGCGTCGACGGTTGTGCGGATCGGGCCGCGCCAGCGCATGGAGACCGAGCCGTCGGGCCACACGACGCCGTCCGCGACGACGCCCGTGCCCGAGAAACCGGTGAGATCCCGGTCGCGGTGCAGCTGGAAAAGCCGCACGTCGCAGAGGGTTTCGGTGGCGTTCATCGGGCCACCCCCGGCGCGGTCGGCTGCGTCGACGGGCAGAACGGGTAGCAGCCCGGCCCGGTCGGCACGGTCGCTCCCGGCCCGAAATCGGTGCTGACAACCGCGACGCACACAAGGACCGCGCACAACACGACCGCGATCAGCAACGCGAACATCGCGCCCACAATCCCGATGCCAGAATCTCCAGCGCCGGAAGACGGCACGATCGGGATCACCACATCGACCACGCGCTCACGGCGGGCCATCACGCGGTCACCCCCACCGGCAGCGCCGCGAAACCCACGGCCTCAGCCACGGTCAAACCCAGCAGGCCCGCCCAGCGTTCGACCTCCAGCCGCTCCGGAGCGACCGCGATCCGCATACCAGCCACCGCCTGCTCACGGGTCAGCTGCCGACCCGGCAGGTAATCCAGGACCCACCGGTCCTGGCCGACGTAATCGGCATGGTGAGCGGTCGCATCGCTGACCAGGTGCCCGCCGACCTCCTGCACCGACGGCATCGCCGGAGCCGCCGCACGGGCCCACACCTCACGTGTCCAAATCTCGGGCAGCCTCATCACGCGACCGCACCTTCGAGACCATCGGTGACCTCGACGTCCATCCGGACCGGCGTAGTCAGCCTCAAGAGCTGGTCTCGACTCACCATGATCTGGCCCGACGAGGTCCGCCAGCCGGTGAGCTTTCCTTGCGATATCCAGCGCCGCAGCGTCACTGGGTGCTTGTCGACCAGGGCCGCACCCTTCGACAACCGGATCAGGGAGCCGGGCACCTGAACATCCCTGCGCATGTCTGCACTCGTCACGACATCTCCTAGCTTGCACAAATAGGGGTGGTTCTATTTGAGCAAGTGCGGCAGGATTGGTCAATAGAACCGGCTCTATTGATCGGCGAGAGTGGAGTTCCTGGTTATGGCTACTCTTAATGAACCCGGCATGGAGAATGTCGGAACGACAAGGAAGGGTGAGCTGATGGCTATCGGCTACCGCGAGCTGGCGGCGAGCCTCCGCACTGCCATCGAGCGGGGCGAATACCCGCCCGGTACGACGCTGCCCAAACAGGACGAGCTAGCCAGCATCCACGCAGTCAACATCAAGACCGTCCGACAAGCCGTCGGGCTCCTGGAGGCCGAGGGACTGGTGACACCGGTCCGCAGACGCGGCACTGTCGTTCGTGAACGCCCCCCGATGCGTCGGCTCGGGGCTGACCGGTACTCCAAGAAGAAATGGAAGTTCGGGAACACCGTTGCCTTCGCTGCCGACCGCGAAGCATCGGGGCGGGCCTGGAAGCCCACCGACCAGACCAACACGGTGAAACTGGTCGACGCAGATGAAGCCGTTGCCACAGCCTTCGGGCTGGAGCTGGGATCGCCGGTGTATGAGCGTGCGCGGCTGGTCAAGGACGGCGATCAGCCGACACACACACTCACGAGCTACTACCTTCCGGCGCATGTCGAGGGCACTCCGCTCGTCGACCCGACGCCTGGTCCAGCAGGCCGGGGTGGCGGGTTCGCGGTGCTTACTCTCCAGGGCTACGAGCCCGACCACATGACTGAGACGGTCTGTGCGCGAATGCCCACCCCCGACGAGACCGAAATGCTCAATCTGCCCTCTGGCGAGCCGGTCATGGTGCTGACCCGCCATACCTATACCGCGGACAACACCCTCGTGGAGTTCGCGCGCGGCGTCCACGCCGCATCGCGATTCGCGTGGACCTACGACTTCAAGCTTCCCGACTGAAAGGACAGCTCATGCCATCGACAACACTGCCCGAGAACCTTCGCTCCGACGTCGAAACCCTTTGGGACTACAACCGATTGGATGACGATGTGCGTCCTGTCGATGTCGGGATCGGTCTGGGGAGTCACGATCTCGGAGTTGCCACCTACACAGCCGACCTCTACAACAAGGGCGTGTTTCCGCTGATCGTATTCAGCGGCGCCAACGCACCGACCACCGTGGCGAGGTTTCCCCGCGGCGAGGCTGTGCACTACCGCGAGCACGCCTTGGAGCTGGGGGTGCCGGACAGCGCGATCCTGGTCGAACCGAAGGCCACCAACACTGGCGACAACATCGACTTCACGAAAGCCGTTCTGCAAGAACGCAATCTGCTGGCCGGTATCCGCTCGGTAATGCTCATCTCGCGGCCCTACCAGCAACGGCGAAGCTGGGCCATCTGCCGCAAGCGGTGGCCGGAGGTTGACGTCATCTGCTCATCGCTGCCTCTGCCGCTCGACGAGTACATCGAGAGCATCGGTGACGTCGATCGCGTGATCAACATGCTTGTCGGTGATACGCAGCGACTTTGGGTCTACCCCACCAAGGGCTGGGCCGTCGACGTGCCGGTGCCCGACGACGTGCGTCAGGCGTACTCACGTCTGGTCGAGGCTGGCTACACCAGCCGTCTGCTTGCGGCCTGAAAACAGTTGAAGCGTGCGACTTCTGGGATTACAGCGGCTGTTCATGTAACCGGACGGGCCTGTTCCACAATGATTGTGTGGAACAGGCCCCGGCGTGTCTGCGCCCGTTCCAAGCGACCCCAGCGTTATATAGCCAGGCATGAGCGCGGTACGTGGAAAACCCCAGTTGGTCGAGATCGACGAGGCCCTACTGAGCGCAGTAAAGGCGGAGGCGACCCGGCGCGGCCTGACCTATCGGGCCTTTTTCGAGTCAGCTCTGACGCGTGAGCTCAAGGTGTCGAAGAAGGTCAAGGCGCCCGAGCAGCTGAAGCTGGCTGGCTAACCCTCGTACACACCAGCTGTGGGTGCTGGGCACAACACACGAAGGGTCCGCACTACCGTGCGGGCACAGAACACCGCGCACCCGAATCGACTGAACTGAAGGAGATCTCACGACGGCGAGCTGACTGCCTGCGGGTCACTGCCGAACCCCGCGTCTGAATAGAACTCCATAAACGCGAGAAACCCCCGGCCTGCACGCCGAGGGTCCGGTCTCGCCCTTCAAGAAGGGACTTAGCTCATGCGGAGCGGGTCTCACGGTAGCGCACGTCCAGACGCGGGTTCAACCGCGACACAGCTTGTGCGACAAGACCGTGATAACCAGCACGTTCACTCCCTGGCGGCGGCGTCTCCACGCCGCAGGCCTGGCCCCAAATCTAGGTCGGGTGCGCCTCGATCCTGGTCGCTGTTCAAACCGCCCCCGATGCGGCTGGAGCAGCCGGAAGACCTCTATGCGGATGTTCCGTCGTGCTGGTGGTCTCGGCGTCGGTGGGTTGCCTACTCGATGGCGCTGTACGACCTGCTCTACGCCGAGCTGCGCGCCACCCTGCGGGCCCCGTCGGTGTCGCGGAATACCTTCCAGGCGTGGGCGATCGCTGAATCCAAGTGCGCGGACCTCGACACCGGCCGCGAGTGCCGGCCATCGGTGAGGCACTTGAGCGAGCGGATCGAACGTCATCCCCGCACAGTGAAGCGCTGCCGCGAGCTCGCCCGCCTGCTCGATCTGCGCCAGGTGGTCTTCACCGGCCGCCACCGCACCAAACTGGAGCGCCTGGCCTCCTATGACCGCGAGGACCGCAGCCGCGGTTGGGCGGCCGTCGCTGCGCTGATCGAGTCCCCGTCTTACGCCTACCTTGTGGATAACTCGACCCTCGAGTCACTGCTTGAACAGGACTTTGTCACCCCACTGCCACGAAGTGGCGGTTCTCTTTTTCTCTCACGCCAGAACTCGGTTACTTCCACCAAGAACGTGATCGAAAGACGCGCTCCGCGCGGCCGGGACAAGAAGGTTCGGCCGAAAACATGTCGAGCATACGACGAGCGGGCGCTGCTGCTGGCCTCTCAGGTCAAACGAGACGAGCGTTTTCCGCTCTGGATACGACAGATGCCCCGCCAGGGCCTAGCGGCCGTCCTGACCAAGCGAGCACTGAACGGCTGGACCGCCGACGATGTGTACCTCGCGCTCAACGAGGTGCTGATCGCGGGCAAACGGATCTTCGGCAACCCCACCGATCCCTACGCCTACCTGGGCTGGCTGCTCAACCACACCCCCGTCAACGAGCCGCCCGCTCTGCTGGATCGGGCCCGCGAAGTCGCCCAGGACGAAGCCCGTCGTGCCGCACAACGCGAGACCTGGAAGCAGATGCGCGCCAAGGCGATAGCCGCAGCGGACTCGCCCGCCCGCGCTGCGGCGATGGCCAAGGCTGCCGAGCTCGGGCGCCGCGCGGTCGGCACGGCGGCCGCGCGGCATCAGTCTGTTGAGGCTGCCCGGCGTGAACTGGCACGTCAGGCTCGTGAGGACTGACCGAAACCTCATCGGAGATGATGAGCGGGTGCGGAGCTTCCATGCCCGGCTCGCGTCGATCCGCTGCCGACTTTATTGAGGCTAGCTATCGGTGCTAGCTCAGCTATCTTTGCAGGTCAGTGGCTTAGCAGCCGTTGCGGTCCATGTACTCGCGCAAGGCGAGGTCGGTGATCGATGCGATGGAGATCGACCGGTCGCCGGTCTCGTAGCGCAGCTTGTCGACCGCACGGCCGAGGCGTTCCTTGGTCGAGGGGCGGATCCGGACGTTGTGCTGCTCGATCAGTCGCTCGTCGACCGGGACGCGCGCGGCCGGCGGGGACGGTGCGGCGCCGCGGGCCGGGGTTGCGGTCTCGGCTGGTTTCTCCGGGATGTGGTCGGCGGGGTGTGGGCGCGGTCCGAGTGCTGGCTTGCGGTCGACATTGCTCATACGGTGGCTCCGTTCCGTTTCAGCAGGCCGAGCTCGGTGGCGAGGTCGGTGTAGGCGACCTGGAGGGCCAGGGACTTGCCGCCGCGATAGCGGTGGATCGGCAGACGTGCGGAGTGCGCGTCCTGGCGGGCGGCGTAGTCCGGGATCGTTGTGCGGCAGACCTTCCCGGCCTGGCCGTAGGTGCCGTAGCTGGTGCGCAGTTCGTCCTGGCGGAAGTTGTGCTCGGCGATGCCGCGATCGAGAGACACCACGATGGCTTCGAACTTCAGTCGCCGGTTCGGGCGTCGCTGCACTCGCTCGATCGTCTGCTCCACCTTGCTCACGGCCTTGACCGAATCCACGGTCGGCTCGGTGATGACGATGACCTCATCGGCGGCCAGCAGCGACGAGAACAGCAGCTTGCCCAGCGAAGGCGGCGTATCGAACAGCACTGCCGTGTAGGCGCTCAGGTCCAGGCCATCGAACGCGGCATCCAGGCGCCACACCAGATCCGGGTTACCGGCGTCGTCGAGAGCGGCCAGGTCCTCGGTCGCCGGGGCGACGTCGACCCGATCCCACTGCGAGGCCACGACCACATCGACGAGCGAACCGGGCCGGGCGCGGGCGTCGAACAGGTCGGCGACGGTCTGCTGTCCGTCGCCGACCTCGACACCTACGCCGTTGGTCGCATTTCCCTGCGGGTCCAGGTCGACGACCAGAACGTTGCCGCCGCCGTCGGCGATTGCGCTGGCCAGACCCAGGGTCGAGGCGGTCTTGCCGACGCCGCCCTTCTGGTTCGCCAGCACGATCAGCCGCGCCTGCGCGCGTGCATCACTAGGTGCGCTTGGTGTGCTCACGCAGCGAACCTAACACCCATAGCAAGTACCAATAGCTAGCAATGTACGCATAGCTAGGTCTGCTAGCATCCATAATATCGTTTCGTTAAAACGCTAAAATTGGTGTATGAGTGAGCAATCGGAGACGCCGGGCCCGGCCGATGGCGGCGCGGCGACAGACGACGACCAGCACGTTTGCGGATTCCCGTACTCGTATGACCCGGTGACGGACACGTACGAGAAGCACGGGCTCGACTTGTCCGGGGACAAGCGGCCCGGTCGGCCCAGCGGATACTGCGGGCGGACGGTGGTCGACCCGGACGGCGTCCAGCGCAAGCACACCCGCACGGGTGCGTTCGCGCGACGCAACGAGCTGAAGCTGGAGGCGGCCAAAGCGGCTGTCGGTGGTGGCGAGCCGCGGCGCGGCCGTGGCCCGGCACGGCCGGTGACCTCGGCGCGGGCATCCCTGGCGGAGCTGCTGGCGCAGATCGAGATGCAGGCCGAGGCGCACCAGCGCCAGTTCGGCGAGCTGGTCGACCGCATCACGCAGGTGGTGGCGACTGCGGGGGATCCGGACGCGGCGGTAGCAGAGGTGCGCGCGGCGCGGCGTGAAGCCGATGAGGAGATCCGCGCCGAACGCGTCGCGCGGGAGGGTGCCGAGGCCGACGCGATCGCTGCGCGCCGCGAGCTGGCCCATGCGCAGGAGGCTCGGGAGCTGGCTGAGGGAGCAGCCCAGGATGCGCTCGACGAGCGCGACCAGGCCGTCGCGGACGCCGAGGCCGCGCGCGCCGAATTGGAGCGGGTGCGCGGCGAGTCAGCTCAACAGATCGCCACCGTCGAGGCACAATCGCGAGAGCAGATCGCCGCCGCGCAGCAGGCTGCGGATGAGCGTGTCGAGCAGGTCGAGCGCGCGGCCGCTGTACAGATCACCGAGGCCCACGATGTTCGCGACGCCGCGACCGAGGCCCAGCGTCGCGCCGAATCCGCCCAGGCAGCCGCTGAGCAGGCAGCCACCGATGCCCGCGCGGAAGCAGAGCGACTCCGCACAGAACTGGCCGAGACCCGTGAGCAGGCCCGCGCCGAGCGCGAGCAGCTGCGCAGCCAGCTCGACACCATCCGCGCGGAAGCCGCGACCCGCGCCGACGCTGACCGCGACGAGATCCGCACCCTGCGCGAGGAACTCGTCCAGGCCCGCACCGAAGCGCGCGCCGACCGCGAGCAGCTGCGCAGCGACCACGCGAGCGCGACCGCACGTCTCGAGGCCGCCCACACCGCCGAGATCGCCCGTATCCAATCCGCCCACGACACCCAGATCGCCACCATGCAGGCCGCGCTCGACGCGGCCCGCCACCCTGATGAGGAAGGCAACCGCTGATGTTCCGATCGAAGACGAAGACCCCACCCGTCCCGGCTCGCCCGCCCACCGGCGACGTTGCGGCACTGGCCGAACAGCTCAGCACCGCGCGCGGTCGGCTGGAGCTGCTCGGCGGTGACGCCGCCAGCGTGTTGACCGAGGTCCCGTCCGAGGCCGAGCTGGCCGAGGCGCGCGGGCTGGCCGTGTGGAAGCGCGGGCAACTGCGGCAGGCCGACCGCGCGGAGTTGACCGCGCAGCTTGAGGCCGCCGAGGATATCCGCGCCGCCGAACGCGAGATCCGCGCCGCCGATATCCGCGACGCGATCGATGCCCGCAAAGCACTGGCCGCACAGCGCCGCGCGGAGACCCCGGCCTCGACAATCGCCGAGCTGCACCGCTACAGCCGTTGGACCCGCTACGGGTGCGGGGCCATCATCGCCGCGGGCATGATCTGGAGCGCGATCAATGTGCAGCACAACATGGCGCCCGGCGGCACCAGCGACCCGCTGTACTGGGTGTCGTTCCTCATCGAGGGCATGATCTCCGGGCTGCTGGTCATCATCGCCCTGGGCACCGCCAAGGTCCGCGACGCCGCCGACATCGAACCTTCGGCCGGCATCCGCTGGGCCGAGGTTGGGCTGTTCACGCTGACCTTCGGACTCAACACCTACCCGTACGTGCGGGATAGCCACTGGTACGACTCGATGCTGCACGGCATCGCACCGGGTTTGATCGGCGGGACTCTGTGGGTGCTGCACTACATGGGCGCGGACTACACCCGGGCGCGGGGTGTGGTGGCGCAACGGATCACCGACGACGCTGCCCTGCACCTGCCGGATCTGCGAGCCCTGCACAGCGTGCAAGCGACCCCGCTCCTGGCGCCCGCGCAGTCCGAGACGGCCGCCGCTGTGCAGCATCACCACGGCGAGGAAACCCGCACCAGCACCGAGCCGATGGCCGAATTCGAGCGCGAGTTCGTCCCCGCACCAGAGCCCGCACTTACGACCGCGTCCGAGTCCGCACCGCACTTCGCGGACGAGGAAAGTGCGGCCCCGCACCGCACTTCGCTGGAGGTGGACAGCACTCCGGTCGTGGACGCAAGTGCGGGCGCACCGCACCAGGAAAGTGCGGTGGCCGAGGTGGCCGTCGTCGAGCCCGCACCGCACCAGCCGATCGAGGAAAGTGCGGTACCTGCCGCACCAGTGCAGGAGGAGACCCCCGCACCGGCCAGCACCGAACCCAGCACCACCGCTACCTCGCAAGAGGCTGCGCCCGAGCCCGCAAGTGCGGGCGAAGTGCGGGCCTCTCGCGGGCCACGTACACGGACCGCTCACCCTGCCCGCAGCAGTGGTGCGGGGGCGGGCGCACCGGCAAGTGCGGGGCCACGGTCGCAGTCCGCACTTGCTCTCGCGACGGTGGAAAGTGCGGGCGATAGTGCGGGCACCGACAGCCAAGTGCGGGGCTCGATGACCGCCCTTGCCGAGGAAGTGCGGGGGCGTGGTGCGGGGGGCCGTCTGCCGCTCGAGACCGTGGTGCGGGTGCTGGAAGTGCTGACTGGTGGCGCGAGCGTCAATGCGGCACACACGGCCACTGGTGTGCACCGCAAGACGATCGAACGCATCCGCGACACCGCGACCGTCGTCCGCGCGGAAGCCGCCAGCAGCACCACCGGCGGGCGTGTGATCGAGCTGCGCAAGCCTGCCGATCGGGCATAGCGCACCAACCCACGAAGACGACGAAGGCCCCGGCGGCACCAACCCGCCGGGGCCTTCGTCTGTCCGGGAACGCTACAGCCCGCGTGCGAACACGGTGTCTTTGAGTGCGAGTGTCGCGTGGATTTGGGCCTGATTCTGCAGCGCTTGCAGCCGCATCCATAGGACATCGGCGCGTGAGGGCCCGCCGCGGTTCACTGCGGCTGTGAGGGCATCTATCTGCTCGCCGTCGGCGCGAGCCTGTGTCGCCTCCAACAGTTCCTGCAGCGCCTTGTTCGCCTGCTCAGCCAATTCATCAGCACGCTCAGAATGTGATCCCACCATCACCCAAACGTACGACTACACAACAAACCGGCCGCCCCCAAATCTCTTCAATGAGGTCACGTCCGCAGACCCTCCCAGCTGCTCAAATTCCCGTACACTCATACGTAACCCCAGGCGGAGCAAGGTAACATTTACCCAGGGTAAATGAGGTGCTCCTCACGTGTGGTGAGGAGCTCACCCGGGCGGGTGGTCGCTGCGCTGGGCCTGGTTTTTCCGACGAGCGGGAGGTGGTCGCGGTGGTCGCGGAGCAGGGTGTGGTGGGGGCGTCGTCGGGTGAGAAGCGGGGTTCGCAGAACATCGCGCGGGCGCGCCGGAGGCGGCGGCGCCCGAACATCGTGGGGGACAAGCAGACGATCGAGGCGGTGTTCTCGGCGGCGGAGTTCGCGAAGGTCCAGGAGTTGGCGGACGAGGTGGGGTGCACGGTGCCGTGGTTTGTGGTGCAGGCGGCGGTGTACCCAGCACCGGCGTCGTCGAAGGGTGATCGGTCAGCGGATAAGCCGTGGCTGCCATGGCCGCAGCGCAAGGCGGTCGCGGCGGCGGTGATGAGCGCGACTGGTGGGCTGGACGAGGTGCGGCTGGAGCAGCTGGCGCCGATCCATGGTCTGCTCAACCAGATCGCGCACGCGGCCAATATCGACGGGGAGGTCGCCGAGGACGTCACGGCGACGATGGCGCAGCTGCGAGAGACGATGACCGAGTTGCGTGAGCGCAGCGAGCGGATGGAGGCGCTGGCGCGCGAAGCGGTGCGGCGATGAACCGCCCAGGCCTGCGGGTGCGGGGGTGGGCGAGGTGATCGCGAAGATCCGGCGCGGGCAGAAGCTCGGCGGCCTGATGGTCTATTTGTTGGGCAGCGGCGACCACAACGAGCACAAGGACAGGCACATCATCGCAGGCTCACCCACGGTGATGCGCGCGGCGTGGCTGGAGCATTTCGAGGGCGAGAGCGCCGAGGTCAAAGCGGCCGCACGGGAGGCGGCGCTGGCGGTGGCGCACGAGATCGAGATCCCGCGCACGTTGTACGGAACGCAAGTGCGGATGAAGGCCAAGCCGGTCGCGGTGGGGGTGGGTGGCCGCGAGCTGGGCATGGATGTGGTCGAGCCCGCGGGCAAGGGTGAGAAGTCCGTGATGCGCAATGCCCCGGTGTGGCATTGCGTGCTGGCGTTGCAGCCGGGGGAGGAGCTTGACGACGCGAAGTGGTCGCAGGTCGTCAACGAGTTCATGTCTCGCATGGGATTCACCGGCACCAAGGACGGCAAGGTCGCCCAGGCCCGGTGGGCGGCGGTGCGGCATGGGCATTCCGGCGAGACGGGCGAGGGCCAGGACCACATCCACATCGCGGCCTCACTGATCCGTGAGGACGGCAGCAAGGTCTCCACGTTCGACTACGGGCCGGGGAGGGCGAGGGGCGATTGGAATCGTGCCGATGAGGTCTGCGGCGAGTTGGAGCGTGAGTTCGGGCTGCAGGTGCTGGCGTCGCGGAAAGAGGGCGGAGGGCTGTCAGGGAACAGCCGCGCGGAGATCGAGCGGTCCAAGCGGCTCGGTACCCCGGAGACCGAGCGCGAGCGGCTGCGCCGGTTGGTGCGCGCGTACGCGGGCGCGGCCGAGTCCGAGACCGAGTTCGTTACGGGTCTGCGCGGGGCGGGGATCTCGATCCGGCCCCGCTACGCGGCCGGGGGCACCGATGAGGTGACCGGCTATTCGGTGCGATTTCGCCGCGACGGTGCCGAGGTCGGGCCGTGGGTCGGCGGCGGGAAACTGGCCGGGGATCTGTCGTTGGCGGCGTTGCGTGAGCAGCAGTGGGACGACAGCCCTGCGGGCCGCGCCGACGCGTTGGCCGCGTGGAAAGGCCGCACCACCACATCCGGGCGGGCAGCCCGGGCCGGTGGTGACGGTGTCGAGGCGTGGCAGCAAGCCGCGGCCGAGGCCGGGCAGTGGCGCGACCGGCTGGCGGAGGTGCCGCACGGCGACCGCGCCCAGTGGGCGTGGCTCGCTGGTCAGGCTGCCGGTGTTTTCGCCGCATGGAGCGAGCATCTCGAAGGCGATCAGCCAGGAGCGTTCGCGGCGGCCGCCGATTCGTTGACGCGCTCAGCGCAGATGCCGCGCCGCACCGACCGGTACCGGCCGCCGCCGGGAACGCATCCGACAGCACTGGGGGATGTAGCGCGGCTGCTGCTCGATCAACCCGCCCGATCCAAGCCCCAGGGGCGCGGATCCGGTCGTGTGCGCGACGACGATATCGCCGCGCAGGTCGCCATCGTGCTGGTGGCGTTGATGTTCGTGTTGCTCGCCATCGCCATCGCGATCGCATTGGCGGTCGCGCGAGCGCACCGGGCACGAGGTGAGCTCGGGCGTGCCCTGGCGGTGGAACACATGACCCGCGAGCATCTGGATCCGGTGCGGGCGCAGTGGGAGAGCGACCTCGAAGCGCGCCGCGCCCAGTGGGATCGCGACGCTGCCGCTGTGTTCACTTCCGCTGCCGAGCGTGCAGCGAAGCGCGCGGCCGGCCACACGAGCGCACCCGAATCCGAGGACGCCAACCGCGGCTCGCAGGACCAGACGGATCGGGCGAAGAAGCTCGCCGCCGCGCAAGGGCCGCTCACACCGCCGACCCAGCCGGGCGCCGAGGTGAAACCGAGGCGGCGGGCGTACTACACCGAGCTGTCCGCGGATCAGCGCTCGACGCTGCGGGCCGCTGCTGTGGCGAGCAGTGGTTTCGTCAGCGACGACATCGCTCCGGCCCGGTGGTCGGATGACTGGCTCGACACCGAGCTGCAGCATCTGCGGACCGAGGTCGCATTGTTGGTCGCTGATATCGCTGACCGCAACGAGCACGGTGGCCCGCACACCCGCCAGGTCAGCGCCGACAACGCCGAGCTGACGCAGAAGGCGGCGAAGATCCCGGCCGCGCAGCAGGCCCAGCGCGCCGCCGACGAGATCAGCACCAAGGAGCACGATCTCACCACGACGCACACGCGGTTGCAGCAGGAGCTGGACGCGCTGTCGGGGCGTCGGATGCTGGCCCGGAAGAAGAAGCAGGCCGAGGTCGACAAGGTCGCCGGGGAGCGGCAGGACCTCGCACCGGAGGCTGCCCGAGTCCGCAAGGCCGCCGAGATCGCAGCCAAAGCGACCGGTGCTCCGGCCAGCGAATGGGACGCGATCCTGTTCGAGGCCCAGGAGCAGCGTCAGAAACGGCGGCTCAGCTCGGCGCGGCACCAAGACGCGCAGGATCTCGGCGACGACACCACCTACCTGCAGCACTTGCAACGCAACCTGGAGAAGGTGGAAACCGAGCACGCCCGGCGAGAACAGCTCACCCCCGAGCAGCGGGCCGCCGAGGTCCGCACCCAGTCGAAGGCCAGGACCACGGGTCCGAAGCGGTCGGTGGGGACCGAGCGCCCCGCAGACCCTCGCAGGCCGTTCCGGGGACCGGATCGCGGACCCAGCGCCGGCCAGGGAATCGGCATGTAGGACGGGCTGCCGCACGGGGGTCGAGACTCGCGACCAGGGTCGCGATTAGCCTCGCGACTAGGGACGCGCATGTAGCGCGAGGCTGGTCGCTACCTCAGTCGCGAGGCTGGTCGCGACCCTGGATTAGCCCCTGGACTAGCCCCTGGATTAGCTCAGGGAAAGGGCCCAGGGGCTAATCGCGGGCCTGGTCCAGGGCTAATCCAGGGGCTAATCCACCCCCAGAACGTGAGCGAGAGCTGGGGTTTTTCCATTCAGCCCCCGCCCCCTCGTTCGCAGGCTGCCGTTTTCTTGACCACCCTCAATCCGCGATAGAGAAACAGATCGAGGGTGGTCAAGAAAAATCGGGGGCGGGGCTGGACGGAAAAGGCATCGAGGAATGACACAGGGGAGGGAGTGTCGGCGGCCCCGGCGGGCTCGGTGCGTGCGCTGCGGTTGGCATGTCGGTCGCCTTAGAAGGTGCTGCCGCACGGGCTACGCCCGCTTGCCCTCAAAGCACCCAGCACGCGCTTATAGCCAGCTGTCCAGACACCCGGCTACCTCACTTAGCACGTCCAAGTACATAACTTTGCTCTCCGGATCCAGGCGTCAGCGACGACGCTTCTTGCGCGACCGTCGACGCCGCTGCTGTCGGTTCGGCTGGTTCGGGGCAGAGGGGTCTGCGGTGCTGGTTGCTGGCGGGTCCGCCGGAGGCGGCGGCTGGGTCGGCGGGACCGGCGGAGGCTCGGCTCGGCGGTGCGGACCGGGTAGTTGCCGTGGTGGCTCGCCGAGAGCCTCGTTGTAGGCAGACCACAGGTCACTGATGAGCGGGTGCCAGTGTCGATGGCGCAGTCGCGCAAGGTCATCGTCGAGGGGGTGTCGGCGGATCCAGTCGGCCAGATTGCGGAGCAAGCGGTGAGTGGCTTCGGCGTCGGATAGCACCAGATCCACCGCACTGTCCGGTGTGCGCGGCACAAAGACCTCGCGGTCGACGCGGATCTCATGGACGCGGATTCCTTGCTCGGCGCCGCGGCGTCGACAGTCATCTGAGCACCACACTCGGGGACGGCCGCGCGGGAGATCGAACACCTTCTCGCCGCACCGCGGGCATCTCCGCTGCTCCATTTCCGTCAGCGTAGCGATTTTCGCCGGACGAATACCGGCTAGGAATCCGCCCGGAAGCCACGACAGTGCAGAGGGTGTGTCGGTTTTCGCTGGCTTTTCGTCCGGACGAAATACCCTGGTCCGTTACCGTTTCGTTACCTTAGATGCAAGAGGTCTGCACGTTGGGGATGGTGAAAAAAGGGGTGGGCGTGGTGGATGCGAAAATGTTGCGTGTGGGTGAGTTGGCGAAGTGTGGATGTTGGTTCGATGCGTGAGGTGGCGTGTGTGAGGGGTTGGGGCGCGGTCGGCCGACCGACTTGGTAGGCATCGTCGGGAGTTGCCGCTACGCTCGCCACACCGAGACAGTCGCCCCGCGGCAGGCGGCCCAGGGGCGACTGGTGGGAAGGGGGCGCGGCGATGACTCAGTTCACGCGGTATGTCTGCACCTGTCCGATGGGGTGGCATCCCTATCCCTACTGCCCGTACCGGCAGCAGCTGGAGCCACAGCACATCACGCCGGGCCAGTGGCGCGCTGCCGGGATCCTGCTCCAGCTCGAGCGGGAGGGCAAACTCGACCTCACGCCACTGCGACGACCGATGTTCTGGTGGGTGCCGCGCGCGCTGCTGGTGCTCGCCGTGTTCATCGCGCTGGTGATCCTGATATAGGCGCGCGCCGACCTAAGCGACCTGTGCCAGACTCGAAAGTATGTTCGATACATCTCTCGCGGTGGGCGACCGGGTCACCTGGTGGTCGGACACCCACGGGCGCGGTGTCGAGCCCGAGGATCCGGTGGCGGTGCACCGCACCGGGGTCATTGCCCAGGTGCACCGCAGTCCGAGCGACGACAGCCGGGTGGTCGCCTACAGCGTCGCCTGCCGCAGCACTCTCGGCGAATACCTCGTGACCCTGCGGCCCGACTACCACCATCAGCCCACTCGGGTAGGCAGCTGATGTCCCGATTCCGACTGGAAGTCCATATCCCGACGCCGGGCGTGGGTGTGCTGACCGTCCGGATCGGATCAGATGATCTCGACGAGCTTGTCGAGGACGCGCGCTTGTCGGCGCTGCGGGCCGACACCTACACCCAGATCCGGATCTACGACCGATCCGTCGAACTGCTCGCTGGCGACGGCCTTGGGGTATCGCTGGTCGACGTGATCGACCGGTGGGCCTTGGACCGCCCGCCGCTGTGTCCCGAGTGCGGGGAGATGCTGCACGCGGCGCGGCTGGCCGGGGAGCCTGGATGGTATTGCCGCAGTTGCGACTACCGCGCCCTTGCGGCGTAGCGCCGTGTGTGTCGGTGCTACATGCGAGGCTGGCTGGCATATCTGCTTGTGGCCGGGAGGAGAGCGATATGGCCGAGACCGACGAGCAGCCCACGGTGAAGCTCGTAGTGCACTGCCGCCGGTGTAACGGCTGGCTCATGTCACCGGGATCGGTCGCGGCACGCATCGGCCCGACCTGCGAGGCACGTGAACGCGCCGAATTGCGAGCCCAGGCCGCGCGGGAGCTGACGCTGTTCGACGTCCCGGACATGGCCGCCTAATCGGACACCGAGGCTAGTCCGCTACGTCTCCGGTTGCTTCCACAAAGGTGACCCCGTGACGTCAACAAAGGTGACCGGGTGACGACTGGCGCGCCACGTTTTGGGTCGATAACCAGGGCGGGAACCATGGGGGTGATAGTGTCCACGCCTGTGCCGCTGTTCCAAATGAAACCCAAATAACCCAAATGGAACACCCCGGCGAAAAACGGATGCGGGCCGGACACCGCGCCTATACGCAAATGTCCGGCCCAAACCCGGCCCTGCTGTTGATCGGATTAGCTTCCTAGGCGCCGATCGCGTGCAGATACCACAACGCCAGCTCGGTAGCTCCGGTTACCGGGCTGGCGCTGTCTCCTACCCAATAGGGCAGCAGAATCTCGATCAGTCCCAGCACCGACACCGTGAGCGAAATCCAGTGCTTGGCGCCGTCCCCGTTGTTGTCCGGGGGCTCCTCCTGGTCATCCATGTATTCGGATGCCCTCTCAATCGCAGCCGCCGGAGCTCGTCCGGCGACCTGTAGTGAACACCGGAGCTCGTCCGATGCCACGCCGTTCGCGGCGAGGTTCGAGGCCCGTACCGAAGTCGGACGGGCGGCGATTGATCGGGCCGAACATACGTCCGACCTGAGTGATGCAGACCGTACCTGATGCACACCGACAACCTGTGCTTACGGCGTGTCGCATGGCACTAAATGGAGGGTGCAGGGCGTGTTTGCGCGAAGCTTGCCCTGACGCCGACGGATTGATTCGGATCAGTCTGGATCAGTCCGGATCGGGGCTGAGCGTGGGTTTCCGGAGCATCGAGTGATCTGCGCCACAATGTGTCGTCGTGGGGGCGTTGAAGACCGCAGGGACCCGAAGCGCCCGACGCACCACAGGACCGTCGACATCGAGTAGGAGTCGACGACTTCGACCGCCCTCATAGGTGCGTATGGGGATTGGGTGGCAAGCCCTCCCGTTGAGGGAGGGCGCGGCAGCTTCGATCGTCAGCGACGCGGCCGGGTCAGCACTGGAATGGGAAACACCGCTGCGGCGGGCCGCTCGGCTGCGCGGGCGCGACGGTCGAGGGCACCACGGCGGTATCGGACGGCCTGTTGGTGGATCCCAGGTGCGTGAGGGCCAGCACGAGCAGCAGCAGGACCACACCGCCCACGAGTGCCCCGAGTGCCCACAGGATCGGCATGGGCGATGCACTGCGGTAGCCGTGGACATACGGGGACCGGTAACGCCCCGGCCGCGCGCGTCCGCGTCGGGCGCTCACGGCTTACCACCCTCACTCATATAGCTTCCGCCGACCTGTCCCCTGCGAGAATGCCGCCGCACGGCCTCATACCCCATGATCGAAGTATGACGCGGAAGGCCGAAACGATCGGCCGGTCAGCGCGCCGTGAGATGGTGCTCTCCGGTTCGCCACGCCGTTGCGTCGTCACCGATTACGCGGCGGTCACGAGAAGTGCATGGATGCTGCAATGTGGAGGATCGCGCTCCTAGTCTCCCGATATCGAATCAACGATCGACCAGGGAGAAGTCGCGATGATAGAAGTCCTCGCAGGCGCCACCGCCCTCGCGGTGGCATGGTTTCGGGTCCGCTCAGTCCGCCGGTCGGGGCGTACGGCGGAAGTGCACTACAGCGGACTGCTCCTGCTTGTGGCTGGCGTATTCGCGGTCGCGCATCCCAACCAAACCCGACGCCGCGACGCCCGCAAGGTTCTACACGACACGCTTGGCCTCGCGCCTCGGCGGGGATCAGCCGGGCTCTGACGCCCACATCTCGCTTGCTATCGGCGGTTACAACGTAGGCAGCTGTTCCCGAGGTCATCCTGTTCGATGATCAGGCCCATCCGGTTGGCCGCGGTTGATCGGGAGTAGTTCTGCGATGGTGGTAGGGGCGGCCGCGTAGGGGTTGGGGCTGCGCGGTTTCCGCGATTTCTGGTCGCTGAGGAGTTCGATCATGCGTTCGGTGAACTGGGGAGCATGCTTGCCCGCCAGCGGCAGCATTTTGTTGATCTGGGCCGGGTACTTGGCGACGATCTGCCGCATGATCGGGTCGGCGTCGGTGGGGGTGTCCTTGATCAGTTTCTCGAAGATCCGCAGTCGTCGTGGTTCTTCATCGACGCCGACGATGGTCTGGGCGAGCGCGTCGACGGTGACGTGGTTGGCGACGAGCTCGGCGAGCAGCACAGGGAACCGGGCGTGGTTCAGAGATTGCATGGCATCGAAGAGAAGCGCGCCACTACGGGGATGGCGGGTGAGCATCTCGGAGGTGAGTTGCATCCCGGCGGGCATACCGAGGACGGCGCCGGCGAGGTCTTTGACGGGTTGATACCAGGCGGGGAACCCGTTGAAGGCCTGCACGCGCGCATCCCAGTCCGACAGGGCGCGGGCCAGCAGGTGCACGGTGTGGGTGAATCGGGCCGCGACCATCAACCCGAGGATCGGCCCGAAGTGGGGAATCGACTCCACCAGGTGACCGGCGGCGAGGTCACGGGAGTGGGCGATCGGTTCATCGGCCACCACGGCGATCAGGCGCGTGGATGTCTCGCGCAGCGTCTTCATGAAGATGGCGAGGTCATAGAGCTCCTCGCTGTCGAGTCCGTGCGTGTTGGGCAGGCGACTGTTTCGGCTGAGCAGCAACAGGATGGTTGCGCGCATTTCGGGGGTGAGGGCATCGTCGAGGCTGCAGAGCAGGTCGATCCGCTCGGCGGATCGAGCGTGGCGCAGGAGTTGAACGACGCAGCGGAACATCTCCTCGCGGTGGTCTTCTGCCATGACCGACAGCAGCGCGCTGGCCAGGGCGGGACCGTTGGAGCTGCTCTCGATGATCCCGCCGAGGATGCTCTCGGTTTGCGTGGCGCGCAGAAGTTCCCCGATGCGGGCGACGATCTCGCGGCAGGCCTGGTCGGCGTGCCCCTTCTGGATCAGTGTGGCCATGCGTCGGCCGAACAAGCGCACCGGATCCGACTCGAGAATGCTGGGTTTGCGGCCTGCTGCTTCTCGGAGAGGGACTGCGGCGATCCTGTGAGCGACCTGCTCATCACGGCTCCGGATCGCCTCGAAAAGACTGGTACTTCGCGGATCGCCGTCACGTCTGCGGATTTCGTCCAGCAGCGCCGCGATCATGCCGGGATCAAGAGCGCCCACCTTGACCAGGGCTTCGACCAACATCGAATTGTCCTGGCCGAACACGTCGTCGAGTTCGGCGGCGGCGCGTTGCTCATCGTTGTCGACCAGCAGGTTGGCCAGCCATTCGGCTTTCTCCGCCAGCGTGCGCGCCGGGCCCGGGATACTCACGCCGATGACCGGGAGTACTGCCGGAGAACTACCGAGTTGTCCGGCAATACTCCCGGTCATCGGGTTCGAACCGGAAGCGGCGGCTTGGGCTTGGCGCAACAGAGGCAGATAAGTCCGGCCCAGTTCATCGACCGATATGTCGAGCTTGTGTGCCGCGGCAGACAGAATCGCCTCGAACAACGACAAGCTCGGTCCGGCCCGTCTTTCTCCCATCTGGCGCGAGCACTGCTTGTCGGTGAGGTCGAGTCCGGCCATCGCGATCACTTGCTTACGCGTCAGACCCGCATCGATCATCAGCTGGTTGAGCGCGGCGTTCAGTACTCGCGTCGGGTGCGGCAGGCTCTTGGGGAAATCTTCCGGCACGGTGCGCAGGGGGTGTCCAGCTCGTTGGTTCTCCCGCGACACAGCCCCTCCAGCTATTGCATTGTCCCTCACCAAGATCGGTAGCGGGACAATCGTAGAACTTCATCGGGACAACCCAGATATGGCGGCGGACAACAGGTCTGGACCAGGTCAAAAAACATCGGGAGTAGACGGAAAAATAGTCCCCGCCCTTGGATAGCGGTGCGGTCGCCGCCATGGCGAACGTCCCAGGTAAGACCCGCATCGGAACTTGGCAGGCAACGCTGCGGGTCCACCTCGGTTCAGGCCGAACTCAGAAAGGGCCCGACACCTCATGGTCTCGCACCACACTCCGGAGCCGGAAGACCAGGATCCCCAGCCCCGGCACGTCCCCGCCTGGGTCTACCGGCGGATCACCGATCTGATCGCTCTGGCCTTGATCGTGGCCGCTCTACTCGCCCTGGTCCTCGTCGGCAACGCCAGCGCGGCCGTCCTCACCGCCGCCGCAGGATTCGTGGTCGGCACCTACCGGGTCTTCCTGAAGAAGTAGCGCTGTCCACCAGGTGCTCACAATGGCGTGGGCACCTGGTGGCCGTAGCGCCGGGTTCACCCAATCCTGGTCAATCCCGCCCGCGACCCGTCAAGATCAGCAGTGATCGTTGCCAGGTAGCTACGCCACCATCGGCCTTCAGGGGCCTGGCGGCGTAAGCGGCGACCCGACCGGTGAAACATGGTGGCGAGGCCGTGATACGCGTGTCGAATTCTTCGGTGTGTCGCATGGTCTGCTTTGGGGCCGAGAGGGACGCGGCGGGCATGCGACGGCGGTTATGCAGGCATTTTATTGCGCTATTACAGACTTTCTTTAGAACCGCACTTTCGTACTTCCGAGCAAAATGCTCGGAAGTGGCACGGTCTTCGGCGACACGAACGCTGCCGGGGTGAATCTCGTGGCGGTGTTCGAGTAATATCGGCGTGGTCCGACCGGCTCGTGTTCGACCCGCTCTTCCGTGACGTCCTCCTTTATCGGAGGACCTCAGTCCGCCCCCATACAACCGGTGGGGGATTTAGCCCGTCGCCATCAGTGGTGGCGGGCATCACGGTGAGAGGCGAAAACACATATGAGTGAGAGATCGGATGGCTCCCAAGAAGACGGGAGTGGATCGGCGAAGTCCTGGTGCATGGTCGTCGTCGCAGTGCTGAACGTACTGGCTGTGGTTCTGCAGAATCCTGCGGAATGCAGCGACGCCAGCACCGCAGCGATGGCCGCAGGACTGGCGTCGGCGTCCCTGTACGTGTCCGCTTAGCAGGCCTGGCACGTAACAGGAGAGGGGGTCCCCGTTCCGCACGCAGCGGGACGGGGCTTCTTCTGTTGGCGGGGTCCGCTGACGTCTGACGACTGTGCGCACCACCATGTACCTCATGTTCCACGAAGCACGGTACCAGTGTAAGTCTTCTCAATCTGAGAAGACTCACCGCAGTCCAATTTAATGTTCTTCGCATTAGCCTTGCGTCGCAACTTTCAGATCTTCGCATCTGATGAGTTCAGACTACTTTTCAAAACTATGTGACTGACACGTGGAGCATTCCAGAAATATTTCGCCAGATCGCTCGTTGCCGTCAGGCGTATCTGTACATCTTTCCATCAGTCGTCTCGGGAGTGTTGCGGGAACTTTCGCATCAGTATTCACGACTGCTGTTGTGAACTTTCGCATCAGTCGTGGTTTCGCATGCGATGGGTCGGTGCACTTTGTGAATCTTCGAAAGATCGATCGGTCGGAACTTCATCAAGTCCGAAACGCCGCCGCTGGAAGCCGGTTGGGTAGGGGAATCTCGCATCTACCAGGGCTAACAAGCGCCGACCGGGCCGCCGCAAGCGGCCCTCGTGGGCGGTCACGGGTTGGTCGACGACATCGAGTACGAGTCGACGGCATCCGCTCATTCGGTGTTCGCGGCGCTTGGTTGAGCGGCGGGGGCTTCGGCGAGGTAGCGGTACAGGGTGGCCCGCGATACCCCGAACGCTTCGGCGACCTGGGCGGCGGGTTGGTCCTCGCGCAGCGCGGCCCGTGCCGCGGCGAGCTGTGCGGCGCTGAGCTTGCGGGGTCGGCCGGGCTGCTTGCCTTGGGCGGCGGCGACCTCACGGGCGTGGGCCGCCCTTTCCCGCATGAACACGCGCTCCATGTGCGCGAACAGCGCCAGCATCGCTACGGAGATCTCCGCCATGCCCGAAGTGTCGGTGGTGTCGATCGGCAGCGGATCCCGCAGGGTCTTGACCCCGACACCGCGCTCGGTGAGGTCGTGGATGACGTTGAGGCACTCGCGCAGGTTGCGGCCGAGTCGGTCCAGGTTGGTCGCCACGATGGTGTCGCCGGGGCGGGCGTAGCCCAGCATTTCCTGGAACTTCGGGCGGTCGACGGTGGCGCCGGTCTTCTTGTCGGCGTAGATCCGGTCTTCGGTGATCCCGTGCTCGGCCAGAGCGACGAGCTGGCGTTCGAGGTCTTGGTGGGTGGTCGAGACCCGGGCGTACCCGAAATCCATCAGCGCAGCACCGCCCGCACGTCAGCGGGTACCCGATACAGCCCGAGCCGCCCCGGTCCCGGCACCGGCGCGGGTAGCGCGACCGCATCGGTGAACACCCAGTGGTAGACGCCTTGATCCTGCTGGCCCCACGGCGCGCAACATCCCGCCGCGCGGTGCACGTCCCTGAGTTGGGCCACACCGAGATATCCAGACGGGCACTGCGCCGAGGACGCGAAGCCCGAGATGTTCAGGGCCGCAGCAAGGTCGGCTCCGTCGCGCTCCCAGCGGGCCCCGGCATGGATCACCACCTCACCGCGGTAGCGGGTGCTCCAGGTGCGGTTCTCTATCGGCTTGTGTCCCGCGACGATCAGGTTGGCCCACGGGCGCCGCACGCTGAGCGCCTTGGCAGGGGTCATCACCATCGCTGCAGCGCGAAGGCTGTCGAGCAGGTCCTCATCGGCCTCGATCTCGGCCAGCTCCTCTGCATTCAGCGCCATGTCTTCCCCATCCACTCGAAAGCAAGTCTCATTATCTTATCATGTGACAACATTTTGAGACTGAATTTCGAGCATAGATTATGAGACTTGTTGACCTGCTGTTCCTTCCGTCGACCAGTCCCGCTGTGAAGGTGTCTCGAAACCAAGGATTCGAGACAGCGCGCGCCCACCTGGTCGGCTGACACGTCTGGCGGGTTTCCGCCATCCCGGTCGAGGGCGAGGATTTTCCGTGGGGCATTCCGTGGCGTATTCCGTGGGGCATTACGTGGGGCGGTCAAATCGCCCCACGGCTCACAGAGCGGAATCACCCGGTGACCTGCGGCGGTATGGAACGCGGTTACCCAGGAATGCATGTCTCTTCCAAATAGAGACATGCTCCGCGCAGCTTCAAGATTCCAGGGCCATTCTGGAGGCGGCGGAAAGCACCGAGTTTTGTACACCAGTGCACAAGACCTGTACACTGGTGTACATGAGCGTGATCTACCGGACCGGCGACTACTACGGCGACGGGACCAGCAATCACATCTGGGAAATCACCGATGCCAAGGGCGTCGCTGCCGAGCTCTACGTCTGCACCGACCGCAGCGAGATCGCGAACATCGAGGTCCGCAAGGACCGTCGCGGCGAAGGTCTCGCTCGCGCGCTCTACGAAGCCGCCGTCGCGCAGATGCCCATCTACCACGCCCCCGTCGCGCACCGCACCGAAGAGGGCAACGCCTTCGCTCAGGCCGTTGGCGGCGAAACCGTCCCCGCCTACGACTGCGACTGCTACGCCTGCAATATCGAGGAGATCTGATGGCCGAGCTGCACGAGATCCAGGCATGGGCCGGTCCCGCCTGGGACGAACTCACTCCCGAGCGGCGCGACCAACTCGCCCATATCGCCGGTGATGTCGCCGAACGCTATCCCGACCCGGATGATCAACCTCTACGCGATGCGGCTCTTTCCGCTGCCGTCCAATACTGGCTTGGTGAAACCTCCTTGGAAGACGCAGCGGCGGAGTTGATCCGCACCCGCCAGGCCGAGGCCGCAGCACGCGCGGCGGCCCGTCAGCTCGCGATCCTGGCAGCCGCCGAGGGGATCTCGGAAACGCGGATCGCTGACCGGCTCGGCGTGCAGCGCGCCAAGACGCTGCGGACCTGGTTAGGAAAGCGCCATGGCTGATGAGAGCCGGTTGCTGTCGATCGAGCAGGTTGGCGTCCTTTGGGGTGTCAACGAGCGCCGAGCACGCCAGATCCTCATCGAGAACCTGGTTACACCCGTAACGGGATATCGGGAAGACTCGGTACGAGCGATCTCGTTTCGTCGAGAACATCCCCCAACCCTCGCTGATGTTCTCGTTGATCCTGGTTTCGCTGTCGTGCCATCGGATGCTGTGCTGCCGGACACGCTCATCCATGAGGCCACCGGCTGGCAGGTGCATCCCGCGTTGGGCATGGTGTACAGCATTTTCCCGACACGTGCCCCGCAACTACTCGGCGGCGTCAAGAACGGGCACTTGGTGGCCGGTCGGAAATATCAGGACGGCACGCGCAGGGAGTGGCGGTTGTCGCGCGTGATCTGGGAGGCAGTCAACCGCAGGTCGATCCCGGATGGCTGGAATATGGCCCACCGCAACGAAAACCGGCTCGACAACCGGTATCCGAACCTTCGCATCGAGCCGTCGTCGGAGACGATCGAACGCAACATCAACCAACACGCGCGAAGCGGCACGGACGG
>NZ_CP192096.1:0-12727 GCF_050955785.1 Nocardia sp. CA-084685
CGCCGCCAACAAACTGCTCACCGGCCTGGCCGCACAGCGCCGTCAGCGCGCGGCCGCCATCGGCTACCCCCAGATCGGACTGGGGACCCCCGACTACTGGGAGCAAGGCCCCACCGTCGACTGGCCGATGTGGATCGTCGTCATCGACGGCTACTCCACCTTCCTCGCCCCCGCCCAGGGCCGCAGCGCCGCCGCTCGCGCCCGCACCGCACTGGCACGGGAGAACAGAGACGCGGTCCTCGATCTGCTCATCAACGGCCCCCGGGTCGGCATCGCAGTCGTGCTCACCACCGGCGAGACCCTGCCCAAAGACCTGCGTGATCACCTGACCGTGACGATCTCCCTCGCCTGCGACCCCGAGCAGGTCACCAACGCGCTCGGCGCCAAGATCCGCAGCCACCCCGCCGCCAACCCCGCCGGATTCCGCCACATCGACATGGCCACCATGACGACCCCCGCAGGCGGCTACATCCAACTCCGGGTGCCCCTCACCCCCGCCCCCGAACTGGCCCCCTCGGCAGGGTCCGACCCCGCCGACCCTCCCGACCCCACCGACCCCGGCGGCCCCACCGACCCCGCGGGGGACGCCGGGGTCGGTGGGGCCGAGTCCAGCCGCCCCTCCGCCGACCCCACCACTGCGACCCCCCTCGCCCTCCCCGCCGCCCCTCCGCATTGAGCCGACGTACCTCCCGGGGTCGAGCGGGCCGCCAGGGGTCGACCCTCGGATAGCTGGCCCGACCCCGGCCCCGACCCCCCGAGCATTCCCAGGGACGACCCCCACCGACCCGGCCCCGACCCCCGAGCGGCCGACCCCGACCCCCGAGCGGCCGACCCCGGCCCCCTCGACCCCGGAGGGGGCCGCATTCCCGATAGTCCGACCGGAAATGGTGCAAAAGGTGTGTAGGGCTGGTGGAGTTCGGCCCTCGAGGGAGGGGAGCAGGGCCAGTGGCTGGCATTCGGTTGGCGCCGCCGAAGAGAACGAAGGACGGGGATGAGGGCCGCAGCGTACGAAAACGCCAACACGGAGAGAACGACGTCGAATGAACCAACTTCCACGAAGACCTGGCGCGAGGCCATCGCCCGCGGACCCACACAACCACCGGAACCGCCCTGCGCACGGCCCTGCCCGGTCCGCGCCACCGGCCCCAACCGTCACCCCGCCGCCGCCAGGGTCGACGGGGTCGGCCCTCGTCGACCCCCGTCCGTACCCCGGGGCCGACGGGGTGGCCCCCGGGTACGTCGCCACGTCCTGGGTGTCGGCCCCCGGAGGTGACCGCCACGAACCCCCGACCCCCGCGAGGCGGTTGCGATCGACCCCGCATCGACCCCATCCGACCCCGGTCGAAATGGTGCAAAAGGTGTGTGGGGCTCGCGGATTCGCCAGGAGGAACGGCGAGAGATGGGGGGATCTGCTGCGCTGGCGACCGCGCGGAAGTGGGGTCGAAAAGCCTGACCGCGCATCAAAGAGTGCTAGAACGCTAGAATGCGAGCATGCTAGCGCAATCGTCTTTTCGTCCTGCCCGACACCCGATAGTCCACCCCTCATGAAGCCGTCCCCGCAGCCACCGCGTTCGTAGCGCGCCGACACCACCCCACACCAATGAACCCCAAAAGCATCGGCATCGAACACGTCGCCATCGTCGGCATCGCCTGCATCCCCGTCGCGTTCTGGCTGTTCTTCATCCACCCCCTCTGGCAGTTCTTCCACGGCGCTGTCGTCGTGGCCATCCTCGCCGGCGCTATCGCCTTGGCCGTTCAGGTCGTTCTCCACCGCAAGAAGACCGCCCGCCGCACCCTGGCCCGGCAGGAGGCCGAGCAGGCCGAGCGAGACGCCATCTGGGAACGAGACTCGGCCACCATCACCGACCAGGTCGCACGCTGCGCCGCCGATCTCCTGCACAACCCGATCCAGGCCGCCGACATCTGGGGCGAACTCGGCCTCGGCGAACCCGGCAACCACCCCACCCTCGACACCGAAACCTGCTCCAGCGGAGTCGAAGAAACCAGCTACGGCAGCCGGGTCTACCTGCTCATGCCCAGCAACTTCGCCAATCCCGCCGCCTACGTCAGCAAACTCCCCGAACTCGCCAACCACCTCGGCGTCGACGTCGTGCGCATCGTCCGCGTCACCGGCCGTCCTCGTACTCGACCTCGTCACCCGCGACCCCCTCACCACCGCAATGGCAGCAATGGCTGCAACCCTTCCCGAACGCCTGCACACCGGGCTGGGCCGGATCGCCGAGACCTGGAGCGCCTGCGAACTGTGGACGCGGCTCGGGCAGAGAACCCAACCACCGCACCGGCGACCCCGGCTCCTGGCCCACCGTGCTGCCCGGAGAACACAACGGCATACCCGACTCCGGTGTGTGGACGGTCCCTGTCGGCGCCTGCGTGCCTGACGATCCCCGACAACTGCTCGGCCAACGACTTCGCCAGCCGACAAGATCGCCCCCGCCCTCGACGTCCCCGCGGTACGGGTGAAGTCCCGCGACGGAAACCAACTCATCTTGAACTGCGCGTGGTCGACCCGATCGCCGTGCTGGCCTGGTGCCCGCTGATCTCGGTCCACGAGGTGCTCGACGCCGACGGGTCGGTGACCACCCGATACCGGCCCGTCGTGGCACCCAACTCGCTGAGCTGCCACGACGACTTCGACCTGGCCGTCAGCGACCAAGGCGAGATGGTCACCTTCAACCTCTCCAAGCACGGACACATCGTCATCGGCGGCCGCACCCGATCCGGCAAGTCGATCCTGCTCAACACCTGCGCGGCCATGCTGATGCGCGACACCAGGTGCTGATGATCGACTCAACGGCGCCGCCACCCGCCCTGCTGCTGCACCGGGTGCGCGAGGAAACGACGGCGACGCCGCCTGCGAAATCCTCCTGGACGTGCTCGACGAGATCGAGCGCCGCAAGCGAATCTTCCACCAAAGAAATCGACAAGATCACCGACTTCGAGGCCGCCGGTGCTCGCCATCGACGAGCGCCGCCTGCTCGGCGAGCACCGCCGGGCAGGCCGCCATCGCCCTCGACACGGCATCGTCCTGATCGTTTCCGCAGAAGGTCTCCGAGGACAACCTGCCGCCGGCCAGCCGACCAACAGGTCAGCCACGCCGTGAACGACGCCCAGGACTCGGTCCTGCTCCGCCGTCACGCCGAGGAAGTCCTCAACCGTCCGTCTCAGGGCGTGGCGATCGGTCTGCTGGCCAGTCCGACTTCGTCCGATGCGCGGGTTGTTCCTGCCCACCTGCTTCGACATCGCCGACGCGATCCTGCCGTCCGCAACCTGAACGCGCCCTGCCACGACGACGAGGACACCGACACCGCCGAAATCTCCGCAACCTCCTCCAGCCGCCCGGCACGCGCCGGCATCGCGCACGGCGAACGGCCAGCAGCACGCCAGCGGCAACATCTGCTGCTCGACGACTCCGCGGCGTCCGCTACGCCTGTACCGGACTGCAACCGGCTCCGCCACCGGCCGTCCCGGAGCCTGCCGAGATGCCGCCAGATCCACCACGCCACAGAACCGCAAACGACCGACCGAGGACCGACCGAAGCCGATCACCAGCAACATGCCTGCAGCGTTGCGCGACGTTCCGCTGGCACTTCGTTCGAGGGAAAGCGGCACCACGAGAGAATCGGCTTCACGCGGTGCCGCCGAGCCCTACCGACCACCGCGCACGACGACCACCGCCGACCAGCGGCCAACCGCCACCACCTCGACACCACCCCGGAGCGCCAGATCATCTCGGCCTCGGTGGCCATGCTCGGCCTGCAGCAGCCGCGCCAGCGCGCATCGGGCACGAGATGCGAGCGGTCCTTCCGCCTGGATCGGCCGACGACACCGCGACGCCGCACAGCTGATGATGCGCCAGGCCGAGCGGGATATCGAGCAGCACACCGAAGCTCTGCGGCCCTGGAGCGCTGGTCACCGTTCATCGAGCGGCCCGCACGTAGCCGCAACACACGAAATAGGTCCGCCCTGAATCACCAGGGTCGAGCCCATCTGCGTGCGTATGGGACGCCTGGGCGCTCTATGCGGCCTGCTGATCGAGCGCAGCGGCTCCGGAGTCGGTCGCCGGACCGGGTGGACGCGCTCGGCGACCTCCTTGTCCGCGGATCGGAACGACCAGCTCACGAGCCCGCGTCGAGGCGTCCCGAACGAACTTGGTCTGGGCTCGACAGATCCTGATCGGTGCCGGAACCGAAGCCTCGCCCGCCGTCGCGCGCGCACCAGCACCGAGACGCGATCGGCGCGATATCCTCGGCAGCCGGTACCGATCGCGCTTGAATTGCCGCGCGGTGCCCTCGAATCGGCTACGGCCTCGCCGCCATGCCGTGCTCGACCTGCGCGCTGCTCGGCCTGCAGACTGCCCGGTGATCCATCGGCGCGAATCCTCGCGGTTGGCCCTGCCGAAGGCGATGAACTTGCGCCGCAACAACGATTCCAAGGTCTTGACCACGCCGTCGCCCACGCTTCCCCGATGTACCAGTCGAACTCCTCGGCGTCGATCACCACCGTCACCGACAGGCCGCGGATGCAGATCCTCGAGCATGGACAGCTGCGCCGGGGTCAGCCGCACCGGCAGGCCGCCTACCTGCGCCAGGAGCGTGCTGTACCGCGGTGTACCTCCACTGCCGTGCCTTCAGCACTCGGCTCGAAACGGTCCTGCTCGGCCTGCTGACCGCCGGCTCGGCCGCTGGCGCAGCTGCGCCACCTCCGACTGCCGTGCAACGAGACCGAGGTCGGCAGCTGCTGCCATCGCCGCATCGGTCTTCGAAACCTTCGAGAGCAACGGTGGCCGCCGCGCGCCGCCGCCGCCAGAGCCGCATCGGCGCCAACGGATCGCCGCCGACGGCACGGCGCCGACTCCGGCACGGCGAGCCCGCCGCCGACGCCGCCGCCGCCGTCCGCGATCCAGCCGCGCGCGCGCCGCAGGCGGGGGAGCGCGGGTGACGGCGTGGCCGCCGCAACGGTCTTCTCCACGGGACTTCGCAGGCGCCACAGGCTCACCACTCGACGGCATCATCAGCTATCTCGGAGATATCAGCATTTTCAGGCGCCGATATCCGACACGTCATCACCTGCATTTCGGACGTGCCCAGAGCATCATAGCCCGAGTCTCGGTGCTCAGCAACAACACTGCGCGGCGTTCCGGCGCTGCTCACCAGCTTGTCTCGCCAGCGGTCCGAATTCGCCTCGCGGGTCACCGTCACAGGTTGGCTGAGGGCCGTGGGCTTGCAGCCTCGCACCAGCTGCGGCACGAGCACCACTCCCTCGGCAGGCGCATCGGCCTCGTAGGAGCTCCACAACTCTGCTCGCCCACTCCAGTTCCTGCGCCGGCGCGTGATCGGCGGTCACAGGCTCACGGTGCCGCAGACCGAGCACGCCACCTGTCCAGCTCACCGCGGATCCTCGTCCGGCGCCGCGCTCGATCGCCAACACGTCGATGCCGATCGGCAGGCCATGGCACCGGCAGCCGCCGCCGCGATGGACCCTGCGTGCCCCGCTCAGCGCTGCACGGTCAGCGACAGCGGCCAGCGGCAGAGGACACCACCTCCCCGGGACCCGAGGCCTGCTCGCGCCGCCTGAGCGTGCACCGCTCGACCACCTGCACCGGCAAATCCACCGCCGTACCCTCTCCTCATCAACGGACTACTGTGCTCTCTCCTCTAAATACCGCGAGCACCTCTCCTCAATACCTGAGCCGAGGAAAATGGAGAAAGCTGAGGAGAATAGGCTGATAGCCGAGGATAATGGGTGTAGACTGAGGAGCAGAACAGCAGCAGCCCAGAGCGACCGGAGCCGCCGAGCGCAGAGAACCCCAGGTCAGCGGGGTAACTGACGAGCGCCCCCGAGGTAGGCTCACCATGACCCCCCGATCACTCCATCATCCCTCACTCCACGCTGAGGAGCTTGCTACGCTCGAGCCGTTTGCAAACGGCTCGAGCGTAACGAAACTCCTCAGCGTGAGGAGTGCGGGACATGAGGATGATGGGGTGAGGGCTTTCGGTCGGGGGGTCATGGTGAGGAACCTACCCTCTCGGGGGCGCTTTCGTCAATTACCCCCGCTGACCTGGGGGTTTTCTGCGCTTTCGGCGGCTTTCCGGTCCTTCTGGGCTGCTTGGCTGCTGTTCATACTCCTCAGTCTACACCCATTATCCTCAGCTATCAACCTATTCTCCTCAGCTTTCTCCATTTTTCCTCGGCTCAGGTATTGAGGAGAGAGGTGCTTTCACGGTATATTTAGAGGAGAGAGAGAAACACAATAGTCCGTTGATGAGGAGAAAGGAGTACGGCGGTGGATTTGCCAGTGCAGGTGGACTTGCCGGATTGGGTGGTCGAAGCGGTACGGCTCGGAGCGACGCGGAAAGGCGGGCCTCGGGTCCCGGTGGGGGAGGTGGTGTCCTTCTGCCGCTGGCCGCTGTCGCTGACCGTGCAGCGGGCACAAGCGGGGGACACGCTGGGGTCCATCGCGGCGGCGGCATACCCGGTGCCGTGCATGGCCTGCCGGTCTGAGCATCGGATCGACGTGTTGGCGATCGAGGCGCGGCAGCACGGGGACGAGGATCCGCGGGTGAAGCTGGACAAGGTGGCGTGCTCGGTCTGCGGCACCGTGGGCCTGTGGCCGCCGATCACGACACGGCCGGCGCAGGAACTGGAGTGGGCGAACAAGAAGTTGTGGAGCTCCTACGGGGCCGATGCGCCGCTGCCGAAGGGGGAAGTGGTGCTCGTGCCGCAGCTGTGCGGGTGCGAGGTGAAACAGCTTCAAACCCACGGCCCTCAGCCAACCTATGACGGTGACCCGCACAAGGCGAAGAATTCGGACCGCTGGCGAGACAAGCTGGTGAGCAACGCCTGGGAAGAGCTGTCGAACGCCCGCGCGGGTGTTGTTGCTGAGAGCACCGAAGACTCAGGCTATGATGCTCTGGGCACGTCCGAAAATGCAGGTGATGACGTGTCGGATATCGGCGCGCCTGAAAATGCTGATATCTCCGAGATAGCTGATGATGCCGTCGAGGTGGTTGAGCCTGTGGCGGCCCCTGCGGAAAGTCCCGTGGAGAAGACCGTTGCGGCGGCCACGCCGTCACCCACGCGCTTCCCCCCGCCTGCGGCGCGGCGGGTGCGGCTGGATCGCGAGACGGCGGTAGCGGCGGCGTCGGTGGAGTTAGCGGCGGAGCTCGCCGTGCCGGAGTCGGCGCCTGTGCCCGTCGGCGGCGATGATCCGTTGGCGCCGATGCGGGCTGCTCTGGCGGCGATGGCGGCGGCGGTGGGGCAGGCCTCGCGGCAGGCCACCGTTGCTCTCGAAGGTTTCGAAGAGACCGATGCGGCGGTGGCGAAGCGGCTTGCCGACCTCGAGTCTCGTTGCACGGCTGCGGAATCGGAGGTGGCGCAGCTGCGCGCCAGCTTGGCCGAGGCCGAGCGGCGGATCAAGCAGGCCGAGCAGGACCGTTTCGAGGCCCAGGGTGCTGAGAAGGCGCTGGCGAAGCAGTTGGAGAGGTACACCGCGGTACAGCACGCTCCTGGCGCGGGTAGGCGGCCTGCCCGGGTGCGGCTGACCCCGGCGCAGCTGTCCATGCTCGGGGATCTGCATCCCGAGGCCCGCGGTCGCCTGTCGGTGACGGTTGTGGTGATCGACGCCGAGGCGGAGGAGTTCGACTGGTACATCGGGGGAAAGCGCGTGGGCGACGGCGTGGTCAAGACCTTGGAATCGTTGTTGCGGCACAAGTTCATCGCCTTCGGTAGGGCCAACCGCGAGGGTTTCGCGCCGGTGAAGATCACCGAGGCGGGTCTGCGGGCCTACAGCGCACGGGCCGAGCAGCCCGTGAAGGTCGAGGCGGGGGAACATGGCGGTGAGGCCGTAGCCGATTCGAAGGGCACCGCGCGGCAATTCAAGCGCGATCAGTACCGGCTGCTCGAGGATATCCGCGCCGATCGCGTCTCAGTGCTGAGTGCGCGCGGCCCCGACGGGGAACTCGGGGCGGGGCTTCGGTTCCGCAACACCGATCAGGATCTGTCGAAAGCCCAGACCAAGTTCGTTCGGGACGCCTTCGACGCGGGACTCGTGGGCTGGTCGTTCTCCGATCCGCAGACAAAGGAGGTCGCCGAAGGCGCGTCCACCCCGGTCCGGCTGACCGACTCCGGAGCCGCTGCGCTCGATCAACAGGCCGCATAGGAGCGCCCAAACGTCCCATACACACACGAAATAGGCTCGACCCCATAGTGATTCAAGGGCGGACCTATTTCGTGTGTTTGCTGGCCTACGTGCGGGGCCGCTTTCGATGAACGGTGACCAGCGCTCCAGGGCCGCAGAGCTTCGGTGTGCTGCTCGATATCCCGCTCGGCCTGGCAGTCGGGCCATCATCAGCTGTGCGGCGTCGCGGTTGTCGTCGGCCGATCCGAGGCGGGAGAGGAACCGCTCACACATCTCGTGCCCGATGCGCGCCTGGTGCGGGCGAGCTGCTGCAGGGCCGAAGCATGGCCACCGAGACCGAGGATGATCTGGCCCAACGCTTCCTGGGGTGGGTGTCGGGTGGTGGCAGTTGGCCACTGATGGCGCCGCTGTCGGGGTGGTCGGTCACGTGAGCGCGGTGGTCGAGTAGGGCTCGGCGGCACCGCGTGAGGGAGCACCGATTCTCCTCATGTGGTGCCCGCTTTTTCCCCTCGAACGAAAGTGCCAACGGAACGTCACGCAACGCTACGAAACATATTTGCTGGTAATGGCTTCGAGCGCTCGCGTCAGTCAGTCCTCGGTCGGTTGTTTGCGGTTCTTGTGGCGGTGGTGGATCTGGCGGCATCTCGGCGAGCAGAACTTCCCGGGACGGCCGGTGTGGGCTTGGGGGACCGGGTTGTTGCAGTCCGGTGCAAGGCAGTAGCGGACGCCGCGGAAGTCGTCGAGCAGCAAGATGTTGCCGCTGGCGTGCTGTTCGCTGGCCCGTTCGCGTGGTGCGGATGCCGGCGCGGTGCGGGGTTTGGGCGGCGTGCTGGTGGGCTTGGAGGAGGTTGCGGGGGTTTCAGCGGTGTCGGTGTCCTCGTCGTCTTGGTAGGGCAGGTCGCGTTCGGGTTTGCGGACGGCCAGGATCGCGTCGGCGATGTCGAAGCAGGCCTGGGTGGGCAGGAACAACCCGCGCATCCGGACGAAGTCGGATTGGCTGGCCAGCAGACCGATCGCCACGCCCTGGGGGACGGACAGTTTGAGGACTTCCTCGGCGTAGACGGCGGGGGCAGTGGGGAGCAGGACCCGGAAGTCCTGGGCGTCGTTCACGGCGTGGCTGACCCTGTTGGTCAGCTGGGAGCGTACGGCGGTGGGCAGGTTGTCCTCGGAGACCTTCTGCAGGGAAACGATCAAGACGATGCCGTATTTGAGGGCGATGGCGGCCACTTTGCCCAGCAGGTCGCCGAACCGTGAGTGCTTGCGGAACAGGGCGGCCTCGTCGATGGCGAGCACCCACAGCGGCAGGTCCTCGGAGAAGTCGGTGATCTTGTCGATTTTCTTTTGGTGGAAGATTCGCTTGCGGCGCTCGATCTCGTCGAGCACGTCCAGGAGGATTTCGCAGGCGGCGTCGCCGTCGTTTTCCTCGCACACCCGGTGCAGCAAGCGGTACCAGGGCGGGGTGGCGGCGCCGTTGGGGTCGATCATCAGCACCTTGGTGTCGCGCATCAGCATGGCCCGGGCGACGAGGTTGTTGAGCAGGATCGACTTGCCGGATCGGGTGCGGCCGCCGATGACGATGTGTCCGTGCTTGGAGAGGTTGAAGGTGACCATCTCGCCTTGGTCGCTGACGGCCAGGTCGAAGTCGTCGTGGCAGCTCAGCGAGTTGGGTGCCACGACGGGCCGGTATCGGGTGGTCACCGACCCGTCGGCGTCGAGCACCTCGTGGACCGAGATCAGCGGGCACCAGGCCAGCACGGCGATCGGGTCGACCACGCGCAGTTCCAAGATGAGTTGGTTTCCGTCGCGGGACTTCACCCGTACCGCGGGGACGTCGAGGGCGGGGGCGATCTTGTCGGCTTTGCTGGCGAAGTCGTTGGCCGAGCAGTTGTCGGGGATCGTCAGGCGCACGCAGGCGCCGACAGGGACCGTCCACACACCGGAGTCGGGTATGCCGTTGTGTTCTCCGGGCAGCACGGTGGGCCAGGAGCCGGGGTCGCCGGTGCGGTGGTTGGGTTCTCTGCCCAGCCCGAGCCGCGTCCACAGTTCGCAGGCGCTCCAGGTCTCGGCGATCCGGCCCAGCCCGGTGTGCAGGCGTTCGGGGAAGGGTTGCAGCCATTGCTGCCATTGCGGGGTGGTGAGGGGGTCGCGGGTGACGAGGTCGAGTACGAGGAGGCGGCCGGTGACGCGGACGATGCGCACGACGTCGACGCCGAGGTGGTTGGCGAGTTCGGGGAGTTTGCTGACGTAGGCGGCGGGATTGGCGAAGTTGCTGGGCATGAGCAGGTAGACCCGGCTGCCGTAGCTGGTTTCTTCGACTCCGCTGGAGCAGGTTTCGGTGTCGAGGGTGGGGTGGTTGCCGGGTTCGCCGAGGCCGAGTTCGCCCCAGATGTCGGCGGCCTGGATCGGGTTGTGCAGGAGATCGGCGGCGCAGCGTGCGACCTGGTCGGTGATGGTGGCCGAGTCTCGTTCCCAGATGGCGTCTCGCTCGGCCTGCTCGGCCTCCTGCCGGGCCAGGGTGCGGCGGGCGGTCTTCTTGCGGTGGAGAACGACCTGAACGGCCAAGGCGATAGCGCCGGCGAGGATGGCCACGACGACAGCGCCGTGGAAGAACTGCCAGAGGGGGTGGATGAAGAACAGCCAGAACGCGACGGGGATGCAGGCGATGCCGACGATGGCGACGTGTTCGATGCCGATGCTTTTGGGGTTCATTGGTGTGGGGTGGTGTCGGCGCGCTACGAACGCGGTGGCTGCGGGGACGGCTTCATGAGGGGTGGACTATCGGGTGTCGGGCAGGACGAAAAGACGATTGCGCTAGCATGCTCGCATTCTAGCGTTCTAGCACTCTTTGATGCGCGGTCAGGCTTTTCGACCCCACTTCCGCGCGGTCGCCAGCGCAGCAGATCCCCCCATCTCTCGCCGTTCCTCCTGGCGAATCCGCGAGCCCCACACACCTTTTGCACCATTTCGACCGGGGTCGGATGGGGTCGATGCGGGGTCGATCGCAACCGCCTCGCGGGGGTCGGGGGTTCGTGGCGGTCACCTCCGGGGGCCGACACCCAGGACGTGGCGACGTACCCCGGGGGCCACCCCGTCGGCCCCGGGGTACGGACGGGGGTCGACGAGGGCCGACCCCCGTCGACCCTGGCGGCGGCGGGGTGACGGTTGGGGCCGGTGGCGCGGACCGGGCAGGGCCGTGCGCAGGGCGGTTCCGGTGGTTGTGTGGGTCCGCGGGCGATGGCCTCGCGCCAGGTCTTCGTGGAAGTTGGTTCATTCGACGTCGTTCTCTCCGTGTTGGCGTTTTCGTACGCTGCGGCCCTCATCCCCGTCCTTCGTTCTCTTCGGCGGCGCCAACCGAATGCCAGCCACTGGCCCTGCTCCCCTCCCTCGAGGGCCGAACTCCACCAGCCCTACACACCTTTTGCACCATTTCCGGTCGGACTATCGGGAATGCGGCCCCCTCCGGGGTCGAGGGGGCCGGGGTCGGCCGCTCGGGGGTCGGGGTCGGCCGCTCGGGGGTCGGGGCCGGGTCGGTGGGGGTCGTCCCTGGGAATGCTCGGGGGTCGGGGCCGGGGTCGGGCCAGCTATCCGAGGGTCGACCCCTGGCGGCCCGCTCGACCCCGGGAGGTACGTCGGCTCAATGCGGAGGGGCGGCGGGGAGGGCGAGGGGGGTCGCAGTGGTGGGGTCGGCGGAGGGGCGGCTGGACTCGGCCCCACCGACCCCGGCGTCCCCCGCGGGGTCGGTGGGGCCGCCGGGGTCGGTGGGGTCGGGAGGGTCGGCGGGGTCGGACCCTGCCGAGGGGGCCAGTTCGGGGGCGGGGGTGAGGGGCACCCGGAGTTGGATGTAGCCGCCTGCGGGGGTCGTCATGGTGGCCATGTCGATGTGGCGGAATCCGGCGGGGTTGGCGGCGGGGTGGCTGCGGATCTTGGCGCCGAGCGCGTTGGTGACCTGCTCGGGGTCGCAGGCGAGGGAGATCGTCACGGTCAGGTGATCACGCAGGTCTTTGGGCAGGGTCTCGCCGGTGGTGAGCACGACTGCGATGCCGACCCGGGGGCCGTTGATGAGCAGATCGAGGACCGCGTCTCTGTTCTCCCGTGCCAGTGCGGTGCGGGCGCGAGCGGCGGCGCTGCGGCCCTGGGCGGGGGCGAGGAAGGTGGAGTAGCCGTCGATGACGACGATCCACATCGGCCAGTCGACGGTGGGGCCTTGCTCCCAGTAGTCGGGGGTCCCCAGTCCGATCTGGGGGTAGCCGATGGCGGCCGCGCGCTGACGGCGCTGTGCGGCCAGGCCGGTGAGCAGTTTGTTGGCGGCGGCCAGGTCGTCACCGACCAGCTTGGTGCAGCGGTCGGCCAGACTCCGGTATCCGCCGGTGCGGGGGTCGGGCGTCGAGCCGTCGAGGACGAAGAACTCGAGATCGGGGTGGGGGGCCAGGTGAGTGAGCAGATTGCGGACGAAGGTGGTGCGGCCGGAGCCGGTGCGGCCGTGGACGCGCAGGCCGGGGGTGGTGGCGAAGTCGATTTCGACGGGGCGCGCGAAGGTGTCGGTGCCACACCAGGCACGGGTCGGGTCGG